>CANNMD010000143.1 GCA_947505655.1 Acidimicrobiaceae bacterium | reverse complement strand
TAACGAACGGCGTCGGTGCTGTACTGATCGAGCAACGCCATCGGGGTGACCACGTTGCCCTTCGACTTCGACATCTTCTTGCGGTCGGGGTCGAGGATCCATCCGCTGAGCGCGGCGTTGCGCCACGGCACGGTGTTGTGCTCCCAGTGGCCGCGAACAGCGGTGGCGAACAGCCAGGTGCGAATGATGTCGTGACCTTGCGGGCGCATGTCCATTGGGTACACCCGAGAGAACAGATCGGGGTCGTCTTCCCAGCGGCCAGCGATCTCGGGGGTGAGCGACGAAGTGGCCCACGTGTCCATCACGTCGGGGTCGCCGATGAAACCGTTTGCCACACTGCGTTGATCATTCGTGAACCCGGCCGGGCAATCGGTGGACGGGTCGATGGGTAGGTCTGATTCGGCGGGCACCAATGGCGAGTCGTAGTCGGGGTTGCCGTCGGCGTCGAGCGAGTACCACACCGGAACCGGCACGCCGAAGAAGCGTTGACGGCTAATGAGCCAGTCGCCGTTGAGGCCTTCGACCCAGTTGGCGTAGCGGTGCTGCATGTGCGCTGGATGCCATGTGATCTCGTCGCCGCGAGCAACCAGCGAAGCGCGTAGATCGGCCTCGCGGCCGCCGTTGCGGATGTACCACTGGCGACTCGACACGATCTCGAGTGGACGATCGCCGCGCTCGTAGAACTTGACCGGATGCATGATGGGCCGTGGGTCGCCAAGCAACTCGCCCGACTCACGCAGCATCTCAACCGTCTGCTTGTGGGCCTGCTTGCTGCTGCGCCCCACGAGTTGCTCGTAGAGCGCGATGCCTTGGGCATCGGTGATCCACGGCGCGTCGTTGATGAAGCGGCCATCGCGGCCAACGACGGCGCGGTTCGAGAGGTTGAGCTCGCGCCACCAGGTGACGTCGGTGGTGTCGCCGAATGTGCAGATCATTGCGATGCCAGTTCCCTTTTCGGGATCGGCCAACGGATGAGCGAGCACGGGCACTTCAACGCCGAACAGCGGTGTCTTCACCGTGACTTTTCCGAACAACGCTTGGTAGCGCTCGTCGGATGGATGGGCCACCAATGCAACACACGAGGGCAACAGCTCAGGCCGGGTGGTGTCGATGATGACGTCGGCGCCGCCGTCGGTGCGATGGAACGCAACGTGGTGATACGCGCCGCCGATTTCGCGGTCTTCCATCTCGGCTTGGGCAACGGCAGTTTTGTAGTCGACGTCCCACAACGTTGGAGCGTCTTGTGTATACGCCTCGCCGCGCTGCAAGTTGCGCAGAAATGCGCGCTGGCTGGCGCGGCGCGAGTGGTCGTCGATAGTTGTGTACAGCAGCGACCAGTCGTATGACAGGCCGAGTCGGCGCAGCACTTGCTCGAAGATCTGTTCGTCGTGGGCGGTGAGCTCTTCGCACAACTCAATGAAGTTGGGCCGCGAGATCGCGATGGCCTGATGATCCTTTGGTGGCTCGCCACGGAATGGCGGCATGAAGCCAGCGTCGTAGGCAACGCTTGGGTCGCAGCGAACGCCGAAGTAGTTCTGCACACGGCGTTCGGTGGCGAGGCCATTGTCGTCCCACCCAATGGGGTAGAAAACGGCCTTGCCAGTCATGCGCTGATAACGCGCCACCGTGTCGGTGTGGGTGTAGCTAAACACGTGGCCGATGTGCAGCGAGCCGCTGACCGTTGGCGGTGGCGTGTCGATCGCGAATACCTGATCCCGAGTGGCAGTGCGGTCGAAGCGGTAGATGTCGTCGGCATCCCACTGTTCGGCCCAGCGGGCCTCAATACCCTCGAGCGATGGCTTGTCCGGAATCGTGGTCATAGGTGAGCAAGGCTACCGAGCCGCCTCGCTCTATTCGGGGAGAGTTTGTGCCTCGTGGCCTGCGAGGGCACGGGTAACCCGATCGGTCCAGTCGATGTCTTCGGTGCTTTCGCCGGCGCCCTTGATCTCATCGCGCTGCCGCGAGAGTTCGATCGCGGCGGCAGCCACGTTGGGCGTGAGTTCGCGAGCAGCGATGTCGGTGCGTAGCCGACTCGCGAGCGCCGGGCTTGAACCGCCTGTGCTGATGGCCATCGTGACAAGCCCCTGTCGAGCCACGGCGGGCAGGATGAACGAGCAGTTCTTGGGATCGTCGGCGCTGTTTACCCAGACCCCGGCGGCCTTGGCGTCGCTGGCCACTCGAGCGTTTACTGCTGGGTCGCTGGTGGCGGTCATGACCAGCTGGTAACCGCTGGCCTCGCCGTCACGGTACGGACGTTGCTCGGTATGGGCGGCTAACTCGGCGAGGTCGGGGCGTATCTCGGGTGCCACCACGGTGATGGCTGCGCCGGCCGCTACCAGGCCGCCGGCCTTGCGAAAAGCGATCAATCCGCCGCCCACGAGCAGCACGGGAACACCCGTCAAATCGAGGAAAACCGGGTAGCTAAAAGGCATCTCGGCAACCTACCACGGTGTAATTATTAAATCCCGATCGTTTTTGTCGTATTTATGGTAGAACTGTCTGCATGTCATTGGTATCTGTCCCAGACACGCTCAGTGTTGACCGCCCTGCCGACACCATTCGGTGGGCTGCCGAGCAGTTCGGAGCCCACGCGTTGGTGGTTACGGCGAGCTTCGAAGACGCCGTTCTTGTGCACGTTGCAGCCACGGCCGTTCCCGGCATTGAGATCGTGTTGCTCGACACCCAATACCTGTTTGCCGAGACCAAGTGGTTGGTCGATGAGCTCACCAAGAAGCTCGATCTCAACCTGCGCATCGTGCATCCGTTGCCCGAGGTTCAGCCCGACAATCTATGGCAGAGCGATGTCGAGGCGTGCTGTGCCATCCGCAAGGTCGAGCCCCTGCAGCGTTCGCTCACGGGTAAGGCTGGTTGGATCACTGGCGTGCGCCGTGTCGATGGCCCTACTCGTGCCAATACGCCCATCGCCAGCTTCGACATTGGCCGCAACATCACCAAGATCAACCCGCTCGCCGGATTCAGCGACGACGACATGTTGCTGTATGCGCAACTGCACGATCTTCCCGCCAACCCACTCACCGAGCGCGGCTACCCATCTATTGGTTGCTGGCCATGCACTCGTCCGGTTGCCGAAGGCGAAGATCGCCGCAATGGTCGTTGGTCCGGCAACGCCAAGACCGAATGTGGGTTACACGGATGAGCACCACCACTCACCTCGAGTCGCTCACCGACGAGGCCATCACCATCATTCGTGAGGTGGCCACCGAGTGTCAGAACCCGGTGCTGTTGTTTAGCGGCGGCAAGGACTCGGCCGTACTGTTGCACCTCGCTGTGCTCGCTTTTGCGCCAGCCCGGTTGCCCTTCCCCGTGATGCACGTAGACACCGGCCACAACTTCGCCGAGGTCATCGAATACCGCGATCAGTTCGTACGCGATGTCGGCGCACGTCTCGTGATTGCCAGCGTTCAGGAATCCATCGACAAGGGTCGCGTCGTCGAAGACACCGGCCCGCGCGCCAGTCGCAATCGTTTGCAGTCGGTCACATTGCTCGACGCAATGATCGAGCACGGCTTCGATGCAGCGTTCGGCGGCGGTCGTCGCGACGAAGACAAGGCTCGTGCCAAAGAGCGCATCCTGAGCTTCCGCGATCAGCAGGGTCGTTGGGATCCCCGCCAGCAGCGGCCCGAACCGTGGGACGTGCTCAACGCCCGCATCCGCAAGGGCGAGCAGCTGCGTGCCTTCCCGCTTTCTAACTGGACCGAGCTCGACATCTGGCAGTACATCGCCGTGCACGATCTTGCGCTCCCAACCATCTACTACTCGCACACCCGCACCGTGGTCGAGCGCGACGGAATGTTGCTCGCAGTGGGCGGACCCGTTGTGGCTGAGCCCGGCGAAGTGCCGTACGAAGCCGTGGTGCGCTACCGCACCGTTGGTGACGCCAGTTGCACCGGCGCTGTCGAGTCGACAGCGGCAAACGTGCACGACGTGATTATCGAGGTGGCTGCAGCACGCATCACCGAACGTGGCGCAACCCGCGCCGACGACACATTTAGCGAATCCGCAATGGAAGATCGCAAGCGAGAGGGTTACTTCTGATGAGCACCACAACCGGAACTGCAGTAGCTCTTCGGAGCACCCTTCGCGTCGCCACCGCTGGCTCGGTAGACGACGGCAAGAGCACCCTCATTGGTCGCTTGCTGCACGACACCAAGACGGTCTTCGAAGACCAACTTGCTGCCGTGGTCAAGGCGAGCCGCCGCTATGGCGATGGCGAGACCAACCTTGCGTTGCTCACCGACGGTTTGCGCGCCGAGCGCGAGCAGGGCATCACCATCGATGTCGCCCACCGCTACTTCGCCACTCCGCAGCGCAGCTTCATCGTCGCCGACACGCCCGGCCACGCCCAGTACACCCGCAACATGGTTACGGGCGCCTCAAACGCCGACGTTGCCATTGTGCTTGTCGATGCTCGCCACGGTGTGCTCGAGCAGACCCGCCGCCATGCGTTCATCGCCACGCTGCTTGGCGTGAAATCAATCGTGGTTGCTGTCAACAAGATGGACCTCGTCGATTGGGACGAAGCCGAGTTCGATCTCATCGCCAAAGAGGTCATCGAATACGTGCAGGCGCTTCCAACGCCAGTTCCCGTCACCGCAATCCCACTGTCGGCTCTGCTGGGCGACAACGTGGTCGATGCATCACCGAACACACCTTGGTACGACGGCCCGCCGTTGCTGCAGTGGCTCGAAGAGTTTGATGCCGACCCTCGCACCGAGGTTGGTGGCCGCCTGCATGTGCAGCGCGTGATCCGTCCTCAGGGCGGCGAGTTCGCCGACTTCCGTGGCTACGCAGGCGTGGTTAACGGTGGCGGTTTTGCAGTGGGCGACGAGGTCACCATCGAGCCCTCCGGCAATCGCGCCGTCATCAAGGCACTGCACCGCGCTGGCAAGCCCGTACACAGCGCCGAGAACGGCCACGCTGTGGTGATCGAGCTCACCACCACCATCGACGTTGCACGCGGCGACGTGTTCGTAGCCACCGAAGGCACGGTTGTGCCTCACATTGGCGAGTCGGTTGAGGCCGAAGTGTGTTGGATGGTCGACCAGCCGCTCACCGTCGGTAGCCGCTGGTGGTTTAAGCACGGCACCCGCACGGGCCGCGCAACCGTCACCGCAATCGATTACCGCCACGATCTTGCTTCGCTCGACCGTGAGCCAACCGAGTCGCTCGAACTGAATACGCTTGGCCGGGTGCGCTTGCTCCTCAGCGAACCGATCGTTGCCGATCGCTACATCGACAATCCCGAAGGCGGCCGAATGATCCTCATCGACGAAGCCACCAACTCAACGGCTGGCGCGTTGATGATCACCGCCGTCGCTCGATGACAGCTCCTGGCTGGGTGGCACTCGTTGGTGCCGGACCTGGTGACGCTGAGTTGCTCACCGTGAAAGCGGCGCGCTTGTTGGCCGAGGCCGACGTGGTGGTGCACGACGCATTGGTGAGTGGCGATGTGTTGGCGTTGGCGTCACCCGATGCCGAACTCATCGATGTTGGCAAGCGCCCCGGACAAAGCCCAGCGCAAGCACTCATCAACGTGTTGTTGTTGCGCCTTGCGCGCGAGGGCAAGCGGGTCGTGCGTCTTAAGGGCGGCGATCCATTCGTGTTTGGTCGTGGCGGCGAAGAAGCATTGGCGTTGGCCCTCGAGGGCATCAGCTGCGAGATCGTTCCCGGCATCACCTCGGCTGTTGCTGCGCCGGCCGCTGCCGGAATCCCGGTGACTCAACGCGGTGTTTCGGCGATGTTCACTGTTGTCACTGGTCATCGCCAGCACGGCGAAATGCCCGTCAACTGGGCGGCGCTCGCGCAAGCCGGCGGCACCATCGTGGTGTTGATGGGTGTTGCCGAACGCGGTGTCATCGCTCAGGCGCTGATGGCCGGTGGCATGGCCCCCGACACGCCGGTGGCTGCAATCTTGCGAGCCACCACAGCCGAACAATCGGTGACTCGATGTCGGCTCGACGCCTTGGCCGACACAGCGGTGAAGTCGCCGGCCACGCTTGTGATTGGTGCGGTCGCCGCGCTAAATGTATGCGAGGTCGCGGCGGGCGCCGCCTACGCTGTCGGCTGATGCTTCACCTCTTCGACACAGCGACCCAAACAGTGCGCCCATTGGCCATGCGCGAGCCTGGCCACCTGAGCATCTATCTCTGCGGCCCCACTGTCTACGGACCACCGCACCTCGGTCATGGCCGTGCCACGTTGGTATACGACGTGTTGCGTCGCTATCTCGAGTGGACCGGCATTCAGGTTCGTCTGGTCAGCAACATCACCGACATCGACGACAAGATCATCAATCGGGCCGAACGCGAGAACCGCCCGTGGCAAGAGATCACCAATGCGTGCGAAGACGTGTGGTTCGAGGCGATGAAGGGCCTCAATGTGGCCCGCCCCACCGATGTGCCGCACGCAACCGAATATGTCGACGAGATGGTTGAGATGATTGGCGAACTGATTGCCATCGATCGCGCCTACGTCACTGCCGATGGCGTGTATCTCAGCGTCGAGACCGTGCACGACTACGGACTCTTGGCGAATCAAAACCTTGAGGGCTTGCTCGCCGGTGGCGGCGATCGCGAAGTGTTTGGCGCCGAGAACAAGCGCCATCCAGCCGACTTTGCGTTGTGGAAGATCAGCAAGCCGGGCGAACCAAGTTGGCCTGCGCCATGGGGCGACGGCCGTCCC
>CANNMD010000142.1 GCA_947505655.1 Acidimicrobiaceae bacterium | reverse complement strand
ACTCGGACTCGTGGGCTGCGGAGCAATCGCCGAATGGCATGCCGCAGCGCTGAAACATTCGCACCGCACTGTGGTCACAGCCTGCGTCGACGTGTCCGCCGAGCGCGCCAACAAATTGGCCGCGCTCACCGGCGGCCAAGCGTGTTCGTCTATCGCAGAAGCAGTCGACATCGGTGTCGATGCGCTGGCAATCTTGGTGCCGCATCATCTCCACGAAACCTTGGTCACCGAGGCGCTCGAGGCAGGTGTGCACGTGGCGCTCGAAAAGCCAATGGCCCCAACAGTCGACGCCTGCGAACGCATCTTGGCTACAGCTGCGAAGCACAACGACCGCGTGTTCATGCTCACCGAAAACGCTCAGTACTGGCCCGAGATCTTGATCGCCCGCGACCTCGTGAACAACGGCGCCATTGGTGATCTTGTTACCGCGCGTTCGTGGCACAACTTCGGCATCACCAAAGAGTTCTACCCCACCGATCAGGCGTGGAGATTCCAGCAATCGGCAGCAGGCGGCGGTGTTGCGCTCGATACCGGTTCACACTGGATGCGTCCCTTGCGGATGGTGCTCGGCGAGATCGACGAAATCGTTGCCGTCACCGGACGACTGTGGCCACAGATGGAAGGCGAATCGATGGTTCGCTCGCTGTGCAAGTTTGCCTCTGGCGTGGTGGCCAGTTTCGATGTCATCTTGGCTACCGGCGCTGTTGGGCTACAGCCACATTTTCAGTTCACCGGCTCTACGGGTGAAATCGTGATCTCAGCCTTGGGCGAGGTTCGGTTGTTCGACGGTAAGGATTGGCAAGGCACAGTTGTTGGGCACGGCAACTACATGGACAGCTACAAAGGTGTCTGGACCGACTTCGAGGCGGCAGTGCTCGACGGCAAGCCGCTCGAAGCAGATGCGCGTTACTCGCTCGGCGAAGTTCGCGCAGCGAATGCCATAGTCCGAAGCGCCGCAACGAACACATGGCAGAAGGTCTGGTGAGCGCAGCAATGAACTCCGTGAACTTCAACTTCGAGGGCACCTCGGTGCTGGTTACTGGCGGCTCAAACGGCATCGGCAACGCGATCGCCAACTCATTCGCCGATGCCGGAGCCACAGTGGTCATCACCGGCACGAAACCATCGGCCGCTCACTACGACAACGATCTTTCTCGTTTCGAATATGTGCAGTGCATGATGAGCGATCGCGAGCAGATTGCGGCGTTGGCTCAGCGGTTCAGCAGTCTCGATGTGCTCGTGAACAATGCGGGCCAAGTGATGCCTAACGGCGGCAACGAGTATGACCCCGATGTGTTCGAAGAGGCGCTGCAGATCAACATCGCGGCCACGTTTCGACTGACCCAGTTGCTCAAGCCAGCGTTACGAAAGTCGTCATTGGCTGGCGGCGCTTCGGTCGTCAACATGGCGTCGCTCGCATCGTTCTTCGCAGTCGAGTTCGTGCCCGGATACGGCGCCGCAAAAGCTGCCGTGGTGCAGATGACCAAGACCTTGGCGGTGCACTACGCCGGCAACAGCATCCGAGTCAACGCTGTAGCCCCTGGACTCATCGAATCGAACATGACAGCGCCCATGCTTGGACACGACGCGCTCACGCGACCGCACCTCGATCGCACGCCGCTCAACCGGGTCGGCACTCCGCAAGAAGTTGCGCCGGCGGTCTTGTTCCTCGCTTCGCAAGCCAGTCAATACATCACCGGCCACGTCATTGTGGTCGACGGCGGCTTCTCCGCAAAGGGGTAACACCATGGCATCAGCAGCACTGCGTTCGGTCACCGACCAAGAGATCGAAACGTTCTGGCGCGATGGCGTTGTGTGCCTTCGCGGCATCGTTGATCCGTCGCTGCTTCATTCGATGGTCGGTCCCGTCGAGGCGCTCTTCGACACCAAGGAACTCGCCGACATGTCGGCAATGGGCGATGCTATGGCCGCGAGCGGACTCGATGTGCAGCGTGGCGACGTGCCAACCAAGGGTCGTGGTCGCTTCTTTGCGGGCGTCGATCATTGGCTCGAGCACGACGAGTTTCGCCAGTTCGCCTGCGACTCTCCCCTGCCCGAAATCGCCGGACGCATCATCCGCTCGAAGTGGGTGCGCTTGTGGGAAGACAGTGTGTTGACCAAAGAGCCCGGCACCATCGAACGCACCGCCTGGCATCAAGACATGAGCTACTTCCATGTCGATGGCAACAAGGTCTGCACGATGTGGTGTCCGCTCGACTCGGTCACGTCTGATTCGGGCGCGGTGAAGTTTGTGGTGGGCTCACACCTGTGGCCCGAGTTGTACCAACCCAACTTGTTCGTGTCGTCGATGGCCATCCCTGGCACCTCTGGTTCGCAGGCGCCCGACATCGACACCATGGCGCAGCGCGGCGACTGCGAGGTGGTCGCGTTCGATACCGAACCTGGCGACGTCACCATCCACCATGCCCGCACCGTTCATGGCGCCGGGCCCAACACCACAACACGAAATCGGCGGGCCATCAGCTTGCGCTATTGCGGCGACGACGCCACGTATCTCACCCGACCCGGATCAGCGCTGAAGGCGAACCACCATCACGTGGTCGATGGCCAACCGCTACACAACGACGATTGCCCTTTGGTCTGGAAACGCGACTGAGGGCACGCCGACCAACTGGTCAACGTGCCCTCAATTTCAGAACACTCTCCGCAATCGGTCAGATCACACGTTGACCCGACGACGCACGCTGAGCAGCACCATGCCGGCGCCGAGCAGCGTTGCAGCGATGGGCAACAACGAGGTGCTTCCACCAGTTTCAGGCAGGAGCGCCTCTGACGCCGCAGCTGCAGCCGTAGTGGTTGGCGCAGCAGCCGTGGTGGTTGGCGCTGCAGCCGTAGTGGTCGGCGCTGGCTGCGTGGTGGTCGTTGGGGCCTCACAAGCAACCAAGGTGTACTCGCCAACGACTGTCATCGGTGTTGAGAATTCGGAGCCAATCTCTGTCGCCCAAAAGGTGACCGTCTCGGTCCGGGTGGATCCAACGGCACGGTCCTCGTCGACCAACGCCGTTGCCGCCCCGCCCGGAGCAAGCACGAGCTTGTTGTCAAAGTTCTGCAGAATCAACTGATCCACATCTATCAAACGAAGGCCATCCACCTCGTAGCCCGAACCCGAGAAGGTCCACGTGACAATCGCGTCGTTGGTGCCCGGCTCACACAGTTGCTCTCCGGTCAACGTGCCTAGCGCCAACTCCTGAGGCGGCGCAGCGGCACCCGCTGAGTCCAGACCGACCATTGAGGTACCGGCGAGTGCTGCCACCGTGACGGCGAGCGCTCCGGCGAATCGCCGAATGGTCACGCCCGCCGTGCGAGCTGAGCTGGATGGGGCGATTGCGCTGTCGTGAGGAAGGATCATGCGGTTCAGCTTCGTGATTTCCCTCACCCGCGTCAATGGTGCAACCACCAGACCTCGAAGTGGTGCTACCACCACCGCTCGACACAGCGATGCTGGCTTGCCGGCTCAGAACCAGCGACTCCTGGTCGTAATTCGCAACCCGGCCGTCAGCGGCACAGCCGCAAACCCGGAGAAGTAGATCGAGCCATCGGCTGGTCGAAGCTGGATATCGCCGTCGAGCATGGCCTGACCGGCGATGAACCGTCCTTGGGTAGCCACGAACGTCTTCGAGAATCGCTGCTCAGTGCCGTCACACACCAACCCGGGGCCACTATCGGAACGCTCCTGAGAGAGGCCAACAAGGTAGCGACCGTCTACAAGCTGCATCGCCGACACGTTCACGAACGCCAACCCGAAATCGGGATCTGCGCAGGTGAAGGTTCCAGCAACGGTGAGGGTATTGCTCTGCTTGTTGAGCACAGCGCGTTGATCGATCGTGACCACAGGGCTCAATGCATCGGCGCTCGAGTAGCGATGACGCGACCGGCCCACGGCCTTCATCCGCATCGCGGCATTCAACGGATTCGATACGGAAGTCATTGCCCTCAACTCAGTGATCTGATTCAACACGCACTGGGGAGAGCCCCTGCAATCTATCGCTCAACCACCGGTCATCAACCATTGGTCTCGGTTTCCGTTCCTTGAGCGGCCTTGACTCAGCGCAGCCCAGTCGGCCACTACGCTCCGGCGATGGACTTGCCTGGGTACAGCTTTGAGACAATGACGCCAGCCGAGGTGCTCACCATCACGCAATGGGCGGCCGATGAACAGTGGAACCCTGGCCTGCATGACGTCGAGATCGCTCACGCACTTGATCCCGACGCGTTCATTTCGTTGCGCCATGGCGACGAGATGGTTGGCGGTGGATCCAGCTTTTCGTATCACGGCGAGTTCGGGTTTGTAGGGCTGTTCATCATGCGACCCGACTTGCGCGGGCAAGGCATTGGTTCGGTGTTGTGGAATCACCTCATCACCGTGATGCGCTCGCGACTCAGCCCAGGAGCAGCAATCGGAATCGACGGAGTCTTCAACGTGGTGCCGTTCTACGAAAAGACCGGCTTCTCGTTTGCCTACCGCAATCTCCGTTTTGACGGCGTGGCCTCGCCCGCCCCCGATCAGGGCCTCGTACCCTTCGTCCCGACCGCCTTCGACGAACTTGTCGCATATGACCAACCGTTCCATGCAGTCGACCGCTCAGAGTTCCTTCGCGCTTGGGTGGGGCATCCGGCGTTCCACACGGCGACCGTTGTTGAACACGGCCACCTCGTGGGCTACGGATGCTTACGCCCCTGCCGCAGTGGCTTCAGGTTCGGCCCAGTTGTGGCCGATCGACCCGACATTGCCGAACGACTGCTTGTGGGGTTGATGGCCAAGGTTGCCGGACAACCCGTGCAGCTCGATGTACCCGAGCCGAACGCTGCCGCCCTTGCCTTCGCCAGCAGTTTTTCGATGACTGAATCGTTCGGCACGGCGCGTATGTACAACGGGCCGACGCCGCAGATCGCAGTCGACCGAACCTACGGCGTCACATCGTTTGAGTTCGGCTGAACCGCACGTTCGAAACTCGCGCCTGAAAGCAGCCCGAACGCTGCCGCTCGCTGAACGGAAACTTCGTCCAAATTTCAGCCGCACGACCAAATCGACCTCGCGACGTCGCACCTAGCATCTGGTGAGTCAGCCATCGCCACAGAGCGAGCGAACAAGGTCAGAGGTGCTGCCCATGCCGGCAACATTTGAAGCAGAGATCACGCCCGGAATGAGCACGCGACAAGTCGTCGAACTCGCGCAAATCGCTGAGCAAGCCGGATTCGACCGACTTGGCATCTCCGACGTGGTGTTCTGGCCCGATTGCTTCGTGCTGTTAGCGCTCGTGAGCCAACAGACCTCGACCATCCAGATTGGCCCGATGGTCACTAACCCGTACTCGCGGCACCCCGCCGTGCTGGCCGGCATTATGTCGACGCTGCAGGACGCGTCAGAAGGCAGGGCGTTCCTCGGTCTTGGCGTTGGCGCAGGACTCGAACAACTCGGCATGACGTACCCGCGCCCCGTGCAAGCGTTGCGCGAGGCAATCGGCGCAATTAGGGGGCTATTGAACGGCGAAGAGGTCACCTTTCAAGGCGAAACCATCACCGTGCAGAGCGCTCGAATGGTGGGGCCAACGGCATCCGTGCCGATCTCTATTGGCAGTCGCAGTCCGCAAGTCATGCGACTGGCTGGCGAATTGGCCGATATCGCTCTCGTTGGTGGTCGCCTCATTGACGAACACACGACCCAGCAGTACTTCTCGTGGCTCGCCGAGGGTGCGCAGCGAACAGGCCGAGACGTCGCCGCCATCGATGTCGCTCCGCGCCTCACCCTGTGCGTGTCTCGCGACGGGAACCTTGCTCGCTCAAGCCTGAAACGCTATGTCGCCCACTACGCCCAACTCATCCGACCGGCCGATCTCGTCGAACGCGATGGCGGAACCTGGATGGCTGCTACTGAGGCATCCCTCAGTCGTTCAACGGGCTGGTACTTCGATCACGATCGCTACGACGATCCCGAACTCGACCTCTTGATCGACGACGATCTCGTGCGCCGGTTCGCAATTGCGGGCACACCCGACGAATGCGCCGAGCTCGCCCGCGAGGTGTTAGCACTCGGGTTCACGAGCGCCAGCATGAACTTGGCTGCGCCCCGCCGAGACTCGATGTATCTCGGGCTGAAAGAAACCCTCGAGAATTCCGCCGAGGTCTTGTCAATTCTGCGTCGCTAGCTCAATCGGGCCATGGCGACCCCGGGCCGATTCATTCCGTGACGCGCAACAGGGAGGGTCCGAAAGGACCCTCCCTGTTGTATTGCGGTGTCAGAGACGTGTTGAAGCTCAGAGAGCCGAGACGTCGAGACCTGGGGGCAGGATCACTGCATCGATCACGTGGATCACGCCGTTCGAGGCTGCCACGTCGGTGGCGATGACCTTCGATGAACCGTTGAGCGTGACAGTGCCACCCTCGACGGCCACGGTGATGTTCGAACCCTCAACCGAAGGTACGTCGCCAGCCGTTACGTCGGCAGCCATGACCTTGCCAGAAACTACGTGGTAGGTCAGGATCTTCACGAGTGTGTCCTTGTTCTCGGGCAGGAGCAGCTTGTCGACCAAGCCGGCTGGAAGTGCTGCGAATGCCTCGTTGTTCGGGGCAAACACAGTGAACGGGCCAGCGCCTTGCAGTGTCTCAACCAGACCAGCGGCCGTTACGGCTGCAACAAGGGTCGAGAAGTCGGGGTTGCCAGCGGCAACGGCGACGATGTCGCCGGCTTCGGCTGCCATCGTGGTCTCGGTGGTCTCAGCAGAAGTATCAACTGGGGCCTCAGCAGAAGTATCAACTGGGGCTGGAGTGGAAATCGTCTCGGTCTTTGAGTCGCTACCGCATGCCACAAGGGCGAGCGATGCAACAATGCCGATTGCAACTACGCGT
>CANNMD010000141.1 GCA_947505655.1 Acidimicrobiaceae bacterium | reverse complement strand
GTGATGTTGCCGCGCTTGCTTGCCATGACGGCGACACTAATAGCAGGTGCCTACATTGCGCTCATGCGGAGCAACTCGTAGGCCATTGCGCATTCGGCGGCCATGCTGGCTGCGTCGGCTGGCATCAGCCCGGCCGGGCCAACCACGGCCGAACACAAGGCCAACGGCACGACCTCAACATCGTGATGCCACGCTTGGCCGGCACTGGCCAAACGCTCGCCCATTGCTTTCCACATTGGCTCGGGCAAGCGGCGGCCGCGCCCAGCTACCAACCACACCGGCACCTCTGAGCAATACGCCACCGCCGCGATTGGATGTGAGCCCAACGCGCATAACGCTGCATCGGGTCCGCCAGCAACGGCCTCAATGAGCACAAGATCGCATGCAGCCACTGCTGCCGCCATGCCAGCCGCAGGCACCGTCTCTGCTTGAACATCGGCCTGCTGCAGTCGGCGTGCGAGGCGCGAACCTTCGTCGTTGGCATCGATGACCAGCACCGTGGTGTCGCCGCGGCGCATCACGGCTTCGCCAGCAAGGTCGGGCCAACCAACCACGCACACGGTGGCATCGTCAGGGAGCAACTGCATCAACTGGCCCGGAGTTGGATCATCGTCGACATAATCGGCCATCCCCCACGCTTCACGAAACGGGTCGTTGGCGGCCAGCAGGCTGGCACACAACCACCACAACGCCCCGGCAGTGGGATGACGCTCGACAATGCGTCGGCATGCAACGACAAGGCCAGCGGGGTCGAGATCGAGGCCCGCAATGGCCGATGCGGTCTCGCGAACGAGCATCCGTTGGTCGCCACTCGAGGCTCGGGCCACATAGCGAAGCCGTTCAATCGGGTGCATCTCGCCAACCTAGCTGTGCCAGTTGCGGCGTGCTGCGCTAGCGTCGCAGCCGTGGCAAGCAATCCATCGCTCGATGTCGTACTCACCTCTCTCGACGGCGAAAGCCGACCCCTCGAGGATTGGCTCACCATGTTCAACTTGGCGAGCGTGGTTCTCGACCCCTTCACCAACGAGAGTTCGTGGATTCTCAAGACCGCAACGCGCATCCTCGGCGGGTTCCGCGGCGCCGACGCACGATGCAATTTCGTCGTCACCTGCACCGCCGACGAAGCCAAAGCGTTCCTTGGTCCGCTCGCCGATCAGCTGTTGGTTTTCTGCGATCCTGACCGCTCGTTCGTAAAGTCGCTTGGCCTTACCGAGCTGCCTGCGTTCGTGTTCGTCGCGATGGACGGCACCATTGCTGCATCCGCCGAGGGCTGGAACGGCGCCGAGTGGCGCAAGGTTTCCGACAAGATCGCAGTCGCTACGGCATGGGCGAAGCAGAGCATCCCAGCTGCCTCCGACCCAGTGCCGTTCAAGGGCACGCCCGCGCTGGCGTGATCAGCGCCACCTGTTGAGTCGCACTTCTGAACCAGGCGACGATCTTCCCGTCGCCGAGGTCATCGCCGATGTTGCAGCGGCACTCGAATCCCATGGATCGGCCGTTCTTGTGGCTCCGCCCGGTGCTGGCAAAACCACACTGGTACCGCTGCGTTTGATCAACGAGCCGTGGTTGCACGGCCAAAAGATCGTGATGCTCGAGCCTCGACGATTGGCCACTCGCGCTGCAGGCCACCGAATGGCCTTTCTATTAGGCGAAGACATCGGCGACACCGTTGGCTATCAGACCCGCGACGAACGCCGCATCGGGCGCAACACCCGTATCGAAGTCGTCACCGAAGGTGTGCTCACTCGGCGTCTTCAGAACGATCCCGAATTGCCCGGCACAGGCTTGGTGATCTTCGACGAGATACACGAGCGCAATCTGCCCACCGATGTAGGCCTCGCGTTCGCCCTCGATGCGCGGCGCACATTGCGACCCGACCTCAAGATCTTGGCGATGTCGGCAACCGCTCAGGCCGGCACGCTGGCCGCGCTTCTCGGCAACGAAAACGGCCCATGCCCAATCATCAGCAGCGAAGGTCGCACGCATCCCATCGAGATTCGCTGGTCGCCACCGGGCAAGGGCCAGCGACTTGAGCAGGCAATCACCGAGACCGTGCTGCTCGCCTTGCGCAACGACATTGGCGATGTACTCGTGTTCTTACCTGGCATCGGCGAGATCACCCGCGTGTATCAAGCGCTCGATCCACTGGTGGCCGCCAACGTCGATCTCTATCCGCTTGCGGGTGCACTGTCGCTTGCCGATCAAGACCGCGCGCTCGCGCCCTCACCCGCAGGTCGCCGTCGGGTGGTGCTCAGCACCGACATCGCCGAGACCTCGCTCACCGTGGCGGGCGTGCGCATCGTGGTCGACGCCGGCCAGGCCCGTGTGCCGCGCTACGACATTCGCACCGGCATGACCCGACTCACCACGGTCGCTACCAGTCGCGCCTCGGCCGACCAACGTGCGGGCCGCGCTGGGCGCACCGAGCCGGGTGTGGCCTATCGGGCGTGGAGCAAGCTCGAACAATCCACTCGCCGCGCTCACCTTGAGGCCGAGATCACCCAGGTCGACCTTGCCGGGCTTGCGCTCGAACTCGCTGCATGGGGAACCCCTGCTGCCGAGCTCACCTTTCCCGACCCTCCCCCGCCGCGCACATTGGCGCAAGGCGCCGAGCTGCTCGAGCTACTCGGCGCGTTCGATGCCAACCAGCGCATCACCGAAGTGGGCCGCGCAATGCTCAAGGTTCCGGCGCATCCTCGCCTCGCGCGAATGGTTGTCGACACCGTTGGCGCGGCCGACCAAACGTTGGCCTGTGTCATCGCTGCGTTGCTCGACGACCGCGACATTCTGCGTGGGCGCGCCGACGAGCTGCCCAGCGATATGTCGTTGCGCATCCGCGTCGTGATGGGACGCGAGCGCCACGAGCGAGCCGACCGCGGCGCCGTCGATCGCTTGATTCGCCGGGCGCGCGATATCGCGCAACGTGTAGGCATCAGTTTCGACCTCGACGCAATCAATCCCGATCGCGCTGGCGCAGTGTTGGTGCTGGCATATCCCGACCGGCTTGCTGTACGCCGCAGCCAACCCGGTCAGTTTCAGCTGCGCACGGGCGTGGGCGCGTGGGTTGCCAAAGACGATCCGTTGGCCAACGAAGCGTTCGTCGTGGCGGCCGATGTAGATGGCGATCGCAAGAACACCCGCTTGCGCCTTGCGGCAGGCATCGACGCCGACGAAGTGGCCACAACGCTCGGCGCAGCTGTAGAAACCCGACACATTCTCGTGTGGGACCGCGAGCGCGGCGACATTGTCGAGCGTCTCGAGCGCCGTCTCGGCAACATGAAACTCGACGAGCGCGTGCGACGCCCCGGGGCCTCGGCCGAGACCACGGCAGCGCTCATCGATCGAGTTCGAATCACCCGGCTTGGTCCCCTTTCGTGGAGCGACACCGCTACGCAACTTCGCCAACGTGTCGAGTTCGTTCGCCGCGCAAAGCACACCACCGACGAGAGCACCCAGGTATGGCCCGATTGGTCCGACTCTGGCCTCGTGCGGTCGCTCGACGAATGGCTGGCTCCCTATCTCAACGGCATGACCAGCATCGCCGATGTTGCCTCGCTGAATCTGGCAACGGTGTTGCGCGCAGGGTTGCAGTGGCCACTCGGGGCGCAACTCGACGAACTCGCGCCAACTCACCTTGAACTCGCATCGGGCCGATCACTGATGCTCGATTACAGCGGCGATCAGCCCGCTGCATCGGTTCGGGTTCAAGACCTGTTTGGCACCAACGTGCACCCCACTGCGGCCGGAGTCGCCGTGGTGTTGCACCTGTTGTCACCCGCCGATCGTCCCATTCAGATCACCGCCGACATTGTGGGCTTCTGGGCCGGGTCATGGACCGAGGTTCGCAAAGAAATGGCGGGCCGCTATCCCAAGCATCAGTGGCCCACCGACCCGGCCACCGCTGCACCGAAGCGAATGAAGGATCGATGATGCGGCCTCGCGCATGATCTTCGGATTCTCGATCTGGATCGTCGTTACATGCTTTGTCTTGGCGGCCATCGGCGCGTCGGTGCAGGGCGCAATGGGCTTCGGCATGGGCATGCTCATCTCGCCGATTCTCAAAATGATCGATCACGGCTTTGTGCCTGGGGCCGTCTTGATTGCCGTCATTCCGCTCTCGGCCGGGGTCGCCATTCGCGAACGGCAGTACATCAATTGGCGCGGCTTCGGATGGGCAATCACCGGACGAATTCCAGGCATCTTCGCAGCGTCGGCGGCCTTGGCATACCTCAGCGAGCGCGGTCTCGCCATCGCCGTTGGTTCCGCAGTGTTGGTAGCCGTTGCGGTGTCGCTGACAAGTTGGCGTATCCACCCCACGCATCCCAACCTCGCTGTTGCCGGACTTGCCAGCGGTTTCATGGGCACTATCACTTCGGTCGGTGGACCCCCGATGGCGATTACATACCAACATGCCGACCCTCGCGAACGTCAGGCCACGCTTGCCGCGTTCTTCGGAGTGGGGTCGGTCATCAGCGTTTGTGTACTGGCGCTCACCGACAAACTCGGCGGGCGCCAACTCACATTGTCGGCGTTTTTGCTACCGGGTGTTGTGGTTGGCATCGTGGCCTCACGATGGCTCGTGGGCCTGATGGGATCTCGCTATTCGCGCCCTGCCATCTTGGCGATGTCCACGGCGAGCGCGTTGATCCTTCTCGTCCAACAGTTCTGATTGGGGCTCGGCGCACTTGCGCCGCGAGGCGCGGAGTTTCACGCCGCTTCGACGCGCCGGTACGGTTGCGTCATGGCTGAGTTCGAGTTCACCGAGTTGCTGCCGCTTGGCGCAGACGAGACCACATATCGCCTCATCGGCACCGAGGGCGTATCCACCTTCGAGACGCCGCAAGGCACCTTCTTGCAGGTCTCACCCGAGGCCATCACGCAGCTCACCGAGCAGGCGATGAAAGACATCGCCCATCTGCTGCGACCCGCCCATCTCAAGCAGTTGGCCAGCATCCTCGACGACCCAGAGGCCAGCAGCAACGACCGCTTCGTTGCGCTCGATCTGCTCAAGAACGCAAACATCGCAGCCGGTGGCGTGCTGCCGATGTGCCAAGACACGGGCACTGCAATCGTGAAGGCGAAGAAGGGCCAATACGTATTCACCGGCGGCGGCGACGAAAAGGCCATCGCCCGCGGCGTGTTTAACACCTACCTCACCAGCAACTTGCGCTATAGCCAGATGGCGCCGCTGAATATGTACGACGAAGTGAACACCGGCAACAACTTGCCCGCCGAGATCAAGATCAGCGCAGTCGATGGCGACGCGTACAAGTTCTTGTTCATTGCAAAGGGCGGGGGCAGCGCCAACAAGAGCTACCTGTTTCAGGAGACCAAGGCACTGCTCAACGAAAAGGCCTTGCTGCCCTGGCTCTTCGAAAAGATGAAGACGCTCGGCACTGCTGCGTGCCCGCCGTATCACCTAGCCGTGGTCATCGGCGGCACGTCGGCCGAGTTCGCGGTAGAGACCGCGAAGATCGCCAGCACCAAATACCTCGACAGCTTGCCCACCAGCGGCAGCGCAACCGGTCACGCGTTTCGCGACATCGAGCTTGAGGCAAAGGTGCTCAAGCTGTCGCAAGACACCGGCATCGGCGCCCAGTTCGGCGGCAAGTATTTCTGCCACGACGTGCGCATCGTACGTCTGCCCCGCCACGGCGCGAGCTGTCCGGTGGCGATGGCCGTGAGTTGCTCGGCAGACCGCCAGGCGCTGGGCAAGATCACCAAAGACGGCATCTTTCTCGAGCAGCTCGAGACCGATCCAGCGCAGTATCTGCCCGAGATCACCCACGATGAACTCGACGACAACGTGGTACACATCGACCTCAACCGGCCAATGCACGAGATCCGCGCCGAGCTCAGTAAGTACCCTGTGAAGACTCGCGTCATGCTCAACGGTCCAATGGTTGTGGCCCGCGACATCGCCCACGCAAAGCTCAAAGACCTGCTCGACTCAGGTCAGCCGATGCCGCAATACATGAAGGACTACTGCGTGTATTACGCGGGTCCAGCCAAGACACCCGCCGGCTACGCCTCCGGCTCGTTTGGCCCAACCACGGCCGGCCGCATGGATAGTTACGTCGACGAGTTCCAGGCCGCCGGGGGCAGCATGATCATGCTCGCCAAGGGCAACCGCAGCCGCCAAGTGACCGACGCATGCAAGGCCCACGGCAGCTTCTACCTCGGCTCAATCGGCGGCCCGGCTGCTCGACTCGCGCAAGATTGCATCACCAAAGTCGAAGTGCTCGAGTACGCCGAATTGGGCATGGAAGCGATCTGGAAGATCGAGGTTCAAGACTTCCCCGCGTTCATCGTGGTCGACGACAAGGGCAACGACTTCTTCGATCTCGTGAACAAGCCCATGCCGGGCACCGCTGTTCATCTGCGCTGACCTACAGGCTCAGGCTGTGGGCTCGCCAAGCTCGCCGGCCAGTGCACCCAAGCGCAATTCGCCTTGCGGAGTCTGACCACCAGACGACATGAACCGTTGCATTGCTTCGCGCGCCCCGGGCGCGCCAAGCGTGGCCTGAAACGCTGCGCCCTCAGCAATGAGGTCGGGCACGATCTCTTTGTCGGATCGCAACACCGACGCCTTGGCCGCTGCCACCGCGTGCGGAGGAAACGAGGCAATACGTGCCGCCAAGTTGTTGACGTGCGGCCAGAGATCTGCGGCCGACATCGAGCGGTTGACCCAACCCCACGACTCGGCAAGGTCGGCCGAAATGTCGTCGCATCCGAGAACTACTTCAAGCGAGCGAGAGCGACCGATGAGGCGCGACAGACGCACCGTGCCGGAGCCACCAGGGATAATGCCCAGCGCCACCTCGGGTTGGTTGAACACCGCTTTGCCACTGAGCGCGAACCGCATATCGCAGCTCAGAGCAAGCTCGCTG
>CANNMD010000140.1 GCA_947505655.1 Acidimicrobiaceae bacterium | reverse complement strand
GGTGCATTTCACGTGTGCGAATTTGCACCTCGATGGGCTTGCCGTCGGGCCCGATGACCGTGGTGTGCAGGCTCTGATACAAGTTGAACTTCGGCATCGCGATGTAGTCCTTGAAGCGGCCGACAACCGGCTTCCATCGACCATGAATACAGCCGAGCGCCGCGTAGCAATCTTTGATTGAGTCAGCTGTTACGCGAATCGCGACGAGGTCGAAGATCTCATCGAAGTCACGGTTCTTCTGGATCATCTTTTCGTAGATGCTCCACATGTGCTTGCCGCGACCGGTGACCTCGGCATGAATACCAAGCTCAGCAAGTCGTGAGCGCACGTCGGCCAGCGTCTTGGCCAGATACATGTCGCGCTCGGGGCTACGCGTTGCTACGAGATGATCGAGCTCGGCAAAACGCTTGGGATAGAGCGACGCAAAACTGAGGTCTTCGAGTTGCTGGCGAAGTTCTTGCATCCCCAGACGGTGAGCAAGCGGCGCGTAGATATCGAGCGTCTCTTGGGCGATGCGGCGCTGCTTGTCGGCAGGCATGCCAGCGATAGTGCGCATGTTGTGCAAGCGGTCGGCGAGCTTGATGATGAGCACGCGTAGATCGCGTGCCATCGCGACCAACATCTTGCGCATGGTGGCGGCTTGCTGTGCCTCTTTCGAGTCGAACTGCAAGCGCTCGAGCTTGGTGACGCCATCGACAATTGCGGCGACGTCTTTGCCGAACTGCTTTTCGACCTCGGCAATGGTGATCTCGGTGTCTTCGACGGCGTCGTGCAGAAGCGCCGCAGCAAGTGATGTTTCGTCGAGCCCAAGGTCGGCCACAATGCGCGCAACGGCGAGCGGATGATTGATGTAACTCTCGCCGCTGCTGCGGCTTTGGTGCATGTGCGCTTCGCTGGCCATCGCGAACGCACGCGTGATCATCGTGGTGCTGGCCTTTGGGTGCCGCTTTTTATACGCGGCGAGAACAGGTGCAAGGGCATCGTTGGTGGGCTGGTGCTGCCGACGCCACGGCAGCACACGGTCAACGGTGCCCATTGGCTAGTAGACCGCCAGGCTCTCTACGAGATGATCGCCGAGGCGCGCACGACCGTTGAGGCCGCCGATCTCGAGCAGAAAGCCGAGGCCGACAACGACTCCCCCAAGCTCTTCGATGAGTCGACACGTTGCTGCTGCGGTGCCACCAGTGGCGAGCACATCGTCGATGACCAGTACTCGTTCGCCGGGGTGGATGGCGTCGCGGTGCATCTCGAGTTTGTCGGTGCCGTACTCGAGGCTGTATTCCTCACGCACGACAGCCCACGGCAGTTTGCCTGCCTTGCGCACCGGCACAAATCCGGCGTTGAGCAGATATGCAACAGGGGCTGCAACGATGAAGCCACGAGCCTCCATGCCGAGCACGCGATCGATCTCGAGATGCTCGAAGCGCTCGACCAAGCTCTGAATGGCACGGCGGAAACCCTCGGCGTTGCCAAGCAACGGGGTGATGTCTCGAAAGACCACGCCCTCGGTGGGATAATCGGCGATCTCTCGCACGAGGCCGCGAAGCCAAGGGGTGTCGGTCATAGAAACATCGGCATCCATGCGTGCAGGCTAGCGAACCTGCACGCAGTACTGCTTGGATACGTAGGCGTCAGCGACGCTTCTTCTTGCGAGGACGCGGTGCATGGGTGAGCAACGCCTCTGGAGCGTTGACAGAAGCGCCACCAACTGCAGCTGCATCTCCGGCGCGGGCCGAGCGCAAGCGCTGTGCTTCGCGGCGAGCAGCCGGTGAGCCACCCATCACGAGACGCTCGAGATCGACGCCAACGGCGCGTGGGCCGCGCATTGCTTTGTACTTCGGTGTTTGGCCCTTGACCGCAGCCAACAACGGTGACGCAATGAAGATCGATGAATACGATCCGGTGACCAGACCGACGAACAACGCCAAGGCGAATTCGCGCAACGAGATGGCTCCGAGCAAGCCGGCGCCAACTACGAGCAGCGACAACACTGGCAACACCGCTGCCAAGCTGGTGTTGAGCGAACGCATTACGACCTGGTTCATCGACACGTTGATGACGTCGTCGTAGGGCAGTCTCGAACCAGCAAAACGCGCCGTGTTCTCGTCGACCTTGTCGAACACCACGATGGTGTCGTAGAGCGAAAAGCCAAGGATCGTGAGGAACGCGATGACGGTTGCAGGCGTGACTTCGAGTTGCAGAATCGAGTAGATACCCACGCTGATGAGCACGTCGTGAAGCATGGCGGCGATGGCGCTGAGCGCCATTGCCCACTCAAATCTCCAGGCAATGAACAACGCCACCAAAATGACGAAGATCACCAAGGCCCTCACAGCCTTATCCGTGATTTCCTGACCCCATGATGCAGTAACAGAGTTACTGCTGATCTCGTTGATGTCGACCTTGGCAGCTTTCGCCAAGGCGGTGCTCACCCTTTGGCGAATATCGGCAGTCTGCTCGGATGCTTGGATGCGCAGACGCTCAACACCACTTGCCGACACAGTGACAATCTTTGCTTCGTCAGCCTTGACTCCATTTGCATTCAGCACTTCACGGGCCTGAGCGTCGGTGATGTTCGCAGCCGGGACTTCCCACTGAACTCCACCGTTGAAGTCGAGACCGAGATTCAGTCCCTGCGCAAACAGCGACACAACGGTGGCAACGATGACCGCCGCCGAGAGGCCGAGGCCCCACCACTTGCGACCCATGAAGTCGACACGCGTTTCTCCGTGGTAGAGGCGAGCACGTGCGGTGCGATGCAGCGACACTTGGGTTTCGGGTGCGAGGACTTCGGTCACGACGTTGCTCCTAGTGCCTGGTTTGCGTCGACAGAGGTCTTGATACCCATGATCTTCTTGCCGCTCATGAACTTGCTCCGTGCCAGCAACAACACCGCTGGACGGGTGAAGAAGTACGCAACGAACACGTCGATCAATGTCGACAAGCCGAGGTAGAAGGCGAAGCCACGAACGGCTCCGACCGACAGGTACCACAACACGGCCGCACCGATGAGCGACACCGAGTCGGCCACCAAGATGGTGTGGAACGCAGCCTTGAATCCACGTTGTGCAGAGTTACGAATCGAGCGACCGGCATGAATTTCGTCCTTGAGGCGCTCGAAGAACACCACGTAGGAGTCGATGGTGACACCGATCGAAACGATGAGGCCCGCCACGCCGGCGAGCGACAGCACACCGTTGTAGAACCGAGAGATAAACGACGTGATGCTGTAGATCAACGTGCCCGAGACACACAGACCGAGCAGAACCACAACCGCTACGCGCCTGTAGTAGGCGAACATGAAGGCCAACACCAGCGCAACGCCGATGGCGCCCGCAATGAGTGCCGCACGCAGCGAGTCCTTACCAAGCGTCGCTGAAACGGTTTGAACCGCCTCGGCCTGCAAGGTGATGGGAAGTGCGCCTGAGTTCATCACCTGAGCCAACTTGGTGGCTTCGTTCTTGGTGAAGCTGCCGGTGATCTGCACGCTGCCCGTGAAGTTCTCAGCGTTCACCGTGGGGGCCGACTGAATCTGACCGTCGAGCTCGATTGCCAACTGCTTCGATGGGCACGTTGCGGTGCCGTTGAAGCACTCTTTGGCCAAGGCATTCCACACGCCTTCGCCGCTGCCGCCGGACTTGAGGTCGACCGTAACGCCCCAGCCGCCGCCGATAATGCGTGGCGCTGCGGAGTCACGAACAAACACCTCGCCGGTGCCGCCCGATGGGCCGACCTGGCACCTGCCGCCGTCGCGAGTTGGGAGCACCTGAGTTGCCGCAGGATCAGAGAACGGCAACCCGGTTGTGGTGGTTGCTCCAGCAACCGTGGTGCTTGTCTCGCCCGTTGCCACCACCGTGTCGCTTGACGCTGTGTCGGTCGGTGCCGTGCCACCAACGAAAGGTGTGGCCGTGACTTCCGAAGTAGTGGTGCTGGCGGGATCAGTGGTTGGCGGCACGCTGTTCACGCGACGCGCCGGGCCAGGAGTACCCGATGTTGGCGTGCCACCATCGAGCGCGGTTGCGCCGGTGGTGGCCGTAGGCAGGTTGATTACCGTGGTGTTGGCCACAGCGGTCGTGCCAGTGCCAGCCGTTGTAGTAGCTGTGCCCACGATTGAAGTGACCGGGGTGGTGGTCACCGGGTTCGCGCAGCCAATGACTGGTCGCAAGTACACCTTGCCGGTGACGTTCACGAGGTCGATGGCCTGCTGCTGATCGTTGACGCCGGGCAGGTTGACGACGATGGCGTCGTCTTGGCGCAAGATCTCGGGCTCGCCAACGCCGAAGCTGTCAACGCGCTCGCGGATGCGCTCAACAGCGAGGTCGAGGCTCGACTTGTCGAACGCCTGACCGGTAACCGGGCGCAGCGTGACGGAAATGCCGCCACGAAGGTCGAGGCCCAATGCTGGGTGATACCCGGCACCGAGAGTAATGGCCATGAGGCTGACCGCAAGCAGAAGGATTGCGCTCAACGAATAGACGAGTTTGCGTTGCATTACTTCTCTGTCTTGTCGTCGGCCGCTGAAGTGTCGGCGGTGGTCTTGGAGGAACTAGCTGACGAAGTAGCCGACGTGTCGACCTTCTTCTGAATCGCTGCCTTGGCAACACGAATCTGAACGGTGTCATCGATTTCGATCCACACGATGTCGCCGTCGAAGCCAGTGATAAAGCCATAGATGCCGGAGGTGGTGATGATCTCGTCGCCCTCGGCGAGGCTCGACTGCATCGACGATTGCTCCTTCATTCGGCGCCGCTGCGGCCGAATGAGCAAGAAGTACATGCCGACCATCATCAACGGCAAGATGAGCAAGCTCAGTGGGCTGCCGCCAGAGTTGGTGGCTTCGAGAATTAGCGAATTAGGCATCAGAACATCCAAAATGACTGTTGCTCGGCAGGGGGCCGGGCCGACGGCAAATCATAGTCACACTGAAGCGCGAATTCAGTGGATGCACCATCCCCATAGTTGTCAAGGATTCTTGAGGTTTGTCAGCCCCATACTGCGAGGACATGCCTGCGCAGGACCTCAAAAGTGCCTGCCGCAATTGCCGAACGCATGTCGCTCATGAGCTGCAGGGTCCACGCAATATTGTGCAGGCTCACGAGCCGAGGCCCGGTGGGCTCGCCCACCTGAAACAGGTGCCGGATGTAGCCCATCGAGTGGCGTTGGCACACTTCGCACGCGCACGCTGCATCGATCGGCTGGTCAGAGTTGATGTGCTTGGCGTTCTTCACGTGCACCTTGCCGGTGCTGGTGAGCGCCGTGCCATGACGGCCGATACGGGTCTGCATCACGCAGTCGAACTGGTCAACACCAAGGGCTACCGCTTCGATCAACGAGGCAGGGTCGCCAACACCCATCAGATAGCGCGGCCGATCGGCCGGTAGATGCTCGATGGCGGCAGCGAGCGCTGGAAGCATCTCGGCCCGAGTTTCGCCAACGCTGAGACCGCCGATGCCGTAGCCATCGAAACCAAGTTCGACCGTACGTTGAGCCGACTCAGCTCGCAGTGTCTCGTCGAGTCCGCCTTGCACGATGCCGAAGAGGGCTTGGTCGGGCCGTTGGTGCGCAGCGTGGGCGCGTGCTGCCCAGGCGCTGGTGCGGTCGAGCGCAAGTCGGATGACGTCGGGAGGTGAAGGCAGCGGCGCACAGACATCGAGCACCATCTGAATGTCTGCGCCCAGCAACTCTTGCGTGGCCACTGCAGATTCGGGCGTGAACCGATGCATCGATCCGTCGTACGTACTGCGAAATGTGGCGCCGTCGTCATCGACCTTGGGCTCAAGCGAGAAGATCTGGAATCCACCTGAGTCGGTCAGCGTGAGCCCGCCCCATCCGGCAAAGCGTCCCAGACCGCCAAGGGCAGCCACGGTCTCAGCGCCCGGGCGCAGCATGAGGTGATAGGTATTGCCGAGCACGATCTCGGCGCCGAGTCGTTCGTAGTCGGCGGCTGAGAGATACTTGATTGCGCCACGTGTACCCACCGGCATGAAACACGGCGTGTTGTATTGGCCGCGCGCCGTATGACCAATGCCGTTGCGGGCGTTGCCGTCGGTGGCCAGGAGTTCGAATCGGACTGGGTGCATTACAGGCTCCTGTCGAGCAGCATCGCATCGCCGAACGACAAGAATCGATAGTCGTGAGCAAGCGCGGTTTCGTAGAGCGAACGCCAGCGCGGGCCAACGAACGCATCGATCATCATCAGCAACGTTGTCTTGGGCAGATGGAAATTGGTCATCAGCAAGTCGACCAACTTCCACTCGTACCCGCGGTGAATAAACAAGCGAGTGCGCCCTTCGAGCTCTCCAAACGTGGCCGCCGACTCGAGCGCTCGCGTAGCAGTTGTGCCCACGGCGACAACTCGTTTCGCTGAGCGGCATTGTTCGAGTACCTCGGCGGTCACTCGGTACCGCTCGCTGTGGATGCGATGGTCCAGCGGGTTCTCGACGCTCATTGGCTGAAAGGTGTCGAGACCAACAACCAGCTCAACGCGAGCAATCTCAACACCCATGGCTTGCAGGTTCTCAAAAACTGCTGGCGTGAAGTGCAACCCTGCGGTAGGGGCTGCCGCCGAGCCGGGTTCGTTCGAATACACGGTCTGGTATCGCTCGCTCTCGCTGAGGCGAATGGTGATGTACGGAGGCAGTGGCATCTCGCCGTGGGCGGCAAGCAGGTCGAGTGCGTCGCCCTCGCCGAGCAGCGTGACCTCAAAGGTGTCGCCGGCTGCGGTACGCGGGCCGATCTCGATCAACGGGGTGTTGTCGCTCGCAAGCAACTGCTCGCCTACTTTGAGCTTCTTGCCCGGGCGAACGAGCGCTTCCCAGACGCGTCGATCGGTTCCGGCCCCTGCGATGGGTTCGAGCAGCAGCACCTCAGCCGCTCCCCCAGTGTGTCGATGCAGAGCGAGTCGGGCTGGGAT
>CANNMD010000139.1 GCA_947505655.1 Acidimicrobiaceae bacterium | reverse complement strand
GGTGCGTGTCGATGACCAAGACGTCGAGGTTCAAGCCCTTGACGAGTGCCCGGAAGCCTTCGTTGAGGAGTTCAACGTCGTAGCCCTGGCGCAGCACCTTGGCGATGTCTGCGGCCTTGATGCTGGCGGGCACGAGGAACAGCTTTCCGGTGGTGGCGCCCACCTTCGAGGTGACATCGTGTGCGCACTCGACGATCGGGCAGCCGCCGTAGAGATAGTCGTTGAGCATCTTGCCTTGCATCTCTTCGTCGAAGCCGAAAAGAACATGAATCCCTGGCGATTGCACGTCGGTATCGACCACTGCGACCCGCTTTCCGGCGAGAGCGAGCTGCGCCGCGATATTGGCGCTGGTATTACTTTTTCCAGTTCCACCACGAAATGAATGGACAGACACGATCTTGGTCAACGGAGGTTCCTCCCGGTAGCTCCCGCAGCGTGCGCTGCTGGATACAATCGCAGGAGCTTAGCGGTGGCCAATCGTGCTACGCATATTGGAGGTAGACGGTGTCGGATCAGTTTTTTAGCCGCGAGGAGATTCTCGGGGGCGGACTGTCACGAATTCGCCGAGCGCGGGCGATTGTCTTTCTCCTCGAACAAGAAGCGCGGCGCATCGGCGATCGCAACGCGGCCCTCGCTTCGGCGTCCCCAGAGGCCGCAGGGCTCTTCTCGGCCATCCTCGATGGCGACCCCGAACTGATGCGCCGATCCCTCCCGGGCGAGGCCGACGCGGCATTCATCGAGTCGTTCCGTAACGCCCGCCGTCGGTCGAAGCCAGCGGCAAGCAGACTCCTCGAGAACACTGTCGATTCGTGGAAGGTGCTCCTTCCTGAGGAAATGGCGCTGCGCGCCGAGGTGCTCCATCAGATGTCGCTTCGGCATGGCCTGCCCCACAATCGCAGTCGCCGTATTGCCGCCGAGTTCGGCGTGGGTCAAGCAGCGTTCGACGACGCCTACCTCAGCGCTGTTGGAGACCCATCCTCCACAGCTTTCGGTCCCGACCTCGGTTGGTTCGCCTCCTTGCGGAAGTCTTCGGCCACGCGCTGATTCATTGCAGACGCCGCCCAGTGATTTTGGAGCAGACATGAAGTCGTCGTACACAACCATCACCGTCGAGCAGCAAGACGCCGTTCTCGTTGTCACGCTGAACCGGCCCGATGTGCTCAACGCATTCGACCAGACAATGCAAGACGAGTTGCGCAGTGTGTGGCGCGACATGCGTTCGGACAACTCGATCAATGTCGGAGTCATCACTGGCTCTGGCGACCGAGCCTTTTGCGTTGGCATCGATCGCAACCAGCCGATGTCGGTGATGGAAGGCACGCTGTTCGGAACCAGCAATGCGTTCATGTACGACGATCCAGGCGACGATCTCGGCCCTAAGTCGTGCGACCTATGGAAGCCGGTTATCGCTGCCGTCAACGGCATGTGTTGTGGCGGCGGGTTCTACATCCTCGCCGAGGCCGACATCGTGGTGGCTGCCGATCACGCCACCTTCTTCGATCCACACGTCACCTATGGAATGCCTGCGGTGTACGAGCCAATGAAGATGATCAACAGAATGCCGTTCGGCGATCTGTTGCGCATGTCGCTGGTGGGCTCTCGCGAGAAGATCTCCGCCGCAACGGCTCTACGTATGGGCATGGTTAGCGAAGTCACTGCGTCGGCCGACCTGATGGCCACCACGATTGAGTTGGCGCAAGCGATTGCCTCGCAACCGGCGATGGCCGTGCAGGCCACGCTTCGGGCGATCTGGGCAGCACGCGAACTCGCACCGAGCCAGGCAAAGGGAATGGCCCCTGCGCTTATCGCTCACGGCATGAGTCAGAACCTGTACGCCGAGGGACAGCAAGACTTCGAGAACAAAGTCAGGGTCAAGCCCAAGCTTCGTTAGAGGTTCCTGACCAGCCGTGTCTACCGGGCTGGTGTGGTTAATATCAACCGCAATGAACAACGACGAAGTCGGTCTTGTAGCGCGTCAAACCTCTGGCTCAATCACGCTCGATCAATTGTCGAAGCACTACCCAGCGCAGGTCGCTGTTGACCAAATTGACCTCACGATCGCGGGCGGTGAGTTCTTCTCGCTGCTGGGCCCATCGGGTTGCGGCAAGACCACAACGCTGCGAATGATCGCCGGTTTCGAAGAGCCCACCAGCGGGCGCGTACTCATCGACGACGTAGATATCACCCACGTTGGTGCCGACAAGCGTCCGGTCAACACGGTGTTCCAGAGCTATGCATTGTTCCCCCATCTCAGCGTTGCCGACAACGTTGGGTTTGGGTTGCGGTTCACCAAGTCATCAAAGGCCGAGACTGCCAAGCGCGTGGGCGAGGCGCTCGAGCTGGTGCGCCTCGGCGAGTTCGGCAAGCGGATGCCGCATCAGTTGTCGGGTGGTCAACAGCAGCGGGTTGCGTTGGCTCGGGCACTGGTGTTACGGCCCAGTGTGTTGTTACTCGACGAGCCGCTTGGAGCGCTCGATGCCAAGCTTCGCAAGACATTGCAATCAGAGCTTGTGAGCCTGCAGCGCGATGTGGGCATCACGTTTGTCTACGTGACGCACGATCAAGAAGAAGCGCTCACGATGAGCGATCGGCTCGCAGTGATGGACCATGGCGTGGTTGCGCAGGTGGGTACGCCGCGCGAGGTCTACGAACGACCCGAGAACGCGTACGTTGCCGACTTTCTTGGCACCGCCAATCTCATCGATGCGCAAGCAAACGGCGACGGCAGTTGCACGTTGGCCGGTCAGCGAATCGCAGTCGCCGAGTCGCAAACGATCACGGGGCCGGTCCGTTTGATCGTGCGCCCAGAACGCCTCCGCCTGGTGGGCCCAGGGGCACAATCGAACCTCGCTGGTTTCGTGAGCCGCGTGGTCTATGTGGGGTCGGTGACCCAGGTCTATGTCGAGCTCGCTTTTGGCGTCACGGTGCAAGCCTTGATGGCCAACGACGGCGACTCAGTAGTGCCCGAGCGCGGATCACTTGTGCAGCTGTGGTGCCCAAGTGATGCGGTGCGGCTCCTTGCTCACTGAGCTCATTACCAACTCGCGAGTTCTTTCAAGCTGTTCTCGCCAGCGTTGGTGTCGCCTTGTCGGCGGCGCATCACGCGCATGATTGCGAACACCACAACAAGCGCCAGCATCGACGCGCTCAGCATGATGGTGGCGAGGGCGTTGAGCGCAGGTGTGGCGCCGCCTCGGACCGACCCATAGATCTTTACGGGCACGGTCTCGGAACCGGCACCAGAGGACAACAGCGACGATGCCACGAAGTCGTCGATAGAGGTTGCAAAGACAAGCACGGCTGACGCAAAGATCGCAGGCGTGAGCAACGGCACGATGACCATTCGCACGGCTTGAAACGGCGACGCGCCAAGATCTCGCGCTGCCTCCTCGAGGTCGGGTCCGATTGAGAGCAATCGTCCGCGTACCACGATGACCACATAGCTCAGCGAGAAGGTGACGTGCCCCACTAACTGCGCGGGTCGACCCAGATCGAGGAACGAATAGCTGTTGGTGACCACTAAGAACAATGCGGTTCCGACCACCAGTTCGGGGGTGACTAAGGGCAACAGCAGAATGCCGTTCGCGACGCGTGCGGGTTTGCCGCGCCAACGGGTGAGCCCCAGTGCCAACCCAACGCCGAGGGGAGTAGCAACAAGAATTGTGAGCGCGGCGAGCACGAGGCTGTTGCGCAACGCGCGCAGCAGGCTGTCGTCGTGCCACACCGATGAGAACGGATCGCCCCAATACCAGCGCAGCGAGAATCCCTGCCATGTTGATCGGCTGCGCCCCGAGTTGAAGCTAAACAGCACAGCGATGGCCACGGGCAGCATGCTCCACAACACGTAGAGAGCCGTGAAGCTTGCGAGCAGTCTTGGTTTGCGCTTCATCGGGTCACCAATTTCTGGGCTCGGTTCACGCTCACGAGGTAGCCGGCCATCACGACGAGCAGAGCCGCTGACAACATCAGCACCAGCGAAGCGCCCACCTGAGGCTGCGTGGTTTGCTGCAGGAAGAACACAATCTGGTTGCCCACCATCTCGGTTCGTGGCGAAGCTGACAACAAGTTGTTGGTGTAATAGTCGCCCACCATCGGCAACGCAGTGATGACGCAGGCGGCCATCAGGCCCTGCCGAGACAACGGAAGTGTCACTCGCCAAAACGCTTGGCGACTCGTGGCCCCAAGGTCGCGCGCGGCTTCGAGCAGTCGCCCGTCAATGCGATCGAGCGTTGCATATAAGGGCAAGATGAAAAACGGTACGTAGCCGTAGACCAAGCCGAACACCACCGTGATCGGTTGGCCGCTGAGCCAGTTGCGATTGCCCGCTGGTAGGTGGCTGAGCAGTTGTGCCATCCAGCCCTGTGGCTGCAGCAGATTGACCCACGCCAACATGCGCATCAAGTAGCTCACCCAGTAGGGCAGGATCATCAACACGAGTAACGCGGCGCGCCACTTGCCTGCTTCGCGGCTCACGAAGTAGGCCACCGGATAGCCCACAACAACGCAGCCGGCCACAGCCAGAACCACGTAGAGAGCCGTGCGGATGAAGACCGTGCCGAGGTCGCCGTTCACCACCCTGTGCATCACATCGGTGAACAACGTGAAGTCCCAATACCGCGGATTCCACTCGGGCACGGCCGACTGTCGAATGGGATCAACTTGTCCGAAGGCGACCGCGGCGACTGAGTAGAACGGCACGATAAAGAACAGGGCCATCCACGCCATACCGGGTGCGGCGAGGCCGAGCCAGAGTGTGTTCAGCGATTGCCGCGAGCGGCGTGCCACAGCGTTACGCGCCCGTGCGCAGCGAGCTCCAAGCGTCCTGCCACATCTTGTCGGCGGCCGCTGGAAGGGCCAAGATGCGCAGACCCTTGGTGAAGTCGTCTTGGGTGACGAGCGCGTTGGCGAGGTTCTCGGGAATCGTGCCCTCGGCCACCAACGTCTCGGCCTCGAAACCCTTGAGCGTGCTCTGATAGCCGATGTACGCCTGGTTGATCTTGGCGTTCTCAGGGTCGAGCATGAAGTTGATGAAGGCGTGGGCCAACACCGGATGCTCGGCGCTGCGCATGATGCTCATCGCGTCGTTGTTGATCACTCGCTTGGCGATTGGTGGCACCCAGTACCCGAGCACCGACGAGTCGGTGCCTTCGGGGAGATAGCCCTGTGCGGCGAGAATGTCGCCACTCCACAACTGGTTGATGGTGGTGGTTCCCTCGGGGATGCTCTGGTAGCCAAGCACGTCGAGACGCGGGTTGCTGGCTTTGAACATCTTGCGAAGTTCGGCGACGGCGGCATCAATGTCGGTCTGTGATTCGGTGTTGATGTTGTCGATGCCAGCGTGCTGCAGGCCGAGAGCCATTGCCTCGCGATACGAGTCGAGCAACCCGGCGACGCCGCTGTATTGCGGATCCCACAATGCATCCCAACCGGAGTCGCCTTCGAGCGGTGCGGCCACGAGATCAGAGCGAAACCCGATGCCGGTAGAGAACACCGTGTACGGCACGGAGAACTGACCACCAAGGTCGTAGAACGGATCTCGCACGCTGTCCCACAGGTTTTCGTAGTTTGTGAAGTAGCTCTTTTCAAGCGGCTGCACCAACTTGAGTGCCACGTACTTGGGCAACAGATCGATCGCGGTAGACATCAGCAGGTCAACCTTGAACGCACCCGTAGAGATCTTGCTGAGTGCCTCGACGTCGTCGCCGAAGGTGCTGAGCTCAACAGTTACCCCGGTCTCAGACTTGAACTTGTCGAGCAGTTCGGGGGCTACATAGTCGGCGAAGTTAGCAATGCGAAGCGGGCCAGCCTCGTTGCTCAATCCGGCTTTGATGGCTGCGTTGTCTGACGTGAGCGCAAACTTCACTGGCTTTGCCGGCGACGCGATCTGCAGTTCAATAGACGAAGCGCCCTTCGATCGACTACCGCACGCCGCCAGGCCCACGGTACTCACGCCCGCGGCCGACAGGGCCAAAAATCGACGACGACTCATTGGATGTGACACGTAGACCGTCTCCCCCTTGCCCGACCGAATGGCCGCGGCACCCTTCGCTTTCGCGACTGGAGAAACTCTAGCAACACGTGCAATCCGTAACGGACTATCGTGATTGGGCACGCGCTCGTTCGAGCCGATCAGATTGGTCAACGCAATGACTACAGGACACAACACACTCACCGGCGCCGACTACTCGAGCGAGTCAGTTTTCACGCGCGAACGCGATCGAATCTTGCATCGCAGTTGGTACTACGTGGCCCGTGCCGATCCGTTGTCGCCTGGCGATCGATTGGTCGCCAACGTGGCCGGCGAGAGCGTGCTGATTGTGTGCGATCGCGACGGCACCTTGTATGCCCATGCCAACGTGTGCCGTCACCGCGGTGCGCAGCTGTGCGCCGAAAGTGGTCCAGGCCCGAAGAGCTCGATCAGCTGCCCGTATCACGCGTTTAGCTACGCGCTCGATGGCCGTTTGATCGGCACCCCCAATGTGGGACCCAATGAGATCGACCGTGATTCGCTGTCGCTTTGGTCAATCGCAATCGAGGTCTGGCAAGGGTTCATTTTCGTGAACCTCAGCGAGAATCCACCCACCTTGCTCGAGTGGTTCGACATGCATCCCGAAGCGTCGCTGCTGCCATTCGCGCATCACAACATGGGTGAGCTTCGCGTTGGCCGCCGCACCGTGGCCGAAGTGAACGCCAACTGGAAGATCATCTTCGACAATTACATGGAGTGTTTGCACTGCCCGCAGGTGCACCCTGAACTCGTCGACATCGTGCCGCTATACCGCTCGGGTGCCGTGGTCGACGAATCCCGCGACGACGGCGGTGTGGCGCTGTTGGCAGGCTCGTCGGGCTTCAGTCCCGAGGGTCGTTCGGTCATGCCGTTGCTGCCAACGATGACTCCCGAAGCCGCCGAGACCTATTTCGGCATGGCTC
>CANNMD010000138.1 GCA_947505655.1 Acidimicrobiaceae bacterium | reverse complement strand
TCGGCATTGCCTTCGACAAATTCGAATCCGAGGCTGAGTTCGTGGGCAACGGCACGCAGCAGCGTGCTCTTACCGGTGCCCGGAGGCCCCTCGAGCAGAACATGACGATCTGCGTCGAGGGCCGCTAGGACCAGTTCGACTTCGCGTTGGCGACCAACGACATGCGTACTCAGCCTGTCGAGTAGTGCACGATCGATCATGCGTAGATGATGACTCCGCGCAAGTTGTCACCGTCGCGCATGGCACGGTAACCCTCGTTGATCTCATCGAGCGTGTACCGCTTGGTGATGAGTTCGTCGAGCTTGAGCTGACCATCGCGATACATGCCGAGCAGGCGAGGAATGTCGGCGCGAGGGTTGAGCGAACCGAAGATGGTTCCCTTGATTTCCTTTTGCCACATCGACAGCTCGAACAAGTTGATTGCTGCGTGGGTCTGCGCCATTGGGGCAACGGCGGTGACCACAACGGTGCTGCCCTTGCCGGCCAACGACATGCCGAGCTGCATCAGATCGCCGTACATCACGCCCGGAGCCATGATGACCTTGTCGGCCATTTGGCCCCAAGTGAGCTCGGCGACGGACATGATGGCGTCTTCCATCGAGGCGAACGTGTGCGTTGCACCGAACTCCATCGCCTTCTCACGCTTGAACTCGACTGGGTCGATCGCGATGACGTGGCGAGCGCCAGCCATCTTTGCGCCTTGCACGGCGTTGATACCGATGCCGCCAATGCCCACAACCACAACGGTTTCGCCGGGGCTGACTTCGGCGCGGCTCACGGCCGAACCCCAACCGGTGGCGACGCCACAGCTCACGAGCGCTACGCACTCGAGTGGGTAGTCGGGCTCGACCTTGATCAACGAGTTCTCAGCCACGCAGGCGAACTCGGAGAACGTGCCGACCTTGGCCATCAGCGTGACGGGCTTGCCGTTGATGAAGTGACGGTGGGTGCCATCGGTGATCATGCCGCCGACGAACGTGCCGATGCTGGCGTCGCACAGGTTCTGGCGGCCAGTTGAGCAATAACGGCAGCGACCGCAGCTAGGAACGAAGCTGGCCGAAACATGATCGCCAACCTGAACGCTGGTCACGCCGGGGCCGACCTCGATAACAATGCCGGCGCCTTCGTGGCCGCCGATGACGGGGAAGAAGTCTTCGATGCCCATGAGTGGCCACACTTCGGGTGGTGGCACCATGTCGCCGGTGACGAGATGCTCGTCAGAATGGCACAGGCCGGCCGCTTTCCAATTGACCAACACTTCGCCGGCCTTTGGCGGATCGATGTCGATCTCTTCGATCTTCCACTCTTGGTTAATGCCCCACAACACTGCTGCGCGTGACTTCATGACTGACTACCCCCGTACTAGGCGAACATATGCAATGTAACGCCCGTATGAGGTTCGACAAGAACTCAGTCGTACTTGAGGACTCCACGAATGTTGGTTCCGGCGCGCATGGCGTCGTAACCCTCGTTGATGCCCTCGAGTGGGTACTCGGCGGTGACCAAACCGTCGAGGTCGAGCAGACCATCGCGGTACAGACCCATCAGCTTGGGGATGTCCGAGCGTGGGTTGCCCGAACCGAACAGCGAACCAACGAGCTGCTTCTCCATCAAGGTGAGGTCGAGCAGGCTCATGCTGGCGCTGTATTCCATGGCTGGGTGGATGTTGGTGACAACAACACGGCCGCGCTTGGCAGTGAGGGCCAATGCTTCGCCAATCACTTCGCCCGAGCCAACGCCCATGGTCATGATGACCTTGTTGGCCATCGTGCCCCAGGTGAGTTCCTGGATGAGCGGCATTGCCTCGGCCATGCTGGCTGCGGTGTGGGTGGCGCCGAACTCCATTGCCTTCTCGCGCTTGAACTCGACCGGGTCGATGGCGATGATGCGCTTGGCGCCGGCAAGGCGTGCACCCTGAATTGCGTTTGCGCCAATGCCGCCGGCACCGACCACTGCCACCGTGTCGCCAGCTTTGACTTCGGCTGCATACACAGCGCTGCCCCAGCCGGTGACCACGCCGCAACCGAGCAGGCAGGCGCGATCGAGCGGAACGTCTTTGTCGATCTTGATGCAGCTGGCCTCGTTCACCACAGTGTGATGGGCGAAGGTGCCCAGGATGCACATGATGCCGAGGTCTTGACCACGGGCATGGTGGCGACTTGCGCCATCGGTGATCTGACGGCCGAGGCCCATCAGCGCGCCGAGATCGCACAGGTTCTGATGACCCGTTGAGCAGCTTGCGCAGCGGCCGCAGCTGGGGATGAATCCGAACACGACATGGTCGCCAGGGGCCAGCCAGCTGACGCCGGCGCCCACTTCTTGCACAACGCCGGCGCCTTCGTGGCCGCCGATGATGGGCAGACCAAACGGAAGGTCACCCGTGACGAGATGCTCGTCGCTGTGGCACATGCCCGACGCTGCGAGCTTCACCAACACTTCGCCCGGGCCTGGTGGATCGAGTTCGATCTCTTCGACGCTCCAAGGCGCATTGACTTCCCACAGAATTGCCGCTTTGGTCTTCACGGTGGCTCCCAAGTTTGACGAGACGATTTGGCTATTGGCCATTGGCTATTGGCTCTGACGTTACAACGCCTCAGCGTTGAAGGCTGTATCGCCAACCATCCGCAGCACCTGTACTGCACGAGTCATCGCCACGTACAGCAAACGCGCCCCACGAGCAGACCCGTCGAACACCTCGGCCGGGTTCACCACAACAACGGCATCGAACTCGAGACCCTTCACATCCTCGGCGGTGAACAGTGGAATATGTGAGCGCTGCAGATCTTGCACGCGCTCGACAGCCTCAAGCGAATGGTCAGCAAGGCTGGCGGCAATCGCTTCGTGCAATCGCCGCGGGGCGACGACGCCAGTGAGCACATGGCGATGCCGCGCGATGAGCACTTCTTGAGCCACCGCCTCGGCGAGTTCGGAGCTGTCGGCTACTCGCATCGTTGGCGACTCGCCATCCATGCGCACGCTGCGACTCGCCACTGTGTCGACACCGGTGAACGCGAGCAATAGATTCGCCACCGTGAGCACTTGCTCGGGCACGCGATAGCCAATGGTGAGGTGTGCAACTTCGTAGTCGGTGGCGCCGAGATACTGCGCGACTGCGGGCCAATTCTGTTGCCCGGCCGGAGTGGTGCTCTGGGCCAGGTCGCCAAGAATTGTGAACGACCCTGTAGGGCTGCGACGGCCGATGACACGCAGGCCCACGGCCGACTGGTCTTGTGCTTCGTCGACCACCACATGACCAAACTGAAAGGGTGGCCCGTTGAGCAACGAATGCGTCTCGTCGAGCAGCAACTGATCGGCCGCAGTCCATGGCCTGCTCTTCGAACCCGGCTTGCCAAGTCGCAACAGTTCGCCCTGCTCGTCGGCGGTCAAGATGCCGTCGGCTGCAGCAGCCATCACGGTGTCGACGCTGAACAAGCGCTGCAACACTGTCTTGGGTTGCTGCACCGGCCACGCTGCGGTCAACGCGGCGCGCAGCACCGTTGCCTTCGCCCAAGCGTCTTCCTTATCGGTGCGACGCATCAGGTCTTGTTGGGCAATCGTCTTCAGTGCATCGCGGCGGCGGTTCAACGGCCGCATCAGGGCCGAGCCACCAAGCGCCGTTTCGATCCATGCCGCGAACTCTTCGGGCTCGATGACCAACGTGCGCGCACCCATCGGAATGCGAACGGCTTCTTTGGGCCCGCGCACACCAGCAATTACTGCACGCTGCAACACGGTGAGCATGCGCGGGTCGCCTTTGAGCCGGGCCATCTCTACCGAATCGCGGGCGCCAACTTCGATGCGCGGCACGCACAGATCGAGCACCGTTCGCTGTTGAACACTGCGCTCGCCAAGCGATGGCAGCACGTTGCCGATGTAGTCGAGGAAGACTTTATTGGGACCCACCACAAGGACGCCATCACGTGCCAACTGGCGACGGTGCTCGAACAGCAAGTACGCGGCGCGGTGCAAACCAACCGCCGTCTTGCCGGTGCCTGGGCCACCTTGCACGATGAGCGCCTGCTGCATAGGGGCGCGGATCACCACGTCTTGTTCGGCCTGAATCGTGGCCACGATCTCACGCATCGCACCGGTGCGCGCTGCCCCGATCTCGGCGAGCACCGGATCGGGGATGCCCGAAGCCGCGCCGGCGGCATCGGGGTCGTCGAGTTGCTCATCGAGATAGGCCGTGATCTGGCCATCAGCGAGCGTGAAGCGGCGACGGTGCTTCAAACCCAATGGGTCGATAGATGTGGCCCGATAAAAGGGCGCCGCGATGGGCGCACGCCAGTCGATGACCACTGGATCGTGACGGTCATCTTCGATGTGTCGACGACCGATGTACCAACGGTCGTCGTCTTCGTCGATTCGACCAAAGAAGTCGCCCGCACCCGGCGTACGCAGGTCTTGCAGCGCCTCGGCGACGGTGACCTCGATGTACTCCTTGGTGATGTCGTCGGCCGAGCTGTCGGGGTCGACCCGTTCGAACGCAGCGATCATCTGGTCACGACAAGCGCGCGCGTACTTCAGCTGTTCGAGTTCGTTTTCGAGTTCGGGGAAAAGGATCGGCTCAGCCATGTTGCGGTCCGCAGGGGAAATGTGATGTTAATAGTCCCGCGTGCCTACCCTGCTCGGTTTCCTGACAGAATCGGCCAATGAGATCAACGACACTCGTGGCCGTGCTGATCGTGAGCCTTGCGACAGCGGCCTGCTCAAGCAACGCCAACACCGCGGCCAGCACCGAGAGCAAGTCCCCCACCGCAACCGACGCAGCCATCGCTAGCGAGATTTCTGTTGCCACCGACATCGAAGGCGTGAAGACGTTTGGCCCGCTTGTGCAAGAGCATGTCGATACTCCCGTGGGCTACCCGCAGTCGCCACCCGTGGGCGGCAGCCACGACCCAAGGTGGCAGAACTGCGGTGTGTACGACACCCCCGTGAAGAACGAAAACGCCGTGCACTCCATGGAGCACGGTGCTGTGTGGCTCACCTACCGGCCTGATCTACCCGCAGAGCAAGTCGCGACCGTTCGAGCCTTTGCTCGCAACCACACACACGTGTTGGTCAGCCCCTACGAAGGCTTGGAAGAAGCAGTCGTGGCGAATGCATGGGGCAAGCAACTGCGCCTCGATTCAGTCACCGATGCACGCCTCGCTGCGTTTGTTGTCGAGTACGAGCAAGGTCCCCAGACACCCGAACCGGGGGTCACGTGCGGCGGAGCGATCGGGTCACCCATCGAGTAGTGAGACAGATGTTGGCGCGACGCGGCGCTAAGCCGTAGCGTTTGCAATTGCACACAATGGCATTCAGCCCGCAGGAGGATCTGATGGACGACATCACGCAGACCGTCACCACAACGCTCGATACCGATCAGGACGATACCGCGCCCACCAATTCTCAGCAGTCGTTGATCGTCGAAGAAATGCTTGTCGAAGAGCTGTCCATCGACGGCATGTGCGGCGTCTACTAAGCCATGACCGATTCGAGCCTGCTCGACGCTGCGCTCGAGTTGAATCCTCAGGTGGCCCTGCGCCCCGAGCCATTCGGCGCACTCGCCTACCACTACGGCAATCGTCGGTTGGTGTTCCTCAAACACCTCGACGTCGTTGCCGTGGCCAAAAGTCTTTCGCAACACCCATCGTTAGCCCACACCTTGCAGGCATGCGGCATTGCTCCCGGTCGCTGGCCGAGCTTTGCCACGGCTTTCGAATCATTGAAATCATCGGAGATTGTCCGTGAGCGTTGAAACACTCGTTACCCAACTCAAGAGCGGCCTCGACGCGCCGATCTGTCTGACCTGGGAACTCACCTACGCATGCAACCTGCAGTGCGTCCACTGCCTGTCTTCTAGCGGTCAGCGCGATCCGCGCGAACTCACCACCGCCGAAGCCAAACAAGTGCTCGACGAGCTCCGCGATCTGCAGGTGTTCTACATCAACATCGGCGGTGGCGAACCAATGGTGCGCCGCGACTTCTTCGAGTTGCTCGAGTACTCCATCGCCAACGGCATCGGCGTCAAGTTCTCTACCAACGGCGCATTCATCGACGCCGAAAAGGCGCGTCGCCTCGCCGCGATGGATTACCTCGATATCCAGATCAGCCTCGACGGCATCGACGCGGTCACCAACGATGCCGTGCGCGGCCCGGGTAGCTACGAGATGGCTCGGCGGGCAATGGACAACTTGGCCGCCGCAAACTTCGGGCCGTTCAAGATCAGCGTGGTCGTCACCCGACACAACGTCGATCAGCTCGACGAGTTCAAGGCCCTCGCCGATTCGTACGGTGCGCAGTTGCGCATCACCCGTTTGCGTCCCAGCGGTCGCGGCGCCGATACGTGGCACGACCTGCACCCAACCAATGCGCAACAACGCCAGATCTATAACTGGCTGATGGCTCATGGCGACAACGTGCTCACCGGCGACTCGTTCTTCCACCTCAATGCGCTGGGCGATCCGCTGCCAGGCCTCAACATGTGCGGCGCTGGCCGAGTCGTTTGCCTCATCGATCCAATCGGCGATGTGTACGCCTGCCCATTCGTCATTCACGACGAGTTCAAGGCCGGTTCGGTTCGCGACGAAGGCGGCTTCAGCCACGTCTGGAAGCAGAGCCCGCTGTTCCTCGAACTGCGCGAACCACAGTCAGCCGGAGCGTGCTCAAGCTGCGGCAGCTACGACGCGTGTCAGGGCGGCTGCATGGCTGCCAAGTTCTTTACCGGCCTTCCACTCGACGGCCCAGACCCCGAATGCGTCACCGGCCACGGCGATCAGGCCCTGCAAGGTGTCAACGCTGCGCTCAACCCGAAGCCTGCGATGGACCACAGCAAGCCTGTATCCGTGTCGCTATCGGCGTCGCGCAAACTCAGCGTTGTCAGCTGAGCTCACGCTCTGAGCCGCCGCAATGATGTTCAATGAAGACGTGTCATTGATCATCATGCTGCTCGTGCCAG
>CANNMD010000137.1 GCA_947505655.1 Acidimicrobiaceae bacterium | reverse complement strand
GCGAGGATGAGCCCGGCGCTTGCTGCTATCTGTTGGCCACGTGCAAAAAGGCTGAGCGCAGCGGCCTCGACCTGAGCCCAGATTTCGGCTGACACGTGCCCGCCGCTGACGACATCGGCGCACGAAATGGGTTCGTCGTGAGCGCCAGCGTGTGCCTTGGTGGTGGGCGTGATGAGCGGCGTGTCGAGTTGTTGGTGCTGGCGCAGACCATCGGGGAACCGGTAGCCGTAGATGGTGCGCTCGCCGTGGCTATAGCGATGCCACAGCGCCGTAGAAGTGACCCCGGTAATGTGGCCACGCACGACGACCTCGATCGGTAGCGGCGATGCCTCGACGCCGATGGTGGCATTGGGATCGGGAACACCCAACACATGGTTGGGGATGATGTCAGCTGTGTTTGCGAACCACCATGCGGCGAGCTCGTTGAGCACTTGCCCCTTATAGGGAACCGCGGCGACCACACGGTCGAATGCCGAGAGGCGATCTGTGGTGATGAAGAGTCGCTCAAGGTCGGGCAATGCATATGAGATACGCACCTTGCCCACGCGGCGGTCGGTGAGATCGAGATCGATGTCGGTGAACGGCGTGGGTAGCGCAGTGTTCATCAGAGTTGACTCGCGTGTCGTACGCCGGCCTGAAACAAGCCGAGGCCAATGCCGCCGCGATGACCGCGGATGAACTGCGGGTGTTGCCGCTGAACGATGTGATCTTCGGGGTGGGGCATTAGGCCAAGCACGAGGCCGGTGGTGTCGCAGATGCCAGCGATGTCGGCAACTGATCCGTTTGGGTTGGGGCTTGAGTAACGCAATGCGATCTGGTCGTTTGAGCGCAGCGAGGCCAGCGTGGTGTCGTCGCACACAAAGCGACCTTCGCCGTGAGCGATGGGGCAGTGGATGTCGGCATCAAGATCGGCGGTCCAGATGCAGCGTTGAGAAACCGGTTGGAGTTGCACCCACTCGCACGTGAAGCGACCGTGGTCGTTGGGGCCAAGCGCGGCCTTGAGGTTTGGCCCTGGAAGAAGGCCAGTGCGGATGAGCGCTTGGAACCCGTTGCAGATACCGATGACTGGCTTGCCGGCAGCAACGAACGCCGCGAGTTCGGCGGTGAGCCGGGTTGAGAGTTCGAGCGCAAAGAGTCGGCCGGCGCCAAGGGCATCGGCGAACGAGAAGCCGCCGGGCAGCAACAGCATCTGCGCGTTGTGGAGCAGTGAAGGTGTCTCGAGGATTTCGCTGAGCAGCACAACGTGCGCATCGGCGCCGGCTTGCTCGAGAGCGAACACGGCGTCACTGTCGCGGTTGGTGCCGGGGGCGCGCACCACAAGAGCGCGTGGACGGCTGATGGCGATGGTCATGCCGTGGTCCTGTTGAAGGCGTGAACCAGTTGCGCCACGGTGAGGTTGAGTTGTGATCCGAAGTGCACGTTGTGGTCGGTCGCCACGCTGCCGATGACCACGGCCAGATTTGTGTCGGACGCAACGTTGATGGCTTCGACAAACTGGGCAACGTTGCGCGGTTCGACTTCGCACACGATGCGGCCCGTGCTCTCGCTGAACAGAGCGGCGACGATGTCGTGATGAATTGTTGAAGGGCTGATGCTGGCGCCGAGTCGACCAGCGATGGCCATCTCGGCAACGGCCACGGCGACGCCACCTTCGCTGCAGTCGTGCGCTGAGACAACGAGACCGTCGACGATGCAGCGATGCAGTGCTTTGTAGAGCGCGGGTGATGCTGCTTGCGGAGCGGGCACGGCACGTGACTGCTGATCGCCGATGACCATCGAGAGATGGCTGCCGCCAAATTCTGAGCGGGTGGTGCCGAGCAGTACCAGCGAGTTGCCGACGCCCTTGAGGTCGGGGGTGATCACGGCGCCTGCATCGGCAACGGGGGCCACTGCAGTGATGACAAGCGTGGGAGGAATGGCGTGGCGTTTGCCGTCGGCCGCAAGGTATTCGTTGTTGAGCGAGTCTTTGCCCGAAACGAACGGCGCACCATAGGCGCGTGCTGCGTCGCAGCATCCGCGAACGGCGACAACAAGATCGCCAAACGTGGTGGCACGGGTTGGGTTACCCCACGAGAAGTTGTCCATCAGCGCGATAGCTGCTGGGTCGCCGCCAGCGACAACGACATTACGAATGGCTTCGTCGACCACGGCCCACGCCATGTGCTCGGGATCGCTGAGACCGAACCATGGGTTGACACCGATACCGATCGCGATGCCGTCGGGATCGGACGGTCCGGCCAGCACCACGCCGTCGGCAGGGCCGTCGTTGCAAGCGCCGGTGAGCGGACGAATGACGGTGGAGCCAAGCACTTCGTGGTCGAAGCGGCGGATGACAGCTGCTTTGCTCGAGATGTTTGGGTGGGCAAGTAGGGCCAGCAATGCGCCAGCGAGGTCATCGCACTGCGGCACTGATTCGGCTCGCTGCGGCTGCGGAAGCGTTGCTTGCAGGCGCCGACGCGGCCGCCCCTTGTGCAAGAACGTGGTGGGCAGATCGACGATCGGTGTTCCGTTGTGGCGGACCACAAGCTGCGAGTCGCCGGTGAACGAGCCGAGGTCGCTGAGTTCAACGCCGTGGCGATGAGCCAGCGCAGCGAGCTCGGCGAGCTGATGCGGATCTACCGCAACGACCATGCGTTCTTGTGCTTCGCTGAGCCAGATCTCCCACGGGGCGAGGCCGGCATATTTGAGTGGCACGAGGTTGAGCTCGACATCGGCGCCGACGCCATCGCCAAGCTCGCCAATCGCCGATGACAATCCGCCAGCACCGCAGTCGGTGATGGCGGTGTAGAGATGCCATGCGTCGGCAAGTAAATCGCTGACGAGCTTTTCGGTGATGGGGTCGCCGATCTGCACGCTGGCGCCGGCGACATCACCAGTGGTTGCGTCCATCTCCATAGAGGAGAAGGTGGCGCCCCGAATGCCGTCGCGTCCGGTGCGTCCGCCGAGCAGAATCACTCGATCGCCCGGATGCGGACCGGTGAGCGCTGGTCGTGGCGACGGGGCAACACCGATGCATCCGGCAAACACCAGCGGATTCGACACGTAGGCCGGATCGAACAGCACGCTGCCAGCAACCGTCGGTAAGCCGATCTTGTTGCCGTAGTCGGCGATGCCGGCGACGACGCCTTCGATGATGCGCGTCGGGCTGAGCACACCATCGGGCAGTTGGTCGTCGGTGGTATCGGCGGGCCCGAAACAGAGGATGTCGGTGCACGCAATGGGCTGATGTGCCGCGCCGAGGATGTCGCGAATGACTCCGCCAACGCCAGTGTTGGCTCCGCCGAATGGCTCGATGGCCGAAGGGTGATTGTGGGTCTCGCACTTGAGCGCGTACGTGCGGGCAGGCGTGAACTGCACGATGCCTGCGTTGCCGTCGAATGCCGAGACCACAAAGCTGGCATCGATCTCGTTGGTCGAACGCCGAAGCTGATCGAGCAAGGGCTCAAGAACCGAGCCATTGGGCAGCACGATGTCGGCCCGGAAGCTCTTGTGCGCGCAGTGCTCGCTCCAGGTCTGGGCGAGCGTTTCGAGTTCGGCGTCGGTTGGCAAGCGGTTCGCCGCGCTGAAGTGGTCGCGGATCACATGCAGTTCGGCGAGGTCGAGCGCGAGCCCGCGCTGCGAACTGAGCCGGCCGAGTGCGTCGTCGTCGAGCGCTAGGTCGACCAACTCGGTGGGTGACACGGTGGTCTCGCGCAATGCGTAGCCGGGCTCGACGTTGATTCCGGTGGCCCACCGCTCGATGACGGCGTTGGTGTAATGGCTGCGGATCTCACGGTCGTCGAGCGCTCGATCGAGATCGATGAGCCGGCCGACGGCGGCATCGGAGACGTGGATACCGAGCAGCGAAGCAGCGTGGATGACCTGCTCTGCGGCGGTATCGGTGACTCCGGGGATGAGTCCGATGTCGAGTTGCAATGGGCCGATTGGGGTGTCCCATGAGCCCGATTCGAGCAGCGGATCACACAGCACAGATTGCAAGCGCTGGCGGTCGAGGTCGCTGAGCGTGCACTCGATGGTGACGGTGGTGGCCAGCGCTGGCGAATGGTGCGAACGAAGGGTAAGGCGGTGGCGATCGCTTGTCGAAGCGTCACCATGAGCCATGCGATGACCTTAGGAGAGATGCTCCAAATGGCCTATTTCGGTGAACGAAAAATTAACTGGGTCAGTCTTGCTGAGTGACTTCGCGACGCTCGAAGGTGATCTCGTCGACGAAGTCGGTGTCGACCGCGACCCCAAAGCCGTTACCGGTGGGCACGGTGATCTGGCCGTTGGCTAGGTCGAAGGATGCCGTGATATCGCGGTGCCAGTAGCGCTTGGTGGCTGAGATGTCGCCGGGCAGCGTGAACCCGGGCAACGAAGCGAGCGCCAGGTTTGCTGCTCGGCCGATGCCGGTTTCTAACATGCCGCCACACCACACCGGAATGCCTGCGTCGACACAAAGATCGTGAATGGCAACAGCGGCGCGGTAGCCGCCCACCCGGGCTGGCTTGATGTTCACGATGTCGACGGCGTTGAGGGCGATGGCCGAACGCACGTGGTCGATGGATCCGATCGCTTCGTCGAGGCAGATCGGGGTGCTCACGCGACGGCGGAGTTCGGCGTGGCCAACCAAGTCGTCTTCTCCGAATGGTTGCTCGATGAGTAACAGGTTGAACGGATCGAGGCGAGCGAGATGGTCGATGTCGGAGATGTTGTACGCGGTGTTCGCATCAACCTGCAACATCAGGTCTGGGTTGGCTTCACGTACGCGGCGAACCGGTTCGATATCGAATCCGGGTTCGATCTTGAGTTTGACGCGCGAGTAACCCTCGGCCACGTAGTCGGACACGACGTGTACAAGTTCGTCGATGGTCTCGGTGATACCCACCGACACTCCGACGGCCACAGCCGTGCGGGTGGCTCCGAGGTAGCGCTGAAACGATCGCCCTTCGGCGTGGAGTTGCGCGTCGAGCAACGCCATTTCGAGCGCTGCTTTGGCCATGCGATGGCCCTTCACCGGAGCGAGGATCGCCGCTACGTCGTGGACATGAAAGGGAGCAGCAGCGAACAGTCGCGGAATCAGATGCTCGACGAACACGTAGTCGGCAGCGTTGTGGAACTCGCTGAGATAGAGCGGCTCGGATTCAATGGACGATTCGCCCCAGCCCTCGCCTTGGTCGGTGACAACACGGATGACCATGACCTCGCGAACCGACTCGGTGCCAAAGCTGGTGCGGAATGGTCGCACCAGTGGCATGCGCAGACGCCGCAGCTCGAACATGAGCGGAGTGATCAGCAGATCAGAATGCATGGGGTAACTGTGGCACCTCTGCGACACTGGCGTATGGAAATCGACCAACTGTTCGGCTTACCGGCACATCCGATACTTGTCCATGCCGCCGTTGTGCTGGTGCCGTTGGCGGTGATCGGGCTCTTGCTGATCGTGCTCTTGCCGTCGCTGCGTCCGAAGTATTCGTTCTTGGTAGCGATCGTGGCGTTCGTTGCGACTGGCTCGGTGGGCCTTGCGCAGGGCAGCGGCGAAGAGTTCTTGGAATCGGTGAAGCGAACTCAACAGGTGCTAGACCACGCTCACATCGGTGAAGACCTGTTGCCGTGGGCGTTTGGCGTGTTGCTCGCAGCTGTCTTCTTGGCGCTCGTTGAAGTGATGCGTCGCCGCGACAAGCCACTGAACCTTCCCGCGAAGGCCACATCGATTGTTGTTGTGGTGTTCTCGCTGCTGGTCTCGGCTGGAGCCATCTACACCGTGATCAAGATCGGTCACAGCGGCGCCGAGGCCACGTGGGGCTCGGTGACACCCTGAGCGTGTTGGGCTGCCGCGCGATGGTCAGGTTTGGCGCGGGAGCAACACAGCTGCGGCGGCTTCGAGTTCGCTGACCCACGCGTCTTCGCTGCCCGGTTCGGAGATTGGCAACACCACAAACTTGGTGGTGCCTACATCGACAAAACGATCGATGTGCGCAAGCAACTGCTCCCAACCTTGAGGCACCAGCTCGGAGATGTTGTCGAGGTCGGGCCGCCGTGCAGCAAGGCCCGCAAGCAACGCGTCGGGCAGCGGCGCATGTGAGTAGGGGATCAGCGCGCCGAAGTGATCGGCGGGCACTTCGCGTTCGTGTTCACGGGCAACTTGCTCGATGATTGGCCGCGCTGCGGCGACATCGGCTGGGGTGACGAACGATGGCAACCAACCGTCGGCGAGTCGGCCGACTCGTTTCAGCTCGGATGGGGCAATGCCGCCAAGCCATACCTCAAGTGGTTGCTGCTTGGGCTTGGGTAGCACCCGCAACCGGTCGTAGTGGAACCGTTCGCCGTGGAAGGTGACCTCGGCCTCGCTCCAGCACGCGCGCATCACGGCGAGCGACTCGTCGAAAATCTTGGCGCGTTCTTTGCGCTCAACGCCAAAGGCTTGCTGTTCGTGTGGGTCGGCGGCGCCAAGGCCGAAGCCAGGAAGCAGTCGGCCATCGGAGAGGCGGTCGAGGGTGGCAAGTTGTTTCGCAAGCACCACCGGATTGTGTCCGGGCAGCACCATCACGCTCATGCCGACCTTCAGTCGCTTGGTGCGGCCCGCAGCGAACGCCATTGCGACGAGCGGGTCGGGGACCTCGCCGCCGATGCGGTCGCTGAGCCACAGGCTGTCGAAGCGAAGTCGTTCGAGAGCGTCGACGGCCACGCCGAAGCTGCTGTCGTTGAGCGTGGTGCGCGCACCAAACCCGAAACCGATACGAACTTTCAACTCGGCTCCTTGTTGGTGTTGTGGTTATCCACGTGCAATGCGTTCGAGAATATCGGCGGTAGCGCCCGGCATGGAAGAAAACGGTGAGTGGTCGGTCTCGAGGGTCTCGACGTGTGTGCATCGAATGGCCATGTGATCTTGGTGCGAGATGTGAATGGCATCGTCGTCGGTGCAACGAATGTAGGTGGACTCGATCGAGTTCCACGCTGCGCCGGTGACGGCCTGGCCAAAGCTGGCCACAGGTTG
>CANNMD010000136.1 GCA_947505655.1 Acidimicrobiaceae bacterium | reverse complement strand
GGGAGCGAATGTCTGCGTTGAGTACGACCCATACGAACTCGCAATGTCGTGCACCTCAAAATGGGTGGTGGCCGGAAGAATCACATCGGCATACATGGCCGTGTCGGTCATCACCTGCTCGTGGACCACGGTGAACAAGTCGGCGTTCGATAAGCCACGCAGCATCGCTTCTTGATCCATTGCCGTCACAGCCGGATTGGCGCCCTGCACAAACAGCAGTCGGGTACGCGGCCAATCGGGAAGCTCGCCGTTGAGCACTAGTCCAACATCGTTCATGCTGATGTCGGATCGTTCAGCAGTTGGCTGGCCCTGTGGCCGCAGCGCGTCATACGACAGCGGAGCACCCGAAGAACTAGACGCAATGACCCCACTTCCGCGTGCTCCGAAGTGTCCAGCGACGAGCCAAAGGTTGAGCGCAGCAACGCATCCGGCGCCGCCATTTCGATTTCGTTCAAGGCCGTAGCCGAGGCGCATCATCGCCGGTCCGGTGGAAGCGATCATGGTTGCAAACATCTCAATGTCGGCTTGGTCGATGCCACATTCGGCGCTGGCGCGTTCGAGAGTCCACTCATCGGCTGCGGCTATGAACTCTTGTGCGCCCACGGTATTGGCCGCCAAGAACTCGGTGGCGATGAGCCCACGTTCGTTCAGCAATCGAGTAGTTGCATATGCAAGTACTACGTCGGTACCGGGTCGAATAGCCAGATGCAGATCGGCGCGAGCGGCAACAGCGGTTGCACGCGGATCGACCACAATCAACTTCGCTCCGCGTTTGGTCGCCGCAGTGAGCAGCGGCAACAGGTGAGTGTTCGAGGCCATCGGGTTCGCCCCCCACACAACGATGAGTTCGGAGTGTTCGAGATCGAACGGATCGGCGCCGAGCATCGATCCAAACACCTGATCCCACGCTGCGCTCACGGTTGACGCGCAGATGGTGTGCTGCACCTCGGGGCATCCGAGTCGCTCGAACAACGCAGGCGCAAGGGCCGACCCGGAGAGCACCCCGCCCGACGACGTATACAAGTATGGGATGACGCTGTTCGGCCCCGACTCGGCGATGGTGCTGGTGATCTTGGCGGCGATCAGGCTGTTCGCCTCAGCCCAGGTTGCTGCCGAGAATTGGCCGGAGCCCCGGGGACCGCTGCGGATGAGCGGAGTGAGTACCCGTTCGGGGGCGTACACGCGCTTGGCGTGGTGCTTCACTTTTTGGCAGATGAACCCCTGCGTGAACGGGTTCGCCGCCTCACTGGTATCGGCATCGATAGCCACAATGCGGCCATCGTCGACCGTGACCGCGAGCGAGCACGTGTCGGGGCAGTCGAGCGGGCAGGCTGTGGTGAGCACTTGACGCATGACAGCAGTCTGACCTGCGTACACGCCCGCCGCCAACGATTCCTCTACTACGGTGTTTCCCGAAATGATCATCGAACGCTACGACCTCGTCATCATCGGTATGGGCGCCGGTGGCATGGAAGCCGCCGAGTTCGCAGTCACCCTCGATCTCAGCGTTGCGGTGGTCGAGCGCGACCGCATCGGAGGCGACAGTCTCTGGACTGGCAGCGTCCCATCGAAGGCGCTGCTGGCCTCGGCCAAGGCAGCACACACAATGCGTACCGCCGACCTGTTTGGCATCGCAGCGGTAGAGCCCACAATCGATTTGCCGATGGTGTGGCGGCGCATGCGCGCAGTGCAGGCCGAGATCGCTCACACCGACAACGACGCCGATCGATACCGCGACATGGGCATCACCATTGTCGAAGGCGACGCAACAATCACCGGCCCCAATCACGTGACCGTGGTCAGCGACGCTGCTGAGCCGATCACGCTTGAGGGACGTTTCATCATGGCGTGCACCGGCAGCAGCCCGCGAGTGCCCGACATCGAAGGACTCGTCGACGCCGGATTTCTTACCAGCGAAACCCTGTTCGAACTCGACTCACCGCCATCGAGCATCATCATCCTTGGCGGTGGACCCGTTGGCGTCGAGATGGCCCAAGCGTTGAATCGCCTCGGCATCACAACCACATTGCTGCATCACGGAACAAGCCTTCTGCCGCGAGATGAACCCGCCCTCGCACACGTCCTCGCTGCAACATTGCGTGGCGAAGGCGTCGACCTTCACCTCAGCGCCGAGGCAACTCGAGTCACGTTCGATGAGTCGACCAAGACTGTGCACGCCACCATCAAAGGCATCAAGCACACATTTACTGCCGAAGCGATCCTTCTCGCCGTAGGTCGTCGAGCAAACACCGACGGTCTCGGACTCGATGCGCTCGGTATCGACGTTGGGCCTACCGGGGTACGCGTCGATAGCCGGGGCAGAACCAGCGTGAAAACGGTCTACGCCGCAGGCGATGTGGCGGCAGGTTTTCGCTTTGCCCATTCGGCGGGCAACTACAGCGTTCGCGCCATCCGCGACATGTTCTTCCCCGGTAAAGGCAGCGCCGATTTGCTGGTGCCTTGGTGCACGTTTACCGACCCCGAACTTGCCCATGCCGGCCTCACCATCGCCGAGGCCGAAAATGCATTCGGAAACGATGTCGACGTTTGGAAGCTCGACCTCATCCACAATGATCGTGCTCGAACCGATAGCGCCACCGAAGGCACCATCGTGGTGATCACCAACAAGAGTCGAATCGTCGGAGCGCACATTTTGGCACCGGCCGCAGGCGAGATGATCCACGAATTGGCGCTCGCTATCCGCCACGACATGAAGATCGGCGACATCGCCAGCCTCGTGCACATCTACCCCACGTACGCCACAAGCATTGGCCAAGTGGCCGCAGAAAGCCTGTACGAGCGAGCACAAAAACTGCGCTGGCTGGTTCGTCGCTAAACAACCATTGGGGTCAGCCCAGCGCCTGCTAACCGCTGGCAGGTTCGAGGTCTTCGAACTTGTCGATATCGCGCAATGACGGGAAGGCGAAAGCGCAAAAGCCCACGACGGCGATGGTTGCAATGCCCCCGCCAATCACTGCGAACGGCAACCCGAGATACTGCGCCGCCATGCCGCTCTCGAACGCGCCGAGTTCGTTTGAGGCGCCGATAAACACATTCTCGACGGCGAACACTCGTCCCAACTTCTCATCAGGAGTGACCAACGGAATGAGTGAGCCGCGCACGAAGACACTGACCATGTCGGCCCCGGCCAACGTAGTCAGCGCGATAAACGCGACCACATAGCTGTGCGTGAGACCAAGCACAATCGTGGCGGCACCGAACACGCCCACGGCGCACAGCAATATGCGGCCCACGTAGCGACGCAGTGGTCTGATCGACAAGAAGATCGCCATCGATGCTGCCCCCATACCACCAGCAGCACGCAGCCACCCGTAGGCCACATCGCCAACATGTAAGCGGTCTTTCGCGATCACCGGAAGTAAGGCAACGGCACCGCCGAACAACACTGCGAACAGATCGAGCGTGATCGCGCCAAGCACGATGGGTGTATTGCGAATAAAGCGCAACCCCTCGACTGCACTGCGCAGCGTGGGCTTGTTGTCGGCAGTCGGGGCGATTGGTGCACGCTTGAACCGCAAGCAGAGAAGCCAAACTAAACCGACAAAAGTTGATCCACTCGCTATGGCGTAGGGCACCCATGTGTCGATTGAGTACAACCATCCTGACATCGCCGGTCCAGCGATGATCGCACCGGTCCACGTGGCGCTAAACAGCGCGATCACTCGCGGCAAGGCCCCGTCGGGAGCCACCATTTGCGGCAACGCGCGCAGGGACGGATTAGTGAAGGCCCTGAACACTCCGAACGCGATCGCGATCGCGAAAAATGGCCATACGGCCGTGGGGTTACTCAGCGAATACAGCAACAGACCAACCGCACACGCGAGCTCGCCAGTGAGCCCGAGGGCAGCGATCTTCTTCCGGTTGAAACGATCGGCGAGCGAGCCGGTGAGCAACACCAATACCGGTGCCGGAGCAAACTCGGCAAGGCCAAGCCACGCCAAGTCGATTGAGCGATCAGTGATGTCGAAGATCTGCTTTCCGAGTACGGCCGCCTGCAGCGCCACGCCAAGCGAGATCAGCGTGTACGAACCAAGCAGAATGCGCACATCGCGATCTGCTAGCACCTCACGACCCGAAGGAACAGAGGTCAGCGCGGAGGTCTCATTCACAGAATGACGACCCTACAGAAACCCGCTGCGCATTCTGGCTACCCGTTTGTGTTACACAAGCCCAATGACTTCTTTCGCCGACGAAACACAATGGATGGACGCCATCGATCAGGCGGCGCTTGTCGCCCGAAGAGACGCAACCCCAGTTGAGTTGCTCGATGCCGCCATCGAACGAATCGAACGAATCGATCCTGCCCTCAACGCGGTGGTCATTCGCTGGTTCGAACACGCTCGCGAAGTTGCAGCAAGTCCTGATCTTCCCGACGGCCCATTTCGTGGTGTGCCGTTTCTGCTCAAAGATCTTTGGGCCACCTACGCGGGCCAGCGCATCAGTAACGGCAACGTCGCGCTGAAGAACGCAAACACCATTTCGACGATCGACACAACGCTGGTGTCGCGCTATCGCGCTGCCGGGCTCGTCATCGCTGGACGCACCAACAGTCCCGAACTCGGCAGCGTTCCCGTCACCGAACCATTGGCGTGGGGCCCGACGCGCAACCCGTGGGACACCTCGCGTACACCGGGTGGGTCGAGCGGAGGCTCAGCCGCAGCAGTGGCAGCTGGCATGGTTCCGTTCGCTCACGCCAGCGACGGCGGCGGTTCTATTCGTATTCCGGCTTCATGTTGCGGGCTCGTGGGCCTCAAGCCCAGCCAGGGTCGCATCACCTTTGGTCCCGGTCGCGACGAAAGCGGACTCGGCGTCGAGCATTGCGTGAGCCGCACGGTGCGCGACACAGCGGCATTGCTCGATGCAACGTGTGGGCCTGGCATCGGCGACACCGTCACGGCTCCTGCTCCGAGTCGACCCTACGCCCTCGAGGTCGGCGCCGACCCAGGTCGCCTACGTATTGGCTTGCTCGATCACCACCCGCAAGGTGGCGCTGTCGATCAAGACTGCGTCGACGCTGCTCGCAACACGGCCGCTCTGCTCGAATCACTTGGCCACCATGTAGAGCCCGCATGGCCCGCAGCGCTCGAAGACTCGTCGTTTGCGTCGCAGTTCGGCGCGTTGTGGAGCACCAACATGGGTGTGTCGCTGAGCCGCTTCGAAGAGGCCGTTGGCCATCCACTAGAGGCCGACGAATTCGAACTGATGAACCGCGCCCAAGCCGACTTCGCCAAACTCTTTAGCTCCATCGACTACGCGCGAGCACTGGCTGCAGTGGCCCAGTTCAGGCGCGCTGTGCAAGCCTGGTGGACCCAAGGCTGGGACCTCTTGGTCACGCCAACCAACGCACAAGTTCCGTTGCCCATCGGCACCATCGCGAACGATCCCAACCACCCGATGGCCCCACTCGCTCGCTCCGGCGCGTTCGTGCCGTTCACGCCGGCTTGGAACACTTCGGGCCAGCCAGCCATCAGCGTGCCGATGCACTGGAGCGCCGAGGGCCTTCCAGTAGGTACGCAACTCGTTGCCGCCTACGGGCGCGAAGACGTCTTGATTCGCGTCGCCAGCCAACTCGAGCAGGCGCAGCCATGGGCGCATCGTCGCCCACCGGTGTGATCACACGGCCTTAACGAGCCGTCCAACCGCCATCCACAATCAGCGACTGGCCAGTGATGAACGTGCTCGCCCTACTGGCAAGCAGCAACAACGCTCCATCAAGTTCGTGCTCCTCACCCATGCGCGGAATCGGTGAGTTGGTGGTGACAAATCGCTGACTACCCGGGTCGGTATCCATACCAGCGGTCATCTCGCTATCGAACCATCCGGGGCACAGCGCATTCACGCGCAGACCCTTGCGAGCCCACTGCAAGGCCAACTCACGGGTGAGGTTTACGACGGCGCCCTTCGACGCGCAGTAGTGCGCCTGCTTGATGGGCGCTGAGCCCACGTGGCCGAGCATCGACGCGATGTTCACGATGCTGCCGTAGCCCTGCGCCACCATCGGCGCTGACACCAGTTTGCTGAGCTGCCACACAGCGGTGACATTCAATTCCATCGCTGCACGAAAGGTATCGAGGTCTTCGTCTTCGATGGCGACTTTGTGCCCGACGCCAGCGTTGTTGACCAACACATGCACGGTGCCAAACCGATCGATGGTCTCGGCCACCAGCCGCTCGCGATCTTCGGGCTGCGAGAGGTCGGCGCTGACAGCCAGCGCGTTGGGCATATCGGAAACGAGGTCGCGCAAACGGTCGGCACGCCGGGCCGCGACTACAACGGTGGCGCCCGCGGCGTGGAGTACCCGCGCGAAGCGATGACCCAAGCCCGACGACGCGCCCGTGACAATCACGATTTGGTCGTCAAGCCGGAACATGGACAACGGGTCAAGAGCGGCAGTTGGTGTCGTAGACATGGCGCTCACATTAGAAGCAGTGGCAACATGCCCCATGAGCGAATCCGAACTTCCCATGGTGATTCTTGTGCACGGGGCATGGCACGGCGCATGGTGCTGGTCAACCCTGCAGGCCGAACTCGATACGCGCGGCGTACCTTCGTTGGCCATCGACTTGCCCGGTCACGGCGTTTCGCTCGAACCATTTGGCGACCTCCTCAGCGATGCCGCTCATGTCTCACGAGTGCTCGCCAAGTTCCAGCAGCCGATTGTGCTTGTGGGCCATTCATACGGTGGCGCCGTGATCTCGCAGGCGGCATGCACCGCCACCAACGTGAAGCACTTGGTCTATATGACTGCATATGTGCCCGATGTTGGCGAGGGAATCCTGCCGATGTCAGCGAACATGCCCAAAGCTCGCACCGCGCTCGGGCCAGCGATCGTCTATGACGACGATGGCATGTGCACCATTAATCCAGACCTCGCCTCCGCTGCGTTCTATGGCCGATGCAGCGCCAGCTCAATCGCAGCCAACATCGCCCGCCTCTGCGCGCAACCTGTGGCCAGCTT
>CANNMD010000135.1 GCA_947505655.1 Acidimicrobiaceae bacterium | reverse complement strand
TGGCGGGGCCGATGCCGCCATAGTCGGGGGCAGTTGGGTCGGCGCCCTCGCGGCTATCGGAGCCCACCAACAAGAAGTTCTCGACGTTTGCGCTCGATGAGCTCAATGCCGACTTCAGCGCCGGGATTCGCTCGATGCCTTCGACTTGGTGGTTTGCTGCGCTGATCACACCGACACTGGTGAGGATTGCGACGAATGCGATGGTGAACAACATCGTGCCAACTCGGCGGCGCTGACGCTGACGAGGTCCGACTCGATTGCGACTCTGGCGAAGCACAAAGCCCCGGAGCGACGACCCAGAAGAACGCGACGCTGGCTGCACGAGTTCTTACGGTAGTCGTGTTCCGCTGCGTGGCTGGGTCACTCGCTGGCGGCAGCGCCCGAGTCGTCGGGGCGTAGGTGCACGACATCGCCGGTGTCAATTCGATGGGTGATGGCACAGTCGTCGAGCACCACTAGTCGGCCATCGGGCTCGACATCGGTGGCTCGACCAACAACCATGCGATCGCCCGGCAACTCGACCCGAACGCGTTGGCCAATAGTGGCGAGGTGGGAGCGATAGAGCGGCGTGATCATTTCGGGCAACGCGTCGTAGTGCGTGAGCATCGCGCTGAGTAACTGGCCCGGCCCAACAGCGTCGCCCACCTTGGCCGCATCGGCTGGCGCCCAACCCACATTGATGCCGATGCCAACAACGACAAAAGATCCGCTCGGCGAGGAGCCAGCCTGCGCCAGCACTCCGGCAAGCTTGGCTCCGTTGAGCAAGATGTCGTTTGGCCATTTCAGATCGGCCTCGATGCCGGCCAGCTCGCGGCACGCAGCAAGGGCCGCCAGCGCAACTCGTTGAGTGAGCTCGTGGGGGAACCGAGGAACATTGCGCAGCAACAGGCTCACCAACAGGTTCGCTCCAGGAGTTGCGTCCCAGCGCCGGTCGAGGCGGCCTCGGCCCGCTGTTTGATGAGCCGCCGCGAGCACCGTTCGTTCGGGCGCATCTGCAGCGCCAGCAGCGAGCAGATCGGCGTTTGTTGAGCCGGTTTCGTCGACAAATGTGACGTGCCAACCCGCCGGCCAGATGGTTGGCCATGCGACTTTCGGAAGCGATTCAGACATGTTGCGAGCCTAGACGCAGGAACTAATCGTCCGTCAGGTGGCAATCAGGGGTGTCGAGCGGTCATCATGTGAGCCGTGCTGAAGAAGATACTCATCGCCAACCGTGGAGAAATTGCTGTCCGAGTCATTCGGGCCGCCCGAGAATTGGGCATTGCAACCGTTGCGGTCTATTCCGAACTCGATCGAAACGCGCTGCATGTGCGTCTCGCCGACGAGGCATACGCACTCGGCGGACAGACCGCAGCAGAGAGCTACCTCAACACCGAGGCCATCCTCAACGCAATTCGCCTCAGCGGCGCCGATGGCGTGCACCCGGGCTACGGCTTCTTCAGCGAGAACCCCGACTTCAACCGAGCCATCGCCGAGATGGGCGTCGCCTTCATCGGGCCACCACCCGAGGCTGTCGATGTCATGGGCGACAAGGTCAGCAGCCGCAAGGCCGCGCTGGCCGGCGGCGCACCCATCGTGCCGGGCACCACCGAGTTCGCCAAGGGCGCCGACGAGATCATCGAGTTCGGCCGCAGCAACGGTTGGCCAATTGCCATCAAGGCCGCGTTCGGCGGCGGTGGCCGCGGCATGAAAGTCGTGCACAACGAGGCCTCTGTTCAAGACGCCGTCGATAGTGCTCAGCGCGAGGCAAAGGCATACTTCGGTCGCGACGAGATTTACGTCGAGCGCTACCTCACGTGGCCACGTCATATCGAAGTGCAGCTCGTGGGCGACAAAGACGGCAACGTCGTGTGGATCAGCACGCGTGACTGTTCAGCACAGCGTCGCCACCAAAAGCTCGTCGAAGAGGCACCAGCCACCGCGCTCCCCGAGGGCGTCGAAGAGGCAATGGGCGAAGCAGCCATCAAGGTGGCCAAGGCCGTTGGCTATTACAACGCCGGCACCGTTGAGTTCATCTACCAAGACGGCGACTTCTTCTTCCTCGAGATGAACACCCGCTTGCAGGTGGAGCACCCAGTCAGCGAAGAAATCACCGGCATCGATCTCGTCGAATGGCAGATTCGCGTTGCTAGCGGCGAGCCATTGCCAATGACTCAGGCCGAGGTTGCTGCAGCGCGCAGCGGTCACAGCATCGAGATCCGCATCAACGCCGAGAACCCTGCTGGCGGCAAGTTCCTGCCGAGCCCCGGCCTCATCACCAAGCTGGTCACCCCCGATGGTTTCGGCGTGCGATTCGATGGCGGCTACATGGCTGGCGACGAGATCAGCCAGTACTACGACAACCTCATCGGCAAGCTTGTGGTGTGGGGCAAAGATCGCCCAACCGCGATTGCGCGCACTATCCGCGCCCTCGAAGAAATGGTTGTCGAAGGCGTGGCCACCACCATTCCTGCCGACCTCGCGATTCTCAAGCACCCCGATTTTCAGGCGATGAAGCACAGCACCAAGTGGGTCGAAGAAGTACTCGACCTCAGTGGCATCGAGGCGCCCGGCGCACCGGTGGCTGCTGGCGACGATGCAGCCGAACCACTCGTGCAGCGCAACACCACAGTCGAAGTCAACGGCAAGCGCTTCGACGTGAAGATGTGGGTTCCCGAAGGCCAAGCAGTAGTAGCCAACTCGAAGGCTGCGGCCAAGAAGCCAGCGCGTTCGGCAAGTGCATCAGCAGGCAATGCGGGTGCTGGCAGCGGCAACGTGACGGCGCCAATGCAGGGCACCATCGTGAAGATCCTCGTGGAGCTCGATCAAGTGGTCGAAGTCGGACAGTCCGTCGTTGTGCTCGAGGCAATGAAGATGGAAAACCAGATTGCCGCCGAGAAGGCCGGCACTGTGAAAGAGATCAAGATCGTTACCGGTGCCACCGTCGGCGCTGGCGACGTATTGATCATCATCGCCTAATCGCAGCGCTCAACTAGCCTTGGTGAAGCACCACAATTGTGCCCGCACCTTTGTCGTGCCATCCTTGGCGCCGCTTGTCGTAGATAGCTCGCGCGTACACAACGATGCTGAGCACGTAACCAACGCCTGGCACGACACCCGCGGCCAATGGCACGAGGGCGCGGATGGCTGCCGACGAAGGCAACACCGCTCCGCCAGAGTCAACTCGGATCACCTGAGTTCCGAGAGCGATCTTGCCGACGGTGCGGCCCCACATCGAAATCATTCCGAACTCGTACAAAAAGGCCACGGCTAAGACTGCGGCGTTGATGCCGAACGCGTTCGCCTTGAGATCGTCGGTCGAGCGAACCCCCACTGCGGTGACCGCAATGATCAAGACGGGCGCCAGTATCACGAGTTGGTCGATTGCCTGCGCCAGCAAGCGTCGCCAAATGGGCGCGAGAACAACACCAGGCGGCAGCCCGAGTTCTTGATTCAGCGCCTCTCGATCGACGTCGGATTGTCCAAACGAATTCACTCGGAACCACTCATTCTGCGGCCTCGGCAAGTGCCTCGCTGAGCGCAGGATGCACCAGCAGGCTTTCGACGATGTCGCTCACGGTGAGGTTTGCAGTAACGGCCAGAGCGATAACGCTGATGAGTTCGGCTGCATGCCGACCGACGATAGAACCGCCGAGCACAACACCCGTGGCCGGGTCAGACACGATCTTCACGAAACCCCGCGAGTCGTTGTTGATCAAGGCCTTTGGGTTCGAACTAAACGGTACCTTCGTGACACGAATCTTGCGGCCAACCGCGAATGCGTCTGCTTCGGCCAGCCCGACATCGGCGATCTCGGGCTCGGTAAAGATGGCCGAGGCAGCCTTGTCGTAGTCGAGGTGGCGGTGCACAACTTTGTGGAGACCCATCACATGCTCGGCAACTTTGCGGCCCTGCATGCTGGCCACCGACGACAACGGCAGCTTGCCGCTCACATCGCCGGCCGCGTAGATGTGCGCCACGTTGCTCTGGCAATGCCGGTTGATGTTCACATAGCCGTTGTCGGTGTGCACGCCCGCAAGTTCGAGGCGAAGATCGTCGGTGTTCGGGACCGAACCAATCGCAAGCACTGCATGCGAACTGCGCACGACCCGACCATCATCGCAACTGACAGTGACCTCGTCGCCGTTGCGCTCGATCGACACGGCGCGCGCACCCTTGAGCAGCCGCACGCCACGCCGCAAGAAGTCGTCTTCAAGCACGGCAGCAACCTCAGGGTCCTTGCTGGGAAGCACCTGTTGGCGACTCACCACAAGCGACACGTTTGCGCCAAACGAAGAGAACATGTGCACGAACTCAACACCAGTAACACCCGAGCCAACCACGGTCATGCTCGTTGGGAACACCTTGGGCGGGTAGCAATCGCGAGTGGTGAGAATGCGTTCGCCATCGGGATGACACCAGTCGGGGATACGCGGACGTGAGCCAGAAGCAACAAGCACGGCATCGGCTTCAAGCTGCTCGACGCCATCGGCTGTAGCGACTTCGATCACGTTGGGACCGACGAATCGGGCCGAACCCATAATCATCCGGACACCCTGACTTTCGAGCAACCGGATGGTGTGGCTCTGTAAGCGACTCTGGATGTCTTCGATACGGCCTTGCAACGCAGCGTTGTCGACCTCGGCATCTTGCTGCTCAAGACCCATGCCCTGGATGCGTCGAGTGAAACTCATCGCACCTCCGGTAGCGATCATCGTCTTCGATGGAATGCAGTCCCACAGATGTGCAGCGCCTCCGATGACGTCACGCTCGATCAGCGTGACCTGGGCTCCCAAACGGGCGGCATACGTGGCCGCGGTGTTACCTGCTGGACCACCACCAATGATCACAAAGCGAGTTGACACAACGAGTGAGACTACTCGCCGATGCCCCATCCATCGTCGACAAGCAATCTGGCGCGCATGGTTCGCGGCGCGAATGGTGCACTCGAGTCGCTACTCGCTGATGTGGCTGAAGGCGGCACCGACAGATTCGGACAGTAGCGCGATGGGTACTGGTACTGATCTCTTTGTTCGCCCACCCACTCGAAGTGCATGCCGTCGGGCGTGACGAAGTTGCCACCCCACGCAAAATTGTGCCGACGGAAAATGCGCACAACATCACAGTTCATTTGCGGCAGGGAGCCTTGAGCATTGGTCGTGGTGTTCATGTCGATCGGAGCGCCCCACGAATGCCGCGACAGAACTCCTAGGTTGCCCGTTACGCGGTTAAAGCGAGCATTAAAACAACCGCCATATCGATTGGCATTGGCGACATCGATCTGACCTGCGAGGCCAGCATTGACCACGTCGTTCAATGCTGCACGTAGGTCTGCTTGGATCATGTAGTTACACCGGGCATTGATACCAGTGGGATACAACTCGCGAACGGGTGGAATGAACTGGTACGTCCACGAAGGCGTGACATCGGCATCGATTCCGTTGGCCCGCACGCGATACGCAAACTCGCCTAAGCGCGCCTTGGTTTCAGACATGCTGAGCGTTGCATCGGGATCGAACGGATCCCAGCTGCGTCGCACGCGTGTGCCCACACGCTGATCGAGTCCGTACGCCGCAAGGTTTGCATCAATGCTGTCTCTCGAGGGGAAGCCCCACACGACGATGCTGGTCACTCTGGTGACCCCAAGGCGGTCACCCTGCGCCGGCGACAACAACAGTTCGGTGCCACCGATCACTGAGTCGTCGGCAACCATGCCCACGGTCAGGCGAACCACCGCTCCGGACGCCGCCAGAAGGTCGATGGTGTCACCGACGCGCGCATCACGCAAACCTGCGGTGGTTGAGCCCATCACCACGTCGCCTCGAGCGACCACACCGGCGACATCGCGACCCATCAGCGCAGCAATCGCCTCGGTCGGCAACACGGTGACGCCCATCGAAAAGTGGTAGCCCACGATTTCGGGCTGCTGCACGATGGCTGGCCCGCGCATCACGAGCCCCATTGGCACACTTCCGCCCCGCGACTCGGACCACGCGGCTCGTGCGGCGTTGGCCGCACCCGCGACACGCGCGTACACATCGAGCGAGAGTTCGCTGGTTTGATGCACGCGCACGACGTCGGTCGGGGTCAGCACGAGTTCAGCAGCAGCCGTTGCGGAGACAGGCGAAACGATCTGGCCGAGCGGGCCTACGGCCTCGCTTGAGGACAGCGACGTGACGAGCACAAGCCCAACGAGAACGAATGCGGCCGCGCGTTTCATCACCACGACATTACGGCGGCAGCGGGGGCGACCCAAGGCAGCGTAAATGGCTCGCGTTCACCGGCTCAGACCAGATACCGTTCAGCCCCTGTGAACGAAACACCCGACGCCTCCCCCGATGCCGAATCCGACCTGCTCAGTGGTAGCGGACTCGAGGCCGAGAAGGCTAAGCGCCTCGCCAAGCTCGACGACATTCGAACCAACGGAAATAATCCCTACCCATACCGTTTCGATCGCACCCACACCCTGAGCGAGATCCGCGCCGAACACGGCGAGCTTGAGCCAGGCACAGAGACCGAGACCCGCGTCAGTATCGCCGGCCGAATGATGCTCAAGCGCGAGCAAGGCAAGCTCATCTTCGCCACCGTCCGCGACCGCAGCGACGAGATCCAGTTGTTCGTCTCAAAGGCGATTGTGGGCGACCAAGCCTTCGCCGACATCGGCGACCTCGATCTTGGCGACTGGGTAGGCGTCGAGGGAATCGTGATGACCACCCGTAAGGGCGAGCTCAGCGTTCGGGTCGATTCGTTGCAGCTCTTGTCAAAGGCGCTACGCCCCCTGCCCGACAAGTGGAAGGGCCTCACCGATACCGACACGCGGTACCGCCAGCGCTACACCGACCTCATCGTGAACGAAGAAGCGCGCCGCACATTCCAGGTGCGCCACGCTGTCATCTCCAGTTTCCGACGCACGCTTCATGGCCACGGCTACATCGAAGTCGAAACGCCAATGCTGCATCTCGAAGCGGGCGGCGCGCATGCTCGCCCATTCATCACGCACCACAACACGCTCGACATGACCCTGTATCTGCGCATTGCGCTCGA
>CANNMD010000134.1 GCA_947505655.1 Acidimicrobiaceae bacterium | reverse complement strand
GCCGCAATCGGCGCCCTCGTTCTCGTCATCGTCAATACCTGAGGAGCCTCACGGCAATGGAAGTACTCCGCACCAATAACGCGCTACTCACGATCGGTACCTTCCTGCCGCTCGTCGGTGTACTCGTCATGATGTTCGTCCCGAAGGGCAAGGAACTGCTGCACAAGCAGATCGCCTTGCTCACGGCGGTGGCGACGCTGCTTGTCGGCATCTACTCGCTGACCAAGTTCAACTACGGCAGTTCCGAAAAGTTGCAGTTCTTTGCCGACACGTCGTGGATCAAGGTGATTCACAGCAACTACACCGTCGGCCTCGACGGCTTGAGCTTGCCGTTGTACATCTTGAGCATGGTCGTCACCGTGTTGGTGATGATCTACTCGTGGGACCACATTCCGTCGCCGGGTAATCCCAAGGCATTCCTCATCTTGATGCTCGTGCTGCAAGTTGGCATGGCCGGCACCTTCGTAGCGCAAGACCTGATCTTGTTCTTCGTGTTCTTCGAACTCGTGCTCTTGCCGATGTATTTCATGATCGGTGTCTGGGGTGGCGAAGATCGCCAGTACGCCTCGCTCAAGTTCTTCTTGTACACGATGTTCGGTTCGGCGCTCATGCTCGTTGCCTTCTTGGCGCTCTACTTCCAGGTGTCGGGCAAGGTGCCCGCAGGCGAAGCGAGCTTCAACATTGCCTATCTCGCCGAGCACGGCGGACTGCTTGGTCGTTCGGTTCAGATCTGGATCTTCGCCGGCATGTTCATCGGCTTTGCGGTCAAGGTTCCAATGTTCCCGTTCCACACATGGTTGCCAGACGCGCATACCCAGGCTCCTACTCAGGGCTCGGTCATCCTTGCCGCAATTCTGCTGAAGCTCGGCACCTACGGCTTCGTGCGCATTGCCATCCCGATCCTGCCCGTGGCCGCAAAAGCATGGGCACCGTGGATTGGCGGCCTCGCAGTCGTCGGCATTATTTATGGTGCGCTTGGCTGTCTGGCTCAAACCGACATGAAGCGCCTCATTGCGTTCAGCTCGGTGGCTCACATGGGCTTCGTGATGCTCGGCATCTCAACGCTCACTCCGCTCGGCTTCAACGCCGCGATCTTCGGCATGGTCGCTCACGGCCTCATCACCGGCATGTTGTTCTTCGTCGCCGGTTCGGTAAAGGACCGTTATCACACGCTCGAGATCAAGCGTCTCGGCGGCATGCTCATCTCGATGCCGCGCATGGGCTGGATCCTCGGATTCTGCGTCATGGCGTCGCTCGGTTTGCCAGGCCTTGCAGGTTTCTGGGGCGAGTTCCCAGCGATCATTTCGGCGTACTCGCCAGCCGCAGGGTTAAACCACAACGTGTTCCGCGTGTTCATGGTGATTGCTGCGCTCGGCACGGTGCTTGCCGCTGGCTACCTGTTGTGGCTGTTCCAGCGCGTGGCATTTGGTCAGCCCAAGGCTGAGTTCGCTGGCGCCAGCGCTGGTCACGACGACGGTCACGGCCATGGTCATGGCGCTCACGGCGACGACCACGGTCACGACGACGCTCATGATCACGACGATCATTCCGGCGACATCCACGACGTCACCTTCTTCGAGTGGGTTGCGTGGACACCGTTCTTGGTGGCCATTGTCGTGTTCGGTGTGTACCCGCAACTGATGTTCAAGATCATCGATCCAGCGGTCAGCCTCACCCTCAAGGCATTCGGGCAGGGCTGACCCGTGCTTGCTTCGCTCCTCGTTGCCGGGGGTGGCTTCACGCCGCCGAAGGTCGACTACCACGCGCTCGCGCCCGAGATCATCCTCGCGACCGGTCTCTGCGTCGTGCTCATTGTCGATCTCTTCGTCAGCGAAACCAAGAAATGGCTCACGGCCACGCTTGCCGGTTTCAGCCTGCTCGCAGCACTGCTTCCTGTCGTCACTCTCGCAGTCACTGGCAGCGAAGTGCGCTCGATGTTCGATGGTCGTTATGTGGTCGACAACTTCAGCCTGATCATGAAAGCGATGTTCCTCATCACCGGTTATGTCGTGGTGTTGCTGTCTACCAACGAGATCGAAGAAGGTGGCTATTACCAAGGCGAGTACTACGTGCTGTTGCTCGCCAGCGTGCTCGGCATGGTCATGATGACCTCGGCGCGAGATCTCATTGGTGTGTTTGTGGCGCTTGAGTTCTTGTCGATCCCGGCCTACATGTTGGCCGCGTGGCGCAAGCGCGACACCAAGAGCAACGAGGCGGGCATGAAGTACTTCTTGCTCGGTGTGTTCGCTAGCGCGATGTTGCTCTACGGCATGAGCCTGCTCTACGGCGTTGCCAACAGCACCTTGCTCGTCGATATCGGCAAGGCCATCACCATCAGCGGCCAGTACAAAGCCGTCGAGGCCTTGGCTGTTGTGTTCGTCGTTGTTGGCTTCGCCTTCAAGGTCAGCGCAGTGCCGTTTCACTCATGGGCACCCGATACCTACGAAGGTGCGCCTACACCGGTCACCGCGTTCTTGTCGGTGGCCTCAAAGGCGGGCGGCTTCGTTGCGCTCGTCACCATGTTGTATCTCGCCTTCCCTCACGCCGAGAAGGTGTGGCAGCCGTTTATCTTCGTGCTCGCTGCGCTCACCATGACCGTCGGAAACGTTCTGGCGCTCAAGCAGACCAACATCGTTCGCATGTTGGCCTACTCGTCCATCAGCCAGGGTGGCTTCATCTTGATGCCGTTGGTTGTTGCCGGCACCAAGGCCACGGGCACATCGCTCAAGACCGTTGTCGTGTATCTGCTGGCGTATGCAGCCACCAACTTGGGTGTGTTCGCAGTGGTCATCGCTGTCAGTCGTAAAACGCGAAGCGGCGAGATCACTAGCTTTGGCGGATTGTTCTCCTATGCGCCTGGTCTGGCTGCGCTGATGACCTTCCTGTTGGCATCGTTGGCCGGTATTCCTCCGTTCGGCGGATGGTTTGCCAAGCTCAACGCGTTCCGCGCCGTGCTCGAAGCTGGCACCACGCTCGGTTACACAATCGCGATCATCGGTGCCGTCAACACGGTCGTTGCCTTTGGTTACTACGGCAACATCATGCGCGAAATGTGGATGAAGCCCGCACCCGACGGCGACACGGCGCCAATCACCACGCCGCCATCGTTGCGGGCGGCCTTGGTCATCACCGGCAGCAGCACCCTGGTGCTCGGTATTCTCCCCGGCTTGGTCTTGCGCTTCGGCGACCTCAGCGCGCTCACCGGTGCTCTCAGCCGCTGACGAAATCCGTGCCGCAATAGCTGCGGCGGGCGGAGCAATTTCTTTCGAGCGCTTCATGCATCTCGCCCTCTATGGCGAGCAGGGCTTTTATACATCGGGTGGCTCTGCTGGCCGCCGAGGCGACTTCATCACCAGCCCCGAGGTCGGGCCGTTGTTTGGGGCAGTTCTCGCGCGCATGGTTGATGCGCTGTGGCATCAACTCGGTGAGCCCGATGAGTTCACGGTCATCGAAGCTGGAGCCGGCCCCGGCACCTTGGCCCGTGCCTTTCGAGCCGCACAGCCCGATTGTCTCGACGCTGTGCGATATGTGGCCGTCGAGGTGTCTGCCCAGCAACGAGCCGGGCATCCCGACTGGATTACGTCAGTGGCCTCGATGCCCACCGAACCCATTGTCGGCGTCGTCATCGCCAACGAACTGCTCGACAATTTTGCGTTCAGATTGTTCGTCATGGACGGCGGCTGGCGCGAGGCGTTCGTGATCGTGCGGCCCGACGGAGCCTTCGCCGAGGTGCTGCGCCCAGCCCACGACCTCGACCAATTGCCCTTGCCTCAGTCGGCAGCTCACGGTTCGCGCGTGCCAGTGCAGCGCGAAGCCGCCAACTGGCTTGCCCAAACAAAGGCGCTGGTTTCGCAAGGTGTTGTGCTCGTTATCGATTACGCGAGCGCAACCACTGCTGGCTTAGCAATCCGCCCGTGGCGAGAGTGGCTGCGTACCTACCGAGGTCACGAGCGAGGTGGCCATTACCTTGCTGAGCCCGGCACTCAAGACATCACTGCTGAGGTTGCGCTCGATCAACTGCTGGTCAACAGCGGCCACGTTGCCAACGTGCGTACACAGCGTCAGTTCCTGCAGCGCTGGGGCATCGACGACCTAGTGGCCGAAGGCCAACGCATCTGGAGCGAGCAGGCCGCTCGACCCACGGTGGCTGCGCTCACCATGCGCAGCCGTGTTCGCGAGGCAGAGGCGCTGTGCGACCCGCAGGGCCTTGGCGCCTTCATCGTTGTCGAGATCCCTGCCGCCGCCGTTGCATAACGAAATGAGTCGAGCGGCCTATTCAGATTCATAACGCATATCCGTACTGTTTGGTCCATAGCGCACCCCCCGGGCGTTGGATTTGGAGACGGCGAAATGCATGGACACACGGTGCATACCCAAGGAGTAGGAGCGCCGACTCGCGGGCTGGCTCGCTCGGTCGTTCGGCTCGTAGTTGTCGTAGCGCTGACGGTTATCACCGTCGGGTTTACGGCCGAGATCACTCGAGCAAGCTCTAGTTCGAGCTCGGGCAGCTGCAGTAGCGGTAGCTCAGTGCGCTCGAGCTCGTCGGTTCGCTCGATCGACCATGGCGACAACAACGATGACTGCAACCCAACAACTCCGTTCTTGCAACTCAACAAGATTGTCATCAACAACGACGGCGGCACCGCAACCTTCAGCGACTTCAGCCTCAGCGCCACAGCAGCCGGTAGCCAAATCGCGATCATCGACGGTGTCGATCCCGCGTTGAGCTACGAAGTGGGCATCGGCGCCGACGTGGTGGCGTACACCACCTACATTCTCGATGAAAGTGGTCCGCTCGGCTACAACTCGTTGGGTTGGATATGTGACGGCGGCACCCGGGTGGGCAGCACGATCCGACTGCGCTCTGGCCAAGACGCCAGTTGCACCGTGATCAACGACGACATTCGTGCACCACATCTCACGCTGAATAACGTTCTCATCAACAACGATGGTGGCACCGCAACCCTCGCCGATTTCGATCTTCAGGCCACGTCGCTTGACGACTGGTCCACACCGATTCTGGGCCCAGATCCAAGCGCCTTGTCATGGATGGGCGTCGGAGCCGACGTGGCTCCCGAGGTCGTCTACTTGCTCACAGAGTCAGGCCCAGACGGCTACACCCCTTCTGACTGGACCTGCGTCGGCGGATATCAGGACGGCAACTCGGTCGTCCTTGCTGCTGGCGAAGACGCCGTGTGCACCATCACCAATAATGACGATTCCCCACCGCCGTTACCTCCAGTGACAACGCCCGACACGACACCTGTGGTCACGCCACCGACCACAGCACCTGTGACCACAATGCCTGCGACCACAACACCCGATACCACGACTCCTCCAAACACGGGGGTGCTCGATGCACTTCCGCCGATCACGCCAACACCAAGTTCGTCTACGACGGCGCCTGCGCTGGGTAGCGGGTCCGCAAGTCCTGTCACAGTGATTGGCCAGACCGCATCATCCGTGGCGAGCGCTGGTATTTCGCCCCAAGCTCTGTCGATCCAGTTGCCCAGCACGGGTCGCGCATCTCGAGGGTCCATCTTCCTCGCAGCAATCGGAGTCTTGGTTGGTCTCATCCTCACGATGGCGGCTCGCCGCCGATCGGCGTAGTCCACGGGTATCAGACCACTGACGCCTGCGGCGTCGGCTGTAACTAGAGTCTCTCCCAACCGCGACAACGGATAAGGGACTGCAAAAATGACTGACGCCAACGCAATCGATTCGCTTGGCTGGGAGCGCCGCACCTTCGTTCCCTCCGATGCGTTTCGTAGCAACGCCCTCGTCTCTGATCACTCGCTGTACGACGAAGCGTCGCAAGACTTCACAGCCTTTTGGGCGAAGCAGGCCAGCGAACTGATTTCGTGGTCGAAGGATTGGCACACCGCCTCTGAGTGGAATCTTCCTTTTGCGAAGTGGTTCGTCGGTGGCGAGCTGAACGTGAGTTACAACTGCCTCGACCGTCATGTGCTGGCCGGCAAGGGCGACAAGGTGGCCTTCCATTTCGAGGGCGAACCAGGCGACACTCGCACCGTTACCTATGCGCAGCTGCTCGACGAGACGCAACGGTTCGCAAACGTGCTCAAGGGCCTCGGAGTCGTCAAGGGCGATCGCGTCAACATCTATATGCCGATGATCCCCGAGGCCGCCATCGCGATGCTGGCGTGCGCGCGTATCGGCGCCGCGCACAGCGTTGTGTTCGGTGGCTTCAGTGCCATCTCGTTGACCGACCGTATCAACGATGCCGAAGCCAAGGTGCTCATCACCGCCGACGGCGGCTGGCGTCGTGGCGAGATCTTCCCGCTCAAGCACACCGCCGACGAGGCGCTGCTCGGCACACCAACCATCACCGATGTTGTTGTCGTGCGCCGCGGCGGCAACGAGATCACGATGCAAGATGGCCGTGACCACTGGTACCACGAACTGATGGCGCAAGCCGACCCTGTGTGCCCGGCCGAGCCGATGGACTCAGAGCAGTTGCTGTTCTTGTTGTACACCAGCGGCACCACAGGTAGGCCCAAAGGCATCATGCACACCAGCGGCGGCTATCTCACTCAGGCAGCGTTCACCCACAAGTATGTGTTTGACCTCCACGCCGACACCGACATCTATTGGTGCACCGCCGATGTTGGCTGGATCACGGGTCACACCTACATCGTGTATGGCCCACTGGCCAACGGTGCCACCCAAGTGATGTACGAGGGTGTGCCCAACTTCCCGGAGAACGACCGCATCTGGCAGATCGTCGAGAAGTACGGCGTCACCCTGTTCTATACGGCCCCGACGGCCATTCGTACGTTTATGAAGTGGGGCGACCACGAACCCGCCAAGCACGACCTGTCGTCGCTTCGTCTGCTCGGTTCGGTCGGTGAGCCGATTAACCCTGAGGCGTGGATGTGGTATAACGAACACATCGGCGGGTATACGTGTCCCATCGTCGATACGTGGTGGCAAACCGAAACCGGCGCGATCATGATCAGCCCACTGCCCGGCGTCACCACCACTAAGCCCGGCTCGGCCACGTTCGGTCTGCCCGGCATCGGCACCGAACTGGTCGACGAATCT
>CANNMD010000133.1 GCA_947505655.1 Acidimicrobiaceae bacterium | reverse complement strand
GCATCGAAGCCCTCACGCTGCGCGATCTCGCGCGAACGCTCGGCGTCTCACCATCAGCGGTGTACCGCCACTTCCCAAGCCGCGACCACCTCGTGTCACGCGTGTCGCAGGCAGCGCGCGAAAGCCTGGCTGACGCGCTGCTCGAGGCAAGAAATGCAGTCATCTCCAACGGCCGAGCGAAGCGTCGGTCGGTCGAACGGTTCGAGGCCATCGGCCGCGCCTATGTGGTCTTCGCCACTCAACATCCGAGCCTCTTCGCTGCTGCGTTTGCTCTCTGCGACGTGCCACCAGCCGCTGAAGACAACCCAAGCGCGTGGTCAGTACTGGTCGACTCGGTCGAAGAGATGGTTGTGAGCCAGGCAATCCCGGCAAGCCGCCGCGCCGATGCGCCGATCATTGCGTGGGCCGGCGTTCACGGCCTCGCCAACATCCTCACGGCATCGATCTGGCCAAAGGGCTACGCGTTCGACAACGAAATCGACGCGGTAGTCACGGGAATCACCCGAGCAATCAGCTGACCGCAGTGGCCACCGTCAGTCCAGAGTCGTTAGACCCGCCGCGGCACGCAACTCTCGGTCGTCCGTAATGCCCTCACGAGCAGCTTCGAGCGCCGCAATCATCTGCTCCCAAGTGAGTGTGTCGACGAGGCAGAACTCGTTGCCAAATGGGTCCTGCATCACAGCCCAGTCGATGATCGGCGGCTCGTCGCAGGTAGCAGTCGGACGCGGGTACAGGCTCGGCGCTTTCTTTAACGTGCCACCGAGATCGAGGATCTCGGTGATCGCTGCATCGACCCCGTGGGTCGGTGTGATGTCGATGTGCACACAGTTCGTGTCATGGTGAGTGGGCACGGCGGTCTGAATCGGCGCCTGGTCGGTGTGGATGAGGATGATCTCATGCTTACGCGGTTCAGTGGTGCCCAGATAGGCGAGCCAACCGCGTCCCCAATAGCCGGGATCGAGCACCTCGTAGCCGGTCAACGCCGACCAGAAGCGAAGACCGACCTCGTGATCGGTTACGTTGATTGCCACACATCGCATCGTTCCGATACTCAAGATCATCTCCCCACACGCGGCCGAATTCACCGGACGCTGCTCCCAAAGAGAGTAAACTAAGACCATGAACGTGTCAACAACTACGTATGGGCTGTTGGGCATGCTTGCGGTGCGCTCGTGGACCGGATACGAGCTCACCCAACAGATGCGCCGATCGCTGCGATTCGTCTGGTCATCATCCGAGGGGCACCTCTACCGCGAGCAGAAGAATCTGGTCGATCTCGGTTGGGCCACAGTCGACGAGGAGCAAGCCGGCGCTCGCACGCGCAAGCGCTACAGGATCACCGCCGCTGGCGCTGAGGCTCTCCGCGAGTGGCTGACCTCGGCCCCTCAGGAGCCACACTTCGAGATCGAGGGGTTGGTCCGGCTGTACCATGGCAGCCATGGGAGCGTCGCCGATCTCGCAGCGGCTATGGACGCAACCGCCGATGCAGCCAGGGAGATGCTCGACGAGATGCTCGGTTTCGTCGACGAATACCTCGCCGACGGTGGACCACTGTGGATGCTCGAACACGGGCTGAATATCGCAGCCGCATCCGAGGGCACAGCGCAAGGCGAGTTCGCCGGACGGCCGATGTTCCCAGGACGGCTCCACGTGGTGGCCCTCGTGATCGAGTCGACAACGACGCTGTTGGCAAGCGTTGAAAACTTCGCCCGCTCGACCGCTCGCGAAGTGCGCAGTTGGGCCAGCACCACCGATCTGGCTGCCACCCCCGCCACGAGGGCTCGCCTCGAGGCAATTCGGAAGCGCCACGGGCGAGGAACCCCTTGACTACTCCTGAAGCGACAAATATGCTCGCAAGCTGAGTATCTCTCGTACTCCCGAGCAGAGGAAACCGCCATGGAACAAGCACCGTTATTCGAACGCCTAGGAGGCCGCGAGGGCCTGCACGCGCTGATGGAGAACATCGTCGCCAACCACTTCGCCAACACGACCGTGTGCACTCGTTACGAGAACGCCAAGGCAACCCGCGAGGAGTTGGTCGAGGGTGCATTTGAATTCTTCTGCACCGGCCTGTCCGGGGTGCCCACCTACACCGGCCTGTCGCTCGTCGATGCCCATCGGGGCATGAACATCAGCGACCAAGAGTTCGTCTCGGTCATCGATGACATCTTGAAGGCAATGAGTTCCCGCGGCGTCGAACAACTGGAGCAGGCCGAGGCACTCAAAATCCTCTGGGACATGAAGCCCGAAATCGTCGGCCTGTAAGCCCGCTCGACCTCTGGGGCACCCCGGCCTCAGAGGTCGTAGCGATACACGTTGGTTTCGCGAGCGACGAAACCAAGTCGCTGATACAAACGATTTGCAGCCTCACGCGACGGACGCGATGTGAGGTCAACCGTCTTGGCACCCTTCGATCGAGCGACCGAGAGTGCGAACTGATTCAACGCCTCGCCAACGCCGCGGCCACGAGCCGCATCGTCGACAACGACGTCTTCGATCCACGCCCGCACACCGGTGGGAATACGAAACACCACCAGGGTGAGCGCGCCGAGCACATCGTCGCCATCGCTAGCCACCAACACATCGGTAGACCCCGCAGCAACCATCTCGGCAAGCTCGGCCTCGTTGGGTGGCGGCGACGACTTCGAGAGTTGCGGAATGAGACGAGCAAATGCCTGCACAAGGCGAGGCGTCACTTCGGTAGCGATCTCGACGGTAACTGTCACGGCGGTGACCTTACCGGCCGACGCCACGGCGCAACGGCGCAACCACAACTGGCCATCGACACCCCGTTCGCCCCTAACGTGCGCGGATGGATTCAGCCACGTTGTCCGCCCTCGCTCGCAAGCTCGGTTCGGTTCTCGAGCCGCTCACCGGTCAGGTGTACTTCTCACCCGAATGTCACGCCAACTATGTGGCACTTGGGTTCGACCCAAGTGCCGCGCAGGCCAACGGTGTGGCGCTTCCCGATGGCCCCGCGTATTTCACGAGCCGTGGCAGCGTGATGGGCCAAGTGCCCGGCGAAGTCGTGGCCGCAGCATTCGCCGTGTTCAATCCCGAGGCCGTGATCCCCAGCGTCACCCTGGGCTGGACCCGCATCGATGCCGCAACAATCTGCGCAGCTCGCGACGCCGGGGCCATTGCCCAGTTGGTGCGATTGCTGGGTGAAGCTCCAGCGGGCATCGAGCGGGTCAACGAGTTGCTCGGCAAGGCCGTCGCCCCGTTGCGGCCCGAAGGACGTCCGCTCTACGCCGGCTTACGCTCGTTGCCGATGCCCGACTCAGCCGTGGGCGCAATGTGGCGCATGGGCGACATGCTTCGCGAATATCGCGGCGATAGCCATACGGCTGCATGGATCAGCGCTGGCGTCAACGCCACCGAAATTGGCTTGCTCAGCGAGATGTACTGGGGTCTCCCGATGCGTTCATACAGCCGCACCCGCGCCTGGAGCAACGCCCAATTCGACGCCTCGGTCGAATCACTGAAGTCGCGCGGCCTCGTCGCCGACGACGGTTTCACGCCCGCTGGCCGAGCCTTGCGCGAGTCCATCGAGACCGCCACCGACGCGCAAATGCTTGGGGCCATCAGCGCCATCGGCGACGACATCGAAGAACTGTTCAGCATTGTCGAGCCATGGGGCGCCACCGTGCGCGCTGGTTTCGGATACCTCAGCTCAGGTCCTCATGATCTGGCCGATCAAGCATCTCGTCTGTCTTCACCTCGCGCCACCGAATCGGCCTAAGGTCGAACGATGATCCTGCAGACGCTCGAGAACGTAACCACAACGCACGTTGCCGACCGCACCGGTTGGACCGCCAAGCCCGAAGGCATGTGCCGCGGCGAGATCTGCGTGCCGGCGCCGGGCGCGCTACGCGACAACGGCACCGTCGATATCAACGTGATGGCGAACCGCCTTGGTATGCCACTCGTGCACGATGACAACACAGGCGTGTGGGCACTCGGCCCAGCCACAGCCACCGGCCGAGCGCTCAGCACCGCCGCTGCAGCCGACCCTGAGTTCATCGATCGCAACGGTCACCCATTCCGACTCAGTTCACTTCGCGGCCGAAAAGTGTTGCTGGTCGCATGGAGTAGTTATTGAGGCTGTCGCACCAGCCTGCCCGGGTGGCAGGCACTTCACCTCGAACTCGAATCACTCGGCGTCACCGTGGTCACCGTTGCCATGGATGTCAATCCTGAGCATGCGCATCCGTTTATCGATGCCGCCGCACCAACGCATCCAAGCCTGATCGACACCACGCACGCCACCGGCGACCTCTTCGGTTTCGTCAACATTCCGATGGCCGTCTGGATCGATGAAGACGGCAACCTCGTTCGTCCCGCCGAGGCGGCTTCTATCGAGCGCAGCCCCATGCGCGACATGGACATCCCCGACGGCCTACCCGAGCGGCTCGACCGAGCATTTCGCGAAATCAAAAAGTTCCCCGAGGTGGCCAACGAATATCGCGCCGCGATCGTCGATTGGGCACACAACGGAGCTGCGAGCAAGTTCGCTCTCTCACCCGACGAAGTGGTGCAACGCAGCCAACCACGCCCCGATACGCACGCCCGGGCCGCGGCCTGCTTTGAGATGGGACAACACCTGTTGCGCACCGTTGGTCACGATGCGGCGGTGCCGTATTGGCGTGAGGCCCACGCCTTGTTCCCCGAGAACTGGACCTACAAGCGCCAGGCCTGGACCCTCATCACCACACCGGCCGACGCCACCGAAAACGACCTGATGCAGGGCCCCAACGATGTGTACGAAGGCAATTGGCTCGACGATGTCATCGCCGGTGGCGGCGGCGAGGCCTACTCCGTCGTTCCACAACTCTGACGAAACCTTGAAACGCGTCATCCGGTTGCGTAGATAGGCTCAAGAACCAATGGAGCACGTTCGCTGGCTCAGCCAACCCACACTTCGCAACCCGGTTGTTGTTGCCGCGTTCACGGGGTGGAACGACGCTGGCGATGCCGCGTCGGGTGGTGTGCGTCAACTCATCGAAGAGTGGCAGGCCGTCCCGCTGGCCGAGATCGATCCTGAGGAGTTCACCGACTTCGCCAGCATCCGCCCGCACGTGCGTTTGTCGACCAACCTCACCCGCAGCATTGTGTGGCCCACCGTTGGCATGTGGTACGCCTCGACCCCCGGCACCGATGTGATCTTGGTGCTCGGGCCCGAGCCCGCAATGCGCTGGCGCACCTTCAGCGAGCAAGTCATCGGCGTCGCCCAACACTTCAAAGCCAGCATGGTGATGACCCTTGGGGCCCTGCTTGCCGATGTGCCGCACTCGCGTGCTGTTCAACTCATCGGCACTGCCAACGAGCAACTGATGATCGATCGCTTCGAACTGCAGCGCTCGCGTTACGAAGGCCCAACCGGCATTGTTGGCGTGCTGCACGATTCGTGCGCAAAAGTCGATCTGCCGTCAGCGTCGTTATGGGCAGCAGTTCCGGCGTATGCCTCGCAGGTGCCATCGCCAAAGGCCACCATGGCATTGCTCGAGCGGCTCGGCACCATCATCGGCACCACGATGCCAACCGCTCGTCTCGCCAGTCAGGTTCACGACTACGAAGTGCGCGTCAACGCAATCGTCGCCGAAGATTCCGATCTGGGCGGCTACGTACGCCGACTTGAAAGCATGTCTGATGCAGGCATCGAAGATTTCAGTCTCGAAGACGACGATGACCTCGACGACGAGGAAGACGACGACATCGTTGGCGGCGAACTCGACGCCGATCTGCCCGAGCATGTCGATGCCGGCGCGTTGATGGACGAAGTCGAGCGCTTCCTACGCGATCAGGGTAAGTAACTCAGTAAACAGCTCAGCCGGCCGACAGCTCCAACAGCAAACTCTCGAGACGCGAGAGCCCAAGCTCGAGTGCCTGAGTCAGCCGCTTGCGGTCGCCCGTTGCCATCAGGTCCACCATCAGCCCCGTGAACATTGCTTTGAGCAGCGACGACTCGGTCACTGCCTGCACCGGCGACAGACCCTCGTCGATGAGACGCTGCTCGATCGAGGTTCGCCACACGCCGATCTGATCGGCGCGCACCTCGCCAGCCAAGCCGGTGTGCGTGGCCTCAAGAGTGGCCGCCTCGAGACCAAGCCGCGACAGCGCCAAGTTCGCAGGCGAAGCGTTGAGCCATTTCCACCAACGCCGCAACAAGTTGGCCTGGCTGATCTTGGGGTTGCGCTTGAGCCAGCCGTTGCTCACCTCGACCTGAATCTGTATCGCTTGCGCGAGTGCAGCCACGAGCAGTTCTTGCTTCGATCCGAAATGATGCACCAGGCGATTTGGGCTGGTGTCGAGAGCGGCGGCCATTGGTCGCAACGACATGTCGCCGAGACCATGTTCGGCCAAATACGCGACCACCCGGTCGAGTAGCTCGCGCTTCATTGCCACATCAGGAGTACGCGCCACGAGCGCTTACCCTACGCGAACGTTGCTTGACCAGTACGAGTCCGCGCGAGCACGTCTTCGTCGAGTTCGATGCCAAGACCTGGGCGATCGGACAGGGTGATCCAGCCGTCGCCGTCGGCCTCGATGGTTTCGGTGAGGATGAAATCGCGACGGGCCGTTGTCCATTCGGGCGGGTCGAACGGAAACTCGATAAACGGTGCGCCCACGGTGCCCGCCGTGAGATGCAAGTTGGCCATCACCCCGATGCCATTGCCCCATGTGTGTGGAGTGAAGATCTTGCCTTGCTCGTGCACTTCGTATGCCAAGTGACGCAGCCCCGAGATACCCATTGAGCACACACAGTCGGGCTGGAAGACATCGAAGCAACCGCGTGTCAGTAGCTCGCGAAACTCATAGGGCTCGCGAGTGAGTTCGCCGCCGGCAATGCGGATGCTCACGCGCTGACGAAGTTCGCTCATGCCGTCGTAATCGCCGCGATGCAGCGGCTCTTCCATCCAGTACACGGACTCGGCTTCAAGTCGCAGCGCCACAACCGTGGCATGGTCTACGTCCCAAGGGCGCTGCGTATCCCACGCCATTCGCCAACCCTGATTGCAATCGACCATCAGCTCAAGCTGATCGCCCACGGCGTCCCGAACGGCGCT
>CANNMD010000132.1 GCA_947505655.1 Acidimicrobiaceae bacterium | reverse complement strand
GCGAGTTCGTATGGGTCGTACTCAACGCAGACATTCGCTCCCGTTATCGGTCGTGTTGGCGACAGCCGCTCGAACGATGAAGTGGCTGCGGGGTTGGCGGCCGAGCTGGGCTATCCCGCTGACGACTTCAACCCTGATCCATTGCGGCTGACCACGCTGGCACGCACCGATGACAGCGCATCGCTGGCGCCGTTCCTTCGTGAGCCGGGCGCCACGGTGCAGTTCGAGCACACGCATCCCGAGTTCGCCGATGGATCCCGCCGGGCGCGTCTTGTTGATGCCTCGAGCGAGATGCCATTGCCCGCCTTCGCGCCGCTGGCATCGCCAGATGGTGGCCTCACGCTGCTCACGCCGGCGACGAACCGCACCATCAACTCGATGTTCGCCGAGTTTGGGCCGCCCGATGTCGTGATCTCAATCAGCCCACTTGATGCGGCGACCCGTGGCGTAACCGACGGCCAACTCGTGCGAGTGTCGAACGATCTCGGAACCATCTCGCTGCGCGCTCACGTTGACGCGACGATGCGCCCCGGTGTCGTCTCGATCCCCAAGGGGCTGTGGTTGCGGCACTTCGACAACAACAGAACAGCCAATGTGTTGATCCCGCGTGGGGTCAACGATCTCGGCTCGGGCGCGTGTTTTAATGACGCTGTTGTAATCGTCAAACCCAGCTAAGGATCAAATTCATGAGTGAGAAAAAGGGACTCGTTCAAGAGTTCAAAGAATTCATCGCTACCGGCGACCTGATGTCGGTGGCAGTTGCCTTCATCATGGGTCTCGCCATCAAGGCCGTCATTGACTCGTTCGTGAAAGACGTTTTCACTGGCGCTATCGGTCTGTTCGTGAAGTGCACTGCCATTCTCGACCCGGCCACCGGAAAGCCTTCTGGAAAGCAAGACTGTTCGGGTCTTGCCGGTAAGGCCTACAAGACGCTGATGTGGGGCAACTTCGTGAACCAGCTGTTCACGTTTGTGCTCACAGCCATCGTGGTGTTCATGTTGGTGAAGGCCTACAAGAAGATCACCAACCGCGACCTGGCCCAAGGCGGACCGTCGGACAACGACTTGCTCCAGGGCATCCTCACGGAACTCAAAGCCAACAAGTAACAGCGTTTCGTCACATCTGACCGGTGCGGCGCCCGCGAGCGACTTGCTTGTTGGCGCCGCGCCGAATCAAATAGCGGGATGACTTCGGCCGCCCCACACTTGTTTCTGCGCGCCAGCGCAGCCCTTGTGGTTGGTCTTGCCCTGGTCAGCGGATGCAGCAAGCAGGGCGTGTCCAGCGTCGATGGTTCGGCGCCGATCACGGTCGGTGGCGTCGGTGTATTGCCCGCTTCGTTGCCGTCGGCACCATCAGCCGCAGATCCTGCGCCGCTGGGCGCAGTCACCGTGTCGTTGCCTCATGCGCCCACCGGCCAAGTGGGCTCTCGCGTGCAGGGCAACAAGGTCATCCTCATTGGCGACTCGGTGATGACATCGATCTCGCGCCGCTACGGCGATCAAGCGTGCAGTGAACTTGTGCCGCTCGGTTGGCAGGTAGAGGTAGATGCCGAGACAGGGCGCTTCATTGAGTTCGGTAACAAGGTGCTCGACAAGCGCATGGGTGCCGGATGGGATGCCGCAGTCGTTCTGCTTGGCAACAACTATCTCTACGACAAGGTCAAGTATTCCGATCAGTTGCGCATGCTGCTGACGCGCTTGGCGCCGCGTCCGACAGTGCTGTTGAATACCACGATGTTCAGGCCGGCTCAGGCCAACGTGAACAAGGCCATCGTCGCTGAAGCAAGTGCGTTCGACAATGTCACTGTTGTTGATTGGGCCTCAATCACCGAAGAGCCGCGCCTCACGGGGCCCGATGGATTGCATCTCACCGAAGCCGGTCGCTCGAAGCTGGCGAAGACCATCGCGATCGTTCTTGGGCCCGTATCTGGCACAGGTGCTGTGTGCTTGAAGAGCGATTTCAGAGACGACTCGATGGGCAGCCCAACTGGCCCCAACGGCTCTACCGACACCAAGCCGAGCACGAAGCCGAGCACATCGACTTCCGACTCGGTCGCGCCTCCCGATGATTCGTCGCCGCCAGCCACATCGACCAAAGCCACGACGCCCCCGTCTTCGTCTGCGCCAACATCGTCGTCAGCGAAGCCGCCCACAACAAACGGCTAAGGCGGCTTACGGGGCGAGCGCTTCGAGTCCGGGCATGTTGCGCGCGGCGCCAAAGGCGATCACCCCAATGCCAGCAGCGATGGTGAGCCACAGAGGCAGCTTGACCAACCATGCAATCGGTGGGTGGCCTCGCGCACTTCGCATCCACGCAAACCAGCCAACGACGATGGCACCGAGAAACAATGGGAATAGTGCGTTGAACCCGAAAGCCGTTGCGATGTGACCGTTCAGCAACGCATGGGTGGCGCGGGTGAGGCCACAACCGGGGCACCACAGTCCAGTGCTCGCAAAGAATGGGCATGCGGGTAGGTGCGTTGCGGGGGAAGCGGGGTCGTTGAGGGCGAGGTATGCAGCGGCGCCCACGATGCCTGCCCCACACGCAACAGGTGCGGCGGCCGTGAGTTTCATGTGACGCATAATAGGCAGCAATGATCTCAGGCGGTTGCGGTTGGCGGGCGCCGCTGACACCCTAGACAGATGCTTCAAGTGCAGGGTGTTTCGGTGGAGATTGGCGGTCGCCTTGTTGTCGATCAGGCCTCGTTCACCATCATGCCTCGCGACAAGGTTGGTCTCGTTGGCCGCAACGGCGCCGGCAAGACAACGTTCTTCAGAGTTCTGGGTGGTGAGACCGAACCCATTGGCGGAAAGATTCTGCGCAAAGGTGGCTTCGGCTATTTGCCGCAGGACCCACGCATCGCAGGAGTGCTCGACGGTCGCACTGCAATCACTCACGTGCTGTCAGGGCGCGGCATCGACGATCAACTCATTCGCATCGAGAAGTTGCGCATCGCGATGGAAGAAGAAACCAGCGATCGCAATGTGGCGCGCTACAGCAAGGCGCAAGACGAGTTCGCGAGTTCGGGTGGTTATGCCGCCGACAGCGAGGCTCGTTCAATTGCAGCCGGCCTCGGCCTGAAAGCCGACCGCCTCGATTTGCCGCTTGGTGTGCTTTCGGGTGGCGAGCGTCGTCGCGTCGAGTTGTCGCGAATTCTGTTTGCCGGCAGCGATGCCTTGCTGCTCGACGAACCCACCAACCACCTCGACATCGATGCCAAAAACTGGCTGCTCGATTTCCTGCGCAAGTATCGCGGCGCGATGTTGGTCATCAGCCACGACCTCGACCTGCTCGACGAAGCCATCACGCGAGTGCTGCACCTCGATCGTCCGGCCGAAGATGCCACCGGCCACCTCGTGGAGTACCGCGGCACGTACAGCCAATACCAGTTGGCGCGCGCTGCCGACGAAGAACGCCTGGCGCGTCAATCGATCTTGCAGACCAAAGAGATTGCTCGCCTGCAATCAGTAGTCGATCGTTTTGGCGCCAAGGCCACCAAAGCCTCAATGGCGCACAGCAAGGAAAAGCAGATCGCTCGTCTCGAGTCACAACGCGTGCACGTGGGCGCTGGCGACAAGGTGATGAAGGTCAAGTTTCCCGAGCCGCCACCGTCGGGCGCCACGGTGATTACGGCAACACGTTTATCGAAGGGCTATGGCTCGGGTTCGCCCGTGTTCGAAGATGTCACCTTCGACATCGGCCGCGGCGAGCGCCTACTGGTGCTCGGCCTCAACGGTGCTGGCAAGACCAGTTTGCTGCGCATCCTCGCGGGTGAGGCACAGCCCACGCTCGGCGACTTCAAGTTTGGCCACGGCGTCAATGTTGGCTACTACGCGCAAGAGCACGACAACCTGCGCATCAACGAGAGCTTGCTGCATAACATTCGCTCCGAGGTTCCTTCAAACGTGATGCTCACCGAGACGCAGTTGCGCGGCATGCTCGGCATGTTCGGGCTGATGGGCGAGAAGGTGTTCCAAAACAGTGGCACGCTCAGCGGCGGAGAGAAGACCAAGCTTGCGCTCGCAATGTTGATGGTGGGTCGCAACAACCTGTTGCTGCTCGACGAGCCCACCAACAACCTCGATCCAGCAAGCCGTCAGGCCGTGGCCGATGCGCTCAGCACGTGGAAGGGCACCATCGTGTTCGTGAGCCACGACGCCGAATTCGTTGAGCAACTCAAGCCCACCAAGGTGCTGCTCATGCCCGACGGTCAGGTCGATTTCTTCAGCCCCGACTGGCTCGAACTCGTCAGCCTCGCTTAACCCGCTGAACTGCGAAAGCTGTTTTCGCACGACTCGTCAGCAAGACTCGTTGCCATGACTGACCCCGTTGCTCTTGGCCCGTTGGCGGGTGTGCGTGTTCTCGACTTCTCGTCGGTGGTGATGGGGCCATATGCCACGCAAATCTTGGGCGACCTTGGCGCCGATGTCATAGCTATCGAAGAAGCGAGTGGCGATACCAATCGCATTATGGGTCCGGGGCCTGGCCGGGGAATGTCGGGTATCTCGCTGAACCTGTTGCGCAACAAACGCAACGTTTGCCTCGACCTCAAGAGCGAGGCCGGGCGCGATGCGTTCTTGCGCATCGCGGCAACGTGCGATGTGGTGGTGACAAACCTGCGCCCAGCTCCGCTGGCTCGGCTGAAGCTTGACTACGCAGCGATACGCGAGGCGCGTGCCGACATCGTGATGTGTCAGGCGCATGGTTGGCCATCCGATGGGGTCGATGCGAACAAGCCTGCCTACGACGACGTGATTCAGGCGAGTGCAGGAATAGCCGATGCGTTCGAACGGCGTAGCGGTACTCCTGCGCTGGCCCCAACTCTGGTGGCCGACAAGGTGGCCGGTCTCACCATTGTGTACGCAGTGCTCGCCGCACTGTTTCATCGTGAGCGCACCGGCGAAGGGCAGTTCGTTGAGGTGCCGATGATCGATGCGCTCACGTCGTTCACATTGGTTGAGCATGGCTGTGCTGCGGTGCCCGAGCCGTCTCTGGGCCCTGCCGGATATCCACGTGTGCTCGCCGCGGAGCGTCGTCCGTATGCAACTACCGACGGATGGGTGGCGGTGCTGCCGTACTCGGCGAGCAACTACAACGATCTGTTTCGCGAGGGCGGCCGGCTCGATCTCATTGATGATCCGCGAGTGCTCTCGGCGGCGGCACGCGCTGTGAACGCTGGCGATTTGTACGCGCTGATCGACCCGATCATTGCTACCCGATCGAGTGCCTTTTGGATCGAGTACTGCAGCCGCCACGACATCCCGGCAGGCCCGGTGCGCAGCCTCGACGATCTGGTTGCAGAACTACCGATTGCGCAGCACCCAACGATGGGTGCCTACCGTCAGATTCCGCCGCCGGTGCGGTTCTCAGCGACGCCTGCAAGCGTACGTAGGCATGCTCCGATGCTGGGCGAACACGGCCGCGAGGTGTTGCTCGAGGTGGGCCTCAGCGACGATGCAATTGACGCTCTCGTCGGCGATTCGCCGACCACCGAATAGCTCGGTGCGCGCGACCTCGGCGCTGAGGCCGTTGGCTGAGACGGCCGCACGATACGGTGCCACTATGCGTATTGGAATCTTCAGCGGTACTACAAATGACGGCACTATCGACCAGGTGGTGGCCGAGGCCGCCGCTGCACAGGGGGCTGGCTTCAGCAGTTTCTGGGTGCCACAGATCTTCGGACACGATGCACTCACCGTGCTTGCAGTGGTGGGTCGCGAGGTGGCCGACATCGAGCTCGGTACCAGCGTTGTGCCCACCTTCCCACGTCATCCGATGATGATGGCCCAGCAGGCGCTCACGGTAAACGAAGCGGCATCGGGCCGTTTGTGCCTGGGCATTGGCCTGAGCCACAAGATGGTTGTTGAGCACATGTGGGGCATGTCGTTCGACAAGCCTGTGCGCCACCTGCGTGAGTACCTCAGCGTGCTGATGCCGTTGCTCGAAGGCAAGCCCGCCGCACTGCAAGGCGAGGCCTACAGCGTGGCCGGTGGCCTCTCGATCTCGGCCGCCAAGCGCCCCAGCGTTGTTGTCGCTGCGCTCGGCGAGCAGATGCTTCGCGTTACTGCAGCGCTCGCCGATGGCACGCTCACATGGTGCACCGGCCCAGCAACACTGCGCGATCACACGGTGCCAACACTTCGTGCCGCGGCCGAAGCAGCGGGTCGTCCCGATCAGCGCGTTATCGCCGCATTGCCAGTTTGTGTCACCGACGACAAGGCCGGTTCGGTCACACGTGCTGCTGCCATCTTCCAGATGTACGGCCACTTGCCCAGTTATCGCGCAATGCTCGATCTCGAGGGCGTCAAGGGTCCCGAAGAGATCGCCATTGTTGGCAGCGAGGCCGAAGTCGCCGACCGCATCAGCGCCCTCGCCGACATCGGTGTCACCGACTTTGCAGCAGCCGAGTTCGGCGGCAACCCCGACGAAGTTGCTCGCACACGGGCTGTGCTCACCACCCTGCTGTGAGCTACGACGGCTACACCACGTTCAGCGTTGCCGTGGCTCACGGCATCGCTCACGTGGTCATCGACAACGGCGACATCAACCTGCTCGACGGCGCGATGTTCCCAGAGATGGCGCGTGTTGCTGGTGTACTAGCCGCCGATGACAACGTGCGCGTCGTGGTCTTGTCGTCAGCGAACCCCGACTTCTTCATTGCCCATTTCGACGTGTCGCTGATCTTGCAGTTCCCTACGGGTCAACAGGTTTCGCCAACCGAACTCAATGCGTTTCATGCGATGTGCGAGGCATTTCGCACAATGCCCAAGGCCACCATTGCGGTCATCGAAGGACGCGTTGGCGGCGGTGGCAGCGAGCTTGCTCTGAGCTGCGATATGCGGTTCGCGCTCAGTGGCAAAGCGGTGTTCAACCAACCCGAGGTGGCGCTGGGCATTATCCCTGGTGGCTCCGGCACGGTGCGTCTGTCGCGCCTCATCGGGCGTTCGCGCTCGCTTGAAGTGGTGCTCGGATGCGACGACATATCGGCCGATCTTGCCGAGTCGTGGGGTTGGGTCAACCGCTCGATGGCGGCCGCAGATCTCTGGCCGCACGTAAACAATTTGGCGGCACGTATTGCCTCGTTTCCTGCGCACGCAGTGGCAGCGGCCAAGGCGTCGGTGTTGCGATCCGACAAAGAGATCGTGCCCGACCTCATTGCTGAGGGCGCAGCGTTTCAGGCCACGCTTGGCGCTCCGGCGGCCCGCGAAGCAATGCAACGGTTCATGT
>CANNMD010000131.1 GCA_947505655.1 Acidimicrobiaceae bacterium | reverse complement strand
TTCCGGATGGCCGAGCTCGTACGTGAGCAGCGCATCGAGCTTGCTGAGCTCGAGGTGCGCGACTGCGGTAAGCCAATCGGTGATGCCTACGGCGATGTCGATGAAGTCGCGTTTATGTTCGAGTATTACGCCGGCTGGGCGACGAAGATTAGCGGCGACATCCCTCCGGTAGGGCCCGACGCAATGAGCCTCATTGTGAAGGAACCGGTTGGCGTGTGCGGCCTCATCGTGCCGTGGAACTACCCAATGATGATGGCCGCGCAGAAGATGGCCCCAGCGTTGGCGGCCGGATGCACGGTGGTCCTCAAGCCCGCTGAGCAGACGCCGTTGACCGCACTTCGTTTGGCGCGCATCGCCGAACTAGCGGGCGTTCCGGCTGGGGTGATCAACGTGGTGACTGGTGTCGGCAACCGTGCTGGCGAGGCGCTGCTCACACACCCGATGGTCGACAAAATCAGCTTCACCGGTTCCAAAGTGGTGGGTCAGCACATTCAGCGAACCTGCGCCGATCAGCTCAAGCGGGTCACGCTCGAACTCGGTGGCAAGAGCCCCAACATAGTGTTCGCCGATGCCGACCTCACCACGGCTATCCCGGGCACGTGCAACGGGGTGTTCGGCAACCAAGGTGAGGTCTGCTCGGCTGGCAGCCGGGTATTCGTCGAGGCGTCGATTTACGACGACGTAATGCAGCAGATGACCGACTTTGCCTCGGCGATCAAACTGGGCAGCGGCCTCGATCCCACCACCACGATGGGTCCGCTTGTGTCTGCCGTGCAACGAGATCGCGTGCAGGGCTATGTCGATATCGGCCGCACCGAGGCGCGTCTCGCGTTCGAGGGCCAACGCCCCACCGACCCGGCGTTGAGCGGTGGCTACTTTGTGCCGCCAACCATTTTCGAAGCCACCTCGAATCAGCTACGCATTGCTCGCGAAGAGATCTTCGGGCCGGTGATGACGGTCATTCCGTTCACCACCATCGATCAGGTCATCGCGTTGGCCAACGACACCGAATACGGCCTTGCGGCTGCGCTGTGGACCCGTGACATCAGCCGCGCTCTGCGAACGGCGAAAGCCATTCGGGCCGGCGTTGTGTGGATCAACGACAGTCAGCCCGCCCCAAGCGAAACGATGTGGGGCGGCTACAAGCAAAGTGGCATCGGTCGCGAGCTTGGTCCATATGCGCTCGACGCCTATCTCGAGTCGAAGCACATCTACATCAACCTCTCCAACTGATCGGCTACTGACATGACACACGCGATGGGTAATTCGTCGAGCCCCGATCCCGACAAGCTGAAGATGTTTTCGTACCAGGTGTTCACCAAGCTCGAGGGTGCGGTCACCGCCGGAATGATTCACCTCGGCGACAAGCTCGGCCTATATGCCGCAATGAAGTCTGCGGATCGGCCGTTGACCTCGCACGAGCTCGCTTCATCGTTAGAGCTTCACGAGCGCTGGGTTCGTGAGTGGGCATACAACCAAGCCGCAGCGCGCATCATCGACTGCGATGAGCACGAGCAGTTCTCGCTTTCGCCAGAGGCTGCAGCTGTGCTGGCTTCGCCTGAGCACCCGGCCTATGGCATGGGGATGTTCCACCGTTTGCCGCAGACCATGGCCACGCTCGATGACATGCCCGAGAGCTTCCGCACGGGCGTCGGTCATAACTACGACAGCCACGGTTGCGCTGGCGCCATTGGCATCGAGCGCAGCTTCGAACCGTGGAACAAGACCTTCTTGCTGCCGGTGGTTCTGCCCGCGCTCGACGGTGTGGCTTCTCGTCTCGCCGCCGGGGCTGTTGTGGCCGACGTTGGCTGTGGCGCAGGCGGTGCAGTGCTGCTGATGGCAGGGGCGTATCCCAAGAGCACGTTCGCTGGCTACGACATCTCGCAGCACGCGCTCGATCGTGCGGCGGCCAAGCTTGCTGAGTCAGGCGTGAGTAACGCCAGCTTCCACGATCCACGAAACGCGCCGTTGGCCACCGACCATTCAGTCGACTTCATCACCACCTTCGACTGCATTCACGACATGACCCATCCGCAGCAGATGATGGAGTCGCTACGCGCTGCAATCAAGCCCGACGGCACATGGCTGCTCGTAGACATCAAGGCGCACGACACGTTCATGGACAACGCGCGCAAGAACCCGATGGCTCCATTGATGTACGGCATCAGTGTGTTGTCGTGCATGTCGTCGGCAATGTCGAGCCCCGATGGCGCAGGCCTCGGCACCTTGGGGTTCAGCGAGAACACAGCGCGCCAGATGGCAGCCAAGGCGGGCTTCAGTTCGTTCCGCAAGCTCGACATTGACCACTCGGTCAACGCCTTTTACGAAGTGCGCCCATAGGTCGAATGCGTCGTTAGTTGGTGGCCGCGGCGATCATTTCTGCGAGCACCTGTTTGCCTTCGGCCGTGGGATGAATGCCGTCAACAGTGAGCGCTGGGTTGGCATGCACCCATGGCCCCCACTCGATCAGCGCGTGACATGGCTGCGCAACAATCTCGTCGCGCAACGCCGACTCGATCTGCGCCGAGCGCTCAGGGAACTGAGGGTTGTAGGGCACGACCCAAGCGAGACATCGATCATTCTTCAGGCGGGAAACGGTGTTGCGTACAAAGCTGCGGAATGCGTCAGCGGTTTTCCGCGAGCGTGCGTCGTTTGTGCCAAGGTTGATCACGAGCCAGCCGTTCTCGGACACTGCCGGGGCAAGGGACGCAATCGCCTGTCGGCCGCTGAGCGGGTTTCCGTTGAGGCCAGCGTTGTCGGCTCCGCGTCCGTCAGATGCGTCGACGAAACCGCCGAGTTCCTTGCGCGACATGTTGAAGATGCTGTCGCCGATCATCACGGCGTTGCATCCGCTGAGTGTAACAACAGCCAGCGGGAGCACTGCCAATTTCAGAGCGGACCGCTTGCCCAGTGAGCGCGCGCGACGTTGAGGGTTCGTTGAGATGAAGCGGTTCATGGTGCTCGACTCCTTGTGAAGCCGTAGCTGAATCGCAGTGTTCTGGCGAAACGTTCAGGGCCTTCATTCAGTATCGGCGGCAACTACCGCGAGCTTGAATGAACCCTGCGTGACTTGTGCTACACGTGTTCGATGACCTCAAGGCGACGGCTCGCAAACAGCCAGCCTTGAGGGGTATGCACAAAGTTGTCGTGGTAGAGACCGAGCAGCGAACCGCTCGTGCCGTCGGCCGTACGAAAGCGCTCTTGCACGGTGACGCGGCCGGTGCCCTCGCCGGTGTCTTCGTCTATGTCGAACACCACAAGCGGCGAAACCTGCACGACCCAGTCGAAGCCCTTCATTGCTTTGAGCCAGTACTTCACGATGTTGGCGCGGCCCACAACGGGCTTGCCATTGCCGAGATCCCACGACGCGTCGTTGGCCCACGTGGCACCCCAGTCGTTGGGGTCGCGGCGCTGCACTGCATCGCAATACCGGGCGACGAGCTGGCGCAGTTCGAGATCGGTGGCAGGGGAGAGCGACCTGTTTGCGGTGCGCACCGCCGACTGTGATGCGTCGAACTCTTCAATGTCGACACCAACTTCGGCGGCGGCGAGCCAACGCACGTGATCGATGAACGCATCGCGAGTGAGCAGACCATCGTGAGCGGCGAACTGGATGGCGAGGCCATCGATCAGCCCGGTGAGACGCAACGCGCTCGCGGTTGGATCGGCGCACTCGAACTCGCCCGAAGCAACGCCGGCGCTGAGCACTCGCTGCAGTAGGCGCGCCGACTGCTCGTCGAGTTCTTGGCTGATGCGCTTCATCAATGGGTTACGAAGCGCTTCGCCCCACGCATCGATCCAGAGCATCCACTCCATGTCGCCGCTGCCCTCGGGAACGTAGTCCTGAATGGCGCGGTCAAGTTTGGCGAGCGCTGTGGGTGCGAGTTCGATCTCGGCATCGAGCTTGGCGAGGTCCTTGCGCGCATAGTGGCTGAAGGCCTCGGCGAGCAATTGCTCTTTCGAGTCGTAGTGATAGTGGATGAGGCTGGTCGACACCGAGAGGCGCTTGGCCACATCGGCTATTCGGGTGGCGGCGAATCCGCGTTCGATCACCACTTCGCATGTGGTCTCAAGGATCTCTTTACGCCGCTCTTCGACCGTCTGCTTCTTCACTAAGCAGCAACGCTACAAGCAGGTGCTCGCTTCGCTGCGACATTGACGTGGCCCGTTGCTCTAGCGTCGCCTCCGCAGACGACGTATCGATAGGAGCAGACATGTCAATGTTCGATCTCACGGGCAAAGTTGCCTTGGTTACGGGTGGCTCGATGGGCCTCGGCCTCACGTTTACCGATGTACTCGCCGAGCATGGGGCCGACCTCGCGATCACCGCTCGAAGCGCCGATCTTCTCGAAGAGAACGCCAAGGGTTTACGCGAGCGTCACGGCCGAACGGTCACGTGTCATGCAGGCGATGTCACCAACGAAAACGATGTTCGCCGAGTGGTCGCCGAGACCATCGAGCAGCACGGTCGAATCGACATCTTGGTCAACAATGCCGGCATCAGTGACTTGCGTGGTCTGCCCAGCGAGTGGAGCGATCACGAGACGTTCCGCCGCGTCGTCGATGTCGATCTGTTCGGTGTGTGGGCGTTCATGCGTGAATGCGGCCCACACATGCTGCAGCGCGGCAGTGGCTCCATCATCAACATTTCGTCCATCCTTGGCAGCGGCGGCAGCGAGTTCGTGAACCCGTGGTACGTGGCCGCCAAGGGCGCCGTGTTGCAGATGACCAAGCACCTCGCCGTCGAGTGGGCCGATCGCAACGTGCGCGTCAACGCAATCGCTCCTGCGTATTTCGTCACCGAGATGACCCGGCCATTGTTCGAGATGTTGGGCATGGCGCCGTGGATCGAGAGCCGCACACCAATGCGCCGACTCGGTGATCCCGAATCCGACCTTCGCGGTCCGTTGTTGTTCCTCGCGAGCGATGCAGCCAGCTACGTCACCGGCCACACGTTGTTTGTCGACGGCGGCTGGGAAGCCAGTCGCGGCGCATGGCAGATTCCGCCGAGTCACTTCTCGTGGAACAAAGACTTTCCGCAGGCCGGCACGCCGTATGAGGGCATCTTGCCCAACGAGTTCGAACAGTGGAAGTCGGGTATTCCTGGCATTCATTTCCCGATGCCCGAATGAGCGAGCAAATGACCCTCGACGAAGTAAAAGAGCAGTGCGCCCGACTCAGCCCGTGGGCGCACTTCGCCACCGTTGGTGCAGACAACGCGCCCGATGTTGTGCCCGTGCATCCCTGCTGGGAAGGCGACGTGTTGTGGACGATGGTCGGCACCAACTCGGTGAAGTCGCGAAACATCCAGGCGAATCCCAACGTGGCGCTGCACTGGCAGGTCACCGCCGAGGGTGATGGCGTCGAAATCTGGGGTCGTGCCGAACTCTTTGCCGACCTTGAGACCAAGCGCCGGTTGTGGACGGGCGTGTTCGACTACGACCTCAACATGTTTGCTCCCGAGGGTCCCGACAACTCGCCCGACACGGCGTTCATTGCGGTGTATCCACAGCGCGCCTTGTTCGTCGAGATGTACGGAGCGAAAGGTCAGCGCACATGGCGCGCCTAACTTCGCTGTCCCGCTCAGTCGCGGGTAAACGCGTCATTGTCACGGGTGCCGCATCAGGCATGGGGCGCGCCACAGCGCATCTGTTCGCCGACGAAGGCGCGCGTGTGGCGGTCGTCGACATCGGCGAAGCGCGCGTGAAGGTCGTTGTCGACGAGATCATCAACGCCCACGGACCCGACGCGGCAATTGGCGTCGTCACCGACGTGGCCAATCACGCTGCCCTCAAGGCAATGGTTGCAAGAGTGGCCGCGGCGTTCGGCGGTATCGACATCGTCATCAACAACGCTGGTGTCTCAATGATCAACTCTGCGTTCCAAGACGAAGACTCGTTCGAATCGAACTGGGCCACCACGCTCGACATCAACCTCACGGCTCACGCTCGCATCATTCGACTGTGCGTGCCGCATCTTCAAGCAAGCGGTGGCGGGCGCGTGGTCAACATCGCGTCTACCGAGGCCATCGTCACTACAGCAGGGTTGTCTGCCTACGCCGCATCAAAGGCAGGTGTGGTGGGGCTCACCAAGAGCTTCGCTGTAGAGCTCGGGCGTCACGGCGTCAACGTGAACTGCATCTGTCCTGGGCCCATCAATACCGGTATGACCTCGGGTATCGAAGAAGTAGCGAAGGCCACCTACGCCAAGCGCCGTGTTCCCTTGCGGCGCTACGGCGACCCTGAAGAGGTTGCCCACATGACACTCAACCTCTGCTTGCCTTCGGCGAGTTTTGTGAACGGCGCAGTGATTCCGGTCGACGGCGGGATGACTATCCGCCACACCTGATCCAACGGTTGTGGCCCGCCGGTTGTTCTATGCCAGCTCGTAGCCGTCGAGGATGCCGGTGAGGCCTGTGGGGTGAATGCCGACGCAGAGTTGCTCGAGGATGCCAGTGCCTTGCGCTGTGCGGCCATCGTCGTCGCGATAGGTGGCTTTGCACAGTGTCTGCACGTGCACGTGCTCACGAGACAGCGGCGTGCTCACTGGCAACGAAATGCGCTCGCCCTCTACCGATGACTCGCCGCGCCAAATGCCGTGACCGTATTTGGGGTGGCCGTAGCCGATGCCGCTCATGTGGAAGTGGTACATCGGTTCGAGGGTGATGGTGGCCACTTTGCCCGACCACGACACAAGGTCGTACTCGAACGCTGTCGCCCAACGCGTGCCGGGTTGCCACGTGACGCGGTAATCGACCGTGCGCATTGCTTCGGGAGCCTCACCGTTCGGCGCGAGCGCGCCAACCTCGTGCCACCGCTTGCCGTCGCCGTGTTCGTTGACATCGAAGTGGGTCGAGAACTCGGGGAAGTTCACTGGGGCCCACAGCCAGAAGAACTGTGGCCAACCAACGGGCGCGCCCATCGGCGCTGGCTCGCCCACGGGACGCACGCCCCACGAACGATCGCGTGAACCAGTGACGCCAAGGTTGGTGAGGTCGATGTGCTCGCCATCGACCTCGAGCCAGCCCGACCATGACCCAAACTGAGTGAGTCGGGTGTAGTCGAACAAAGTGCGCACACCGGCACGCAAAAAGAAGTGAGGTTCTTCGATTGCTTGCGACGACGACGTGAACGTGAGTTCGGCGCGCAGTCCCTGGTCGGGTGCGTCTACATGCAGTCGCAAAATGTTGAGTGGCTCAACCACTTCGACCCTGATGGGACCGATGTTGGTTGCGTCG
>CANNMD010000130.1 GCA_947505655.1 Acidimicrobiaceae bacterium | reverse complement strand
TGCAGGTATTCGCGCGACTGCAGCTCAATGGGTTCCTCGGGTTGTCAGCGATCATTGGTTGTGTCACCCTCGCTGCGCTGTTTGTTCCTGCGATTCTTCGCCGCGAGCGGGCTGTGCGAAAGCGGGTGTGGAGGTACCTCGGTGTTGCCGTGGCTTGTGCCGCTGTGGCTCTTGTTGGTCTGGCTCTGGGAGCGCTCGCGGCCCGTGGCCCGCTGCAAGAGGGAAATCGACGCGTCCACGACGGGCTCGATGCGCTGAATCGTGGCGATACGGCTGCAGCGGCTACGGCGTTTGGTGCTGCCAGCAGCGCCTTTCGAAGCGCCGACAATGACCTCTCGGCTTTGTGGGCGCAACCAAGTCGGTTGCTACCCGTTGTGGCCCAGCACCGAGCGAGCGCGATTACGTTGGCCTCCACTGCTGCCCACGCAATGGACCTCGCAGCCGGGGCGCTTCGCCAGATAGATCCCGAATCGCTCCGAGTGGTGAAGGGCCAGATCGATCTCGACGCGGTGCGCGGGCTTGTTGCGCCGTTCACCTCATTGCAGACGGCGATCGCCGGCGTCGGCGCAGCGCTTGCAGATGCTGATTCGCAGTGGTTGACCCCAATGGTGCGAACACGCCTGCACGAGTTCGAAGACGACATGGCGAAGAACAAAGTTCGTGCCGACAATGCTGTGTTGGCTGCGCAGCTCGCTCCGGCCATGTTGGGCGCCGACGGCACCCGTCGCTATTTCGTGGCGTTCACTACTCCAGCCGAGGCGCGTGGCCTTGGTGGGTTCATGGGTAACTGGGCCGAGATGACCATCGAGAATGGTCATATCTCGATGTCCGAATTTGGGCGCCACACCGATCTCAGCAACGGCGGACCCGATCCAGGCAATCGTCGGCTCAACGGCCCGGCCGAGTTCATTGACCGCTGGGGTCGTTTCGGGTTTTATGACCCAGCCGATGGCACTACGGCGGTGCAGGCTTGGTCCAACATCACGATGCCCCCCGACTTTGCAATGGTGGGCGACGTGATCGCGCAGCTGTATCCGCAAAGCGGCGGTCGAAAGATCGATGGTGCATTCGCGCTCGATCCTCAGACGATGGCCGCCTTGGTCTCGTTTACCGGACCGATCACGCTTGACGGAGTCGATGAGCCGCTCACCGCCGCCAACACCGCCAACTTCATCATTCGCGATCAGTACAACATCACTCAGCTCGACGATCGGGTCGACCTACTCGACACCATCGCTCGAACGGTCGTTGATCGACTGCTCGGAGGTTCCATGCCTGAGCCCGCCGAGCTCGCCCGCACACTGGGCCCGCTCACCCGCCAGGGCAGGCTCATGGGTTGGAGCGCCGATCCCGCCGAAGAGTCGTTGTTCGCCAAGATCGGCATGTCGGGTGCATTTCCCGCATTAGACGGTGGCGATGGTGTTGCCGTAGTGGTCGATAACGCAGCCGGAAACAAGGCCGATGCCTTCCTCGACATCGCCACGAGTTACCGGATCGGAACCCTCGATGCAAGCGGCTTCCGCGATGGAACGGTCACTATCACCTTGACCAACAATGCGCCGGCCGGCGGCTTACCCGACTACGTGCTGGCCAACGCCGTCGATTTGCCGCTCGGCACGAATCGCATGTTCTTGTCGGTGTACACCGGTCTCGCCATGGAGTCGGTCACAGTTGATGGCGAGCCGTCCACGATGGAAACGGGTACGTCGCTGGGGTGGAATGTGGCGTCGACCTTCTTGAACATTCCGCCGGGTGGAACCCGGGTAGTCACACTTCAGGTTGCTGGCGTGCTTACCTCGCCCGACCGTGCGCTCGTGACGCGAGACCAACCAATCGTGACGGTTCAACCCATCGTTGTCTCGCGGGACTGAGCTACTCGCTGCGGCTTAGCCCGATTGGCCGATGCGGGCGTTGCGCTGCGCGTCGGCAAAAGAGATGTCTTTGTCTACACGCGGTTCGGCCGGTAGCCCGAGGACCCGCTCGCCCACGATGTTGCGCTGGATCTCGTCGCTGCCTCCGGCGATGCGGTAGCCCGGAGCCCCAAGCACGTGTTCGCCCCACGCAAAGGTGCCCCACTCGCCAGTGTCGGCAATAAGCCGTGGCCCTAGCAGCAGCGAGACGGCATCGCTGACGCTGGCCATGTTCGCAGTCCACATCAGCTTGCCCAATGAGCCTTCGGGCCCTGGCGTCTGGCCTGCCTTCAGACGTGCAGCGGCGCGACGGTTTGTATATTGCGCCACCTTGTAGTCGGTATACAGGCGAGCCAACATCTGACGAATCACAGGATCATCGCCGCGCTCGAGATGATGCGCGAGAGCCTGGATTTGCCGGTAGCCGCCTCCGGCATGCCCGCCACCGCCGCCACCCGAGTGATCTCGTTCGAACCCCAAGCATGTGAGCGCTACCCGCCACCCTTCGCCGACGGGCCCGAGCCGCAGTGCATCAGAGATGCGCGCATCGGTCAGAAACACTTCGTTGAAGTTCGATCCGCCGCTCATCTGTTTGATGGGTCGCACCTCAACGCCATCGGCATCGAACGGAACGAGAAACGCCGTGAGCCCTTTGTGCTTTGGAACGTCGACGTCGTGGCGGGCGATCGCCAGACCCCATTGGGCGAAACGCGCCCCAGAGGTCCACACCTTTTGGCCGTTGAGAATCCACTGGTCGCCATCGAGCGTGGCCCGGGTGGTGACCGATGCAAGGTCGGAACCGGCAGATGGTTCAGAGAAGAGTTGGCAACCGAGAATGTCCATACGCATGAGCGGCTTGATGAAGTCGAGCTGTTGTTGATCGGTGCCATATGCCGCGATCGTTGGCGCGATCAAGCCCATCGAGGTTGGTGGAAGTTCGCCCGCCGAGGGGACATGAAACCGGGCTTCTTCGCCGTTGTATGCACGCAGGTAACTGTTGGGAAGACCTCGTCCGCCGAGCGCTGGCGACCAATTGAGCATCGCGTATCCGGCATCGAACTTTTTTTGTTGCCAGACCCGTGTGGCCTCAAGCCGTTCGGCTTCCTGCTGCTCGGTGAGGTTGTGAAACACCGCCACATTGTCTGAACCTTGCCCCCACACGGCGCTGCCGTCGTCGTTGGTGTGGCTCGCCTCGGATAACGGCTCTGCATTGCGCTCGAGCCAGGCGCGAGCGCTACTGCGGAAGTCCTCGATGTCTGGCAAAGCTGAGTCTGGCATGTGTGTGACGCTAGCGCGAGAGGCCTATTTGATGGGCGCTCCAAGTCGGGACGTGACCTGGTCGCGTAGTTAGATACACGTTGTGAAAGATGGCTACACATGGCGTTGGTGATCGTCGACAAGGCGCGCGAGCAGCCAACCGAAGTTGCGCTCTGCGACAGCCGGTTCTCGTTGACCTGGCCTGTGCTCAACGATGCATTGAACCGCGTCGCCAACGGCCTGAATGTGTTTGAGCTTGGCGCTCAACGCCGCGTCGCGGTATTTGCCGAGAACTCGGTCGAAACGTTGCTCGCCCATCTCGGAGGCCTGTTGGCTGGTGCCAGTACGGTGCCGGTGAACTTTCATCTCAACGCTGCCGAACTCGAATACATCCTCACTGACTCACACGCGACGGTTCTGCTTGTCGGCCCCGAGAATCTCGAGCGCGGTATTGCCGCGGCGAATGCGGCCGGTGTCAGCACCATCATCGGATGGCGATGCGAACCGCACCCCAATGTGATCCCTTGGTCCGAGTGGATGGCTCGGTCGTCGGCCGCAGAACCATCGAGCAACGTGCGTCCGTTGCCAAACCTGATGTACACCAGCGGCACGACCGGTCAACCCAAAGGGGTCGACCTGCCGCCGACGATGTTCGCCGGAGGCAACTCGATTGAGGAGCACTTCGTTGGGCTGCGCGCCAACCGGTTCACCAAGTTCGCGACACATCTCGTTGTCGGCCCGATGTATCACACGGGCCCGCTCAATGGCTTTCGAATCCTGGCCGTCGGCACGCCTGTCGCGGTGCTCAACAAGTTCGACCCTGAAGCTGTGCTGGCTGCGATCGAGCGTTACAAAGCCGAGACAAGCTTGATGGTGCCCACCCACTTCAAGCGCCTGCTTGACCTGCCGCCAGAGATAAAGGCCCGCTACGACCTCAGCTCAATGCAACTCGTTGCCCACACCGGCGCAGCTTGTCCAATCGATATCAAGCACCGGATGATCGAGTGGTTCGGGCCCATCTTCCTCGACGCCTATGGCGCCACCGAGGTCGGCACCACGTGCAGCATCACCAGTAACGAGTGGCTCGAACATCCGGGCAGTGTTGGCAGAGCCCTGCCGCCGTTCACTGCGCTCATTGTCGACGATCAGGGCAACCCAGTGCCGGCAGGCACCGAAGGCAACCTCTACTTCGAAGACGCCACCGGACGAGGTGTCGTGTACCCCAACGATCCGGCAAAGAGCGCCAAAGCTCATCTTCGTCCGGGTGTGTTCACGTTGGGCGAGATCGGGTATCTCGACAACGAGGGATACGTGTACATCACCGATCGGTCGAGCGACATGATCGTGTCTGGGGGAGTCAACGTGTATCCGGCCGAGGCCGAGCAAGTACTGCTCACCCACCCGTTGGTTGGTGACGTTGCGGTCATCGGCGTTCCCGATGCCGATATGGGCGAAGCCGTGCGCGCCCTCGTGGTGCCACAAGACCCGGCGAACCCCCCGCAGGCCGATGACCTCATCGCTCTGTGTCGACAAGAGTTGGCTGGCTACAAGTGTCCGCGAAGCGTTGAGGTGGTGTCCACCATCGGCCGCAACGCGATGGGCAAGGTCAACAAGCGAAACCTGCGAGCCCCCTATTGGGAAGGATCGCGCACCATCGGATGATCAGCGTGGCGACCATCCCAACAAATCCGGAAACTGAGCAACCATGAGCATCGCTGACGAAATCTTGGTCACTCCTGAAGTGCTCAGTTGCCCGTACGAGTTCTATCGGCGCGTTCGCGACGAAGCCCCGGTGCATCAGACCCCGCTGGGCTTTTGGTTGGTGTCACGCTTCGACGACGTGATGTCGGTGGTGCGCGATCCAGAGCGTTTCTCGAGCAACTTCAACACGTCGTTCGCGTCGGGCAGCGCAAGCCCCGAGATGCTTGCTGTGCTGGCCGACGGTTATCCCTCGGCAAATACATTGCTCACCAACGACCCACCGACGCACACGCAGTTCAGGGCCTTGGTCAACAAAGCGTTCTCGCCAAAACGAGTGGCCCAGCTTGAAGGCGAAATCCGTGGCGTTGCCGCCGACCTCATCGACGCTTTCGTTGCCGATGGCAGGGTCGAGTTGGTCAGTCAGTTTGCGGTTGGGCTACCGCTCACCATCGTGGCCGATGCACTCGGTGTAGATCGTGCCGACATGGCTCGCTTCAAGCGTTGGAGCGACCATGCGGTCGCGCCACTCAGTGGCCTACTCGACGCCAACCAAATGCTTGAATGCGCGCGAAGCCGCGTCGAGATGCAGCGGTACATGGCTGCCGTCATCGAGCGTCGCCGCGCTGAGCCACGCGACGACCTATTGAGTGACCTCGTGCATGCAGTATTCGATTCGGGTGATCGCGCCGGCGAGAACCTCACCGTGGCCGAGTTGCTCAACGTGATCGAGCAGATCTTGGTAGCCGGCAACGAGACCACCACCAAGCTGCTCGCCGCAGGCATGTTGGCGCTCATCGAGAATCCCGAGCAGATGATCAAGGTGCGCGCCAACACTGAGCTCATCGGCAACCTTGTCGAAGAGGCATTGCGTATCGAGTCGCCCGTGCAGATGCTGCCGCGTATTGCCAAGACCGATGTCGAGGTTGGGGGAGTCAACATTCCCAAGGGCTCGATGGTGATGGTGATGTACGGATGCGCGAACCGCGACGAAGCCAAGTTCACAAATGCCGATGTGTTCGATATCGAACGAAGCAATGCCCGTGGCCACCTTGCCTTCGGGCAGGGCCCCCACTTTTGCGTTGGTTCAGCGCTTGCACGCAGTGAAGCTCGCATCGGCTTCGAACTGTTACTCGATCGATTGCACAACATCGCGCTGGCCCCGATTGAGCAGCCAACCGATCGCGAACTTTCAATGACCCTGCGCGGTCTCAGCGCGCTGCACCTTGTCTTTACCGCCACCCCGACCAACTCAACATCGGAGTCCTGACTATGAGCATTGACCTCAACAATCTTTCGACGGTGCGCTACGAGGTCGTCGACCCAGGCGATCACGGCATCGCAGTGGTCACCCTCAACCGCCCCGAGAGTCGCAATGCGCAGAACAAGCGGATGACCTACGAAATGAACGCATGTTTCGACGACGCTTCGCGACGCAGCGACGTGAAGGTCATCGTGCTGCAGGCCGACGGTCCGCACTTTTCAAGCGGTCACGATCTGCGCGACACCGAGAGCAGCCGCGAGTTCGATTCGGTGTTTTCTGGTGGCGGGTTCGGGCGCCCTGGCCAAGAGGGCTACATGGCCTACGAGGAAGAGGTCTACTTCCAGATGTGCTGGCGGTGGCGCAATATTCCCAAGCCTGTGCTGGCCGCAGCGCAGGGGAAGACAATCGCTGGCGGGCTGATGCTGTTGTGGGTCTGCGACGTGATCCTGGCCGCCGACGATGCACTGTTTAGCGACCCGGTGGTGGGCATGGGCGTGAACGGTGTCGAGTACTTCGCGCATCCGTGGGAACTCGGTGCTCGTAAGGCCAAGGAGTTGTTGTTCACCGGCGACTGGGTGACAGCGCTAGATGCCAAGGCGCTTGGCATGGTGAACCAAGTGGTGCCCGCTGCTGAGCTTCGCGAGTACACGATGGCGATGGCTCGCAAGATCGCGTTGCGCCCGAGTTTCGCACTCAAGTTGGCGAAAGAGAGCGTGAACCAGACTCTCGAGGCCCAGGGCCAGTGGACAGCGTTCCGTGCGGCATTCTCGATGCAGCATCTCGCCCATGCGCACAACCAGATCAAGTTCGGGATGCTGATTGATCCAGGTCCCAAGCGACCAGACGTAGCGGGCTGAGCATGCCCAAGCGCACTCCAGTCGTCAGAAAATTGGGTCGACCCCGCGATGTCGACTCGTCGGATACCCGCCAAAACTTGCTCGAAGTGGCCCGTCGCATTTTTGCTCGCGATGGCTATGGCGCCACCACGAACCGCAGCATTGCCGACGAGGCGGGCATCACCACCGGAGCGATCTATCACTACTTCCCGTCGAAGGCCGAGCTCTATGTCGGCGTGTACGAGGTGGTGCTGAAGATCGTGGCCGACAACTTCGACGCGGC
>CANNMD010000129.1 GCA_947505655.1 Acidimicrobiaceae bacterium | reverse complement strand
TCGTTGTTCGTGGGGTTCACGTTGTCGTAGCGCCACACCACCCGACCGAGCGCGTCGAACCCGATGAGGCCAGTGCCCGCAGGCGCGAAATCGGCGCGGATTGGATAGGTCGAGCGCAGCACCGCAGGGCTGTTGGTCCACTGCCCATCGCGGTAGGCGGCGAACACCGCGGGGACGTAGGCGCTGGTGCGTCCGGCCAGCACAAGATCTCCCGAGTCAGCGAACTCAAACGACGAATAGATGTCTGCGGGTCGCATGGTCGCGGGCGGATAGGGAACCGCCGTAAGCGCGAAGCTGCGAAGGTCGACCATCACCAGTTGGGCGTCGCTGCCCGAACCGGCAACCTCGGCCCCGAGCACCACGCGATCAGGTGCCACAGCGAGCAGCTGGGCGTTGGGACGCATAACGCCAAGGCCTTGCTGCTTCACGAGGTCGGCAATGTCGCTGATGGTCGAACCGTCGTTCAGTGAAATCACGACCCACTTGTTGGATGTAGCGCCATACATCATGACCAACGCTCGGTCGGGCGCAGGCGACAGAGACGCAGGGGCCGCCAGCATCGACGAGATGTTTGAGTCGTAGCAGCGAACCCATCGACGCGCTCCATCGACACCAATCGCTGCCAGCACTGCGCCATCAAAGTCGCCCGTGCCAGAACTCACCGACAACAGCACGCCACCAGGTATGCGCTCGACGCTGGCGGGAACATCCTGCGGCGTTCCTGCTGTGGCTCCCTGCACGGTCGGCAACGTGACGACCAATGTTGGCTCAGCGCCAAGCGGACCGAATAAGTCGAGCGCCGTCTCTTGAGCAAATGGAACCACAGCCGCATCGCTGATGTACTGCGCACACGCCGGATCGAAGCGCTTCGCCGACGCCACAGGCGATGTCGTAGTGGTTGCGGGGGCCGGATCGGTAACGGCCACGGTGGTGACAGAAGCTGGGTCAGACGACGCGGTCGCAACAGACGTTGTGGTGTCGCCGATCAACGCAACATCGGGATTGTCGGCACCGCATGCGGTAACAACGAGAGCACAAGCAATCAGCAAAGTACGCATGCGAAAGTATCGCGCACCACTTATGTGACTTTGTGAAATAGGTGACGGCGCGAACAGGCCCAGCAGGCGCGCCCAGCTACGGCGCAGGAATGAACTGATCGAACCACGCGAGTGTGCGGCTCCACGCATCGGCGGCAGCGAGATGGTTGAACACCGCAGGACGAGCGTCGCAGTTGAAGCCGTGATCGGCATCGGCGTAACGCACGATTTCGTTGGGCACCGCAGCGGTCAACGCTCCAGCGCGCAACACCTCGACATCGTCGACCGGAATGCCCTTGTCGAGGTCGCCATACAGACCAAGCCATGGGGTGACGAGCGAAGGCGCGAGATCGATGAGCGACGCCAATCCGAAGCGGCCCACAGCAACCCCGCCGCCGTAGAACGTGACCGCAGCGCCGAGCGGCGCACGAGTGCCGGCATACAGAGCCACCGCGCCACCCATGCAGAATCCGACGATGCCGCAACGATTGGCAGCAAACCCGCGCTGCGCCAAGAACTCGAACGATGCATCGAGGTCGGCATCGAGACCGGCTGCAGTAAGCGCCTGCATCTGCGGGATCAGGCCAGCGAAGTCGTCGTATTCGAACACGGGCGAACCATTGCGATGAAACAGCGCTGGGGCAATCGCCAGCCAACCTTCATCGGCCAAGCGCTGGCAGATACTGGCGATGTGTGGAGTCACGCCGAACGCCTCTTGCACCACAACTATCGCGCCCCGCGGCACACCCGCAGGCGCCGCGATAACTGCCGGCATCACGCCGTCGGCCATGGCGATATCTACGTATTCAGGAAGTGCAGCACTCACGTTTGGTCTCCTTGGTCATCAGTTGTCGAGGTACTCGGTCAAGCGCAGATCGGCGTCGGCACCAAACAAGATGGTGGCCACCTCACGGAGTCCGCTCGACTGACGAATGTCTTCGTCACGCACGACGAGATCGATCTTCGAGCGACGGCGCATGAAGTCTTCGAGCTTGGTGATCATCTCGGTAGTCGCCGCCAGATGTAGTTCGACGCGCAGATAATCGGCGCTATCCATAATGTCTTCGCCCATCGCTGGGTCGTCGCGAATCGCTTCGAGCATCGAAAATGCTCGACGGCCATAGCGACGCCACAGTCGGTCGGTGAGCGGCTCAGTATCGAGCTTGTTGCGCAGCGAATCGAGTTTCATCAAACGCGCCTGGCGATAGAACTCGGTGCGAGTAGCCGCGGCGGGTTCGCCATACCAGTTGTGCAGATCTTTCTCGAGCGGCACACCCAACTGCTCGACCGCGGCGGCCACTTCTTCGCCAACATTGAGACAGTCGGTGAGCTTGCCACCGAACACCGTGACCACATTGGCGCCTTGGTCGAGTTCGATCGCATGCTTGCGGCTCAGCGTGGTCCAATCGACGTTGCGCTGATCATCGCCAGAACTGCTCACCACTAACGGACGCACGCCCGAACGCTCGGAGATGATGTCGCCGATCACCAACGGCTTGTCGAGATCGAGCCGGTTGTTGATCTGCTCGAGCAAGAAGTTGCGGTCGTCGTCGTTCACCTCGGTGAAGGGCTCATCGACGCGAGTGTCGGTGGTGCCAATGACCGAACGACGCCCCATCGGGATCACATAGAACAGCCGCTGCGTATCGTCGAAGAATGCGAGCACTCGCTGATGGTCGTTCGTGGTGAGCCGAGGCACCACAAGGTGGATGCCCTTCGAGTACACGATGCGATGCTTGGTCTGCAGACCCCATGAGGTGTTGAGGTTGTCGACAAACGGTCCGGCTGCGTTGATGATGACCTTGGCCGTAGTGCTGAACACCTCGCCCGAATCGACATCGCGTAATTCGGCACGCCAGCGATCACCGTCGCGCCGAGCCGACACGAGCTCTACATAGTTCGCCGCTGACGCGCCTGCTTCGATGGCCGAACGGATGAACGAGAACACGAAGCGAGCATCGTTGTCGATGAGGTACGCATCGCGGTATTCGATACCGCCGCGCACCGACGCCGTATTAATGGCTGGTTCTTCGTCTTTGATGGTTTCGGTTTTGAGCAGCCGTGGGTGTCGGGTGCCGAACTGGCCGATGCCCCAATAGGCCAACGCACCAAGCCCCGAGAACCACGGCGAGTACGGCGACGACGTATCGAGTGCAGCAAGAAAACTGATCTCTTTGATGTTGTCGGGATAGGCACGCATGAGCCGATTACGCGAGCGGCACAGGTTCCACACCAAGGGCAACTCGTAGTTCTCGAGGTACTTGAACCCGCCCCACACCAGGTTCGACGACTCTTGACTGGTGAACGATGCGAAGTCGCCACGATCGATGAGCGCCACCGAGGCGCCGCGCCCAGCAAGCGATGCGGCGCTGACTGCACCATTGATGCCGCCACCAATGACAAGCACATCGAAAGACCCCCTACGGATCTGATCGATGTGCGACTCACGCAGTGCCATGCCACGAAGTCTGGCAGCAGCCGCTCACGAACACACCCGTTAGGTGAGCACTGGTTCGATCAAGGCGTCTTCGATTGCGAGCAACACCGCATCGCCGTATTGCTCGAGCTTGGCCGGGCCGATGCCAGCAATGCCGTGCAACGCGTTGAGCGTGGTGGGCAATGCCAATGCGATTCGTTCGAGCGTGGCATCGTCGAACACGACGTACGCGGGCTTGCCGTTGCGCAGCCGATCGCGGGTTTGTCGTAAGAGATCGTGGGCGCGGATGCTGGCCGCCGATGGCCCATCGGGCTCGGCGATTCGCAACGGGCCGCTTTGACGACCCGCCGTTGCAACCTTGGAGCCAGCTGCGAAACGCCGCGTGAGCGTGCCAAGTCGGGCAACTGCGTGGCCACGATAGACCGACTCGATGATCCACTCTTGGCCACTATCGATGATGACCAGGCCAGGGGCGGCAAGCACCGCACCCTTGATAAAGGGTGAGTCGCGAGCGGGCGACGCCGAGCCAGATGCCGCTGCTGCCGATCGAGATGTGTCGCGTGCACGAAGCACCGGCGTCACCAGAACCGGCGCGGTCGGCGGCGGAGGTTCGTTGCGCATCTCCTCAACAAAGGGACTGGGTTTGGCGCCGACGATGACCGTGACCTGCTCGCGCCCACGGGTGAGCGCCACATGAAACACGCGCCGTTCTTCTTCGAGGTCTTCGGCGAGACGATGCGGATACTGGTCGGCTTCAACATGATGAAGCACCACCACCGGCCACTCTTGGCCCTTCACTCGGTGCACGGTGGCCAGCGCAACACCGCCAGCGCCTCGGGGCTGCGACAACTGCTGGCGCAGCCACCCGCTAAACAAACGTGGGTCGGGTTGCAACGTGGCCAACTGCGCCAGCGACACCAGATCGTCGTTCTGCGCGGCGCGGTTCATGCCGCGGCGACTGTCGTCGATGGTGGAGATGGATGCGCCGAGACCAACGTCGTCGCTGAGCGTGCGCAAGATTCGCGCTGTGTCGCCGTGGCGCGCCACCAACTGCATTCGCTCGATGTCATCGGCGAACTCGTTGACCCGTTGGGCATCGCGCTCGTTGTTGGCGCGCCCGGCGAGGCGACGAAGGCCGTCGACAGAAGTCTGCTCACCCGCCCATGTGGCCACGTTGGGATGCAGCGATCGCGATGGACGACGCAACGCTTCGGCGAGGTCGCTGGGATCGAGACGAACCGGATCTGCCACGGCGAGGCGAACCCATGCCAATGCGGCGCGAATCGCAGTGCGCTCGCAGAACTCGGCGCCGACGCCGCCGCTGACCGCGATTCCGGCTGCGCTGAGGCCAAGTTGCACAGGTGCGAGCAATGCATTCACGCGGGTGAGCACGGCGATGTCGGCCGTGCCGGTTCCGGCCTCGAGGGCGGCGGCCACGGCAGCAACAGTGGCAGCGAGCGCGTCGGCAGCGGCAACCACGCGCAGCCCCTGAGTGTCGGGACGCGCAGCACGAATGACCTTGGCAACGCGGCGCCGATTGTGGCGAACCAAACGATCGGCCGCCTGCACCACATCGCCAGGACAGCGATAGTTCACCTCAAGCGGATGCATGCCCGCATTGGGGAACAGCGACTCGAAATCGATGAGCCACGCCGGATCGGCACCGCTATACCCATAGATGGTTTGGTCGTCGTCGCCCACACCAAACACGCTGAAGTTGGGAGCCGACAACAGCCGAACCAACAACACATGCGCTGGCGTGAGGTCTTGAAACTCGTCGACCAGCAAGAGTCGACACGCGCGCTGGGCAACGCGACGCGTCTCGGCGTCGGCAAGCAACAACTCGAGCGCGCGATAGATCTGATCGTCGAAATCGATGGCACCTTCGGCCTCGAGCACGGCGCGATACTTCGGCCAGAACGCAGCGAAGCCAGCAACATCGCCGTCGTAGATTGCCTCAACATCAGCCGGGCTGCGCAGGCCAAGACGCAGCATGCTGAGCGCCTCGATCCATGTGGCGACCGGGTCTGTATTGCGTTTGCGCGGAAACTGAACCAGCCGCCCAATGATGCGACGCACATCGATCTCGTCGATGGTTCGGTAGTTGCGACTCTGGCGAGCAAACGGAGCGCTGCCGTTCACAATGGCCAACGCGATCGCGTTGAGCGTGCGCACGCGCAGACCGCGTAGATCGTCGGTGCGAGCCTGCATCTCTTCTTGGGCGCGCTTATTGAAGGCCACCAGACTGACTGCGCTTGGCGGAAGTTGCCAAGCGTTCACAAGGTGCCGAGCACGCTCGGTGAGCACGCGCGTCTTGCCACTTCCGGCCGGGGCGATAATGCGCGCGGCGCCGCCTGAGTGAAGCACGGCGGCGCGTTGGTCGGGTGCGAGTTCGATGGTGGCATCGGCGCCAACGGGCACTACGAGCGAGCCGTGCTCAATGGCCACGGCATGCAACACAGCTAGACCGCCGATGGGTTCGCAGCACCGGGCGGGTCCGCCATCGAGCCACACCCTCGATCCGTCGGGCAGTTCGACATCGCCGGGGCCGTCGTGCACCGCTGTAGCGCCGAGAGCGATGGCCGCATCGATCAGTGGCCAATGAGGTTGCTCAGTGGTGGCGTCGATGGCGTTGCTCCACACGAGGTGATGCAGCAGGTCGAGAGCGAAGGTAAATCGTGGACCAAGTTGGTATGGCGGCAGCGATGTGACCGAGTGCGCTGGCTCGCGAAACGAGTAGACAACACCCGGCGCAAGCTCGACAACGATGCGCCGACCCGCTGCCGCGTGAGCCGCGAGTTCGAGCACGGTTGCGTGAGCGTCGCCGAGAACCGCTTGGTCGATAACAATGCGAGAGGCACCCGACCACTCCGGGGGAATCTCTGCTCCGGCGCACAGCACAATGCCGCGGCCTAGCTGCGACGGACCGCTACGAGCCCACTGCACAAACGCTTTGCTCGGCACCGCTAGCGGCGCCGCCGCCGCCGGCAGCGCCGGAACCGCAGACACCACAGACACCTCGGCACCAGCGCTTTCGCCCCGTTGCCAACACTCGCGAACGTCGCTTGGGCGCTGGTGTTGGCCACCGCAATAGACACAGGCAATAGGCATACATATGTTCTATCGCACTCGCCTACCGCCAACTACCGCCAACTACCGCCAACTACCGCCAACCGCTCTATGGGCGTAACTCGACCTCGGCCTTAATGCGCTCGAGGGTGGCACGCATGCCGTTGCGGTTGGTCTTGCCGCGGGCCCACCCGAGCAGCGCCCAATACACACGCATCGCCAGGTTGGGGGTAAGCCTGAACGACTCGGTGACATCGGTGCCATCGCCCGACGGCACCAGCTTGTAGCCCCACACGTTGAGCGGCTTATCGGCGCCACCAACCGCGAACGCGAACTCAACACCTGGTTCACAGGTGACTACTTCACACGTGGTCCAATACGTCGGTCCCTTGCCATTGCGCTTCACGTGACCACGAAAACGCGCACCCACAGCGGGCCCTGTCGCGCCATCGAGCCACTCGGCTTCGAAGGTCTCTGGGCTGTATCGACCGATCTTGGTGACGTCGCTCACCAGCTGCCAGATCTGCTCGGGAGTTGCTGCCATATAGACGGTTACGGAGTCATGCATGAGTGCACCGTAGGCCATCAGTTATGCGCGCACGCGCACTGCACTGGTACCAGCCGTAACACCCCACTGGTACTAGCCGCAGCACTGCACTGGTACCAGCCGTAACACCGCACTGGTACCGGTGGCGGTACGACCTCTGCCGGGCCCATTCGCGACGGACTGCGACGTGCTTCTGCTGCCAAATCGTGAATACGAGAG
>CANNMD010000128.1 GCA_947505655.1 Acidimicrobiaceae bacterium | reverse complement strand
GTCGGCGGTGTGTGGTTCAGCGCCAACCGGATCAGACGAAATCAGGCCGCGCTCGCTGGCGAAGTCATATAACAACTTATGCATCGCTTTTCTTCCCCGATGCAAACGACTCATCACCGTTCCCTCCGGCACATCGAGCATGCTGGCAATCTCTTTGTAGGCAAAGCCCTCAACGTCGGCCAGCAGCACAGGCAGTCGAAACTTCTCGGGTAGTTCTTCGAGCGCGGCTTTCACTTCATCGTCGGTGAAGAGGTCGAACATGGTGTCTTCGGCGCTGCGGTTACCGCGCGAGGCATCAAGGCTGCCGAGGCGGCGATACAGGTACAGGTCTTCGATGTTGTCGAGACCGGTTTCGGTGGGCCGGCGCTGTGCGGCGCGGTACTTGTTGATGAATGTGTTGGTGAGAATGCGGTACAACCACGCACGAAGGTTGGAGCCCTGCTCGAAACCAGCGAAGCTTCGCCAGGCACGTAAGTAGGTCTCTTGCACCAGATCTTCGGCATCGGCCGAATTGCGAGTGAGGCGAAGCGCGGCCGAATACAGCTGGGGCGCGAACTGCATGGCTTGGTCTGCAAACTCCGCTCGATCGGCCATGCACGAGACCTTAGTTGCCTCGCTGCCAGCAATTTTCGCGGATTTATCTGGAGTCAGTCAGTAGCGGTGGGCATGTCGTCGACAACGACATCGAGTTGCTTCACAAAGCGCGAGAGCAGGTCGGCAAAGTCGGCGCGCTCTTGGGGAGTGAAGGCGCCCATAAGCCGGCGGATGACCCGCCCACGACGGCGATCGATGTCTTGGTGTTGCAGGCGTCCCTTGTCGGTGATGCTGACCATCACGACTCGTCCATCATCGAGGTCGGCACGACGTTCGGCCAGGCCATCTTTGACGAGTCGCTGCACCGCACGGGTGGCGGTTGACGGATCGACACGAAGCGCCTCGGCCAACTCGCTCATTCTCCAGAACGGGCGAAATGCCAACACATCGAGGCTGTCCATCTGACCGGCATCGAGAGCATCGTCGGCGTTTCCGAACATGTAATCGCGCAGCGCCACCGTGCTGGCACCACGACGCATCTCGCGCCACGCCAAGCCAATACGAACAGCAACATCGCGGTCAGCTGCTGAGCTGAGATCGACCGCTACGGGGGGAGTCGCCATGGGCACGTAGGGTACAACTCGTGGCAGACCCGACTGACTACTCAGCTCACGACAGCGGGATGCAAACTCCGCTCGATGCGCTGGCAATAATGGCCAGCCAGAGCGTGATGATCACCCCAACGCTGCGTCACGCCGAGTTCTTCACGATGCGCGGCCTGCTCACATTGCTGTGGCACGAGCCCGCCGACAACACACCCGTCGCACCTGCAGCCATCGTTGCCTGCGGAGGCGCGATGGGCGGACTCCTCGGACCCGCCGATGGTCTCTACCACCAGCTCGGCGAGCTGTGGGCTTCTCGTGGGGTGCCTGTCATCCGGGTGAGCTACCGCAAACCCAACGATATGGATGCGTGCTGCATCGACGTAGCGGCCGCAGTTCAGCTGGCCGTTACTGGTGGCGGCGCGCAGCGTGTGGTGCTGATGGGCCACAGCTTTGGTGGGGCCGTGGCAATTCGAGTCGGCGTCGGATTTTCCGAGATGGTGGCAGGCGTTGTCACGTTCGCCACACAATCGGCGGGGTGCGAAGTTGCTGGCGGATTGGCCGGAAAGCCACTGCTGCTGTTCCATGGCGACCGCGACGAAATTCTGCCGATGCAGGCGAGCGAAGTGGTGTGCGCTATCGCCGGCACTGGCGAGCTTGTGGTGTGCCCCAACGACGGCCACCTGCTCGCCAAGAGCGGGCCACTCATGTTCGAGCGCCTCGAGCAGTGGCTGCCCGAAGCCCTCGGCCTGTAACGCTCGGCCCGCCGCCCGCACGGCCCATAAAGCGTCAGCGCACGGTCGACGTGCGCTGACGCTTTATGAAGCCAAGGGCAGGGCCACTCCAAGGTCGAGCGCGCGTCGCTTCACCAAGAGTTCGATGTACTCACGCACCTGTCGAGGGGTGCGCTTCGCGTCGTCGTAACCCACATAGATGAGCTCCCAACCTTGCAGTGCCACGGCGTTGTCGCGTCGTTGGTCGAGCGCCTCTTGTCGAGGACCCGAATGAAAGCGCTTGCTATGCGCTTCGATACCTAGACGCACCGCTGGCACGGCCAGGTCGACTCGCGCCACGAATCGACCACGCGAATCGCGAATGGTGTGCTGTCGAACGAGCCCAGGAATTCGAACCGACTGCAGACACTGCTCGACCAGCTTCTCGAACCACGAATCACGCACCGGCGTTGGGCTGCGGCGCACTTCGAGCTCTGCCAGCAAGCGCGAGAGACCACGGCCCTTGTCCAGTTGAACTCGATTCGTTACGTCGTTCAACCACGCGAGGCTCATGCCCCGGCGCTGGAAGTCGTCGAGTGCTCGTTCTCCAACCGCCGGGCCGTGGAAGTTGTAGAGGTCGCACACCGTTCGGGCTGCGCTCGCCGATCGGATGCCATCGATCTCGACGATGTCACGACGCGCATAGCTCGCCAAGGTCTGCGACACCTGAACGTGCTTGAGCAGCACTCTCCCCCCGGGTGGCTTGGCGACGTTGACGCGCTCATTGACTTCGAATCCGTCGAAATGATGCAGGCGCGCGGCCGAAGGTCCACACGCGATGCCCGGAGCGCCTCCGGCCAACGTCGCAATGAACAACCGTTGTTGCCACGTGGGCGGAGCGCCAACGACGACCAAAATATTTGGGACCGGCTCGGCAAGGACTCCACGCTCTTTGAGGCGAGCGATTGGTCCTCGGTGCAGATCGAACTCGGCAGCCTGGCTTCGGGTGAAGGCACCGTGGTGAGCGGCTGCAAACTCGCCGACGGCGCCTAAGGCGACGCTGCGGGTCATAGGCCTCGGACGCTACGGCCGCAAGCGTCGGTCGCCAACTCCAATTCCTTCATAAAGCGTCAGCGCACGGTCGACGTGCGCTGACGCTTTACGGAGGACGGCTAGCGCTGAAGTGGGGCGTGTTGCAGGCGCGGGAGCACGAGTCGGCCGAACCACTCGGCTTCATCGCGATGTGGGTAGCCCGACAGGATGAAGGCGTCGATGCCGAGTTCGCGATATTGCTGCAGCTTGGCGAGGATCTGATCGGGGTCGCCAACGAGAGCAGCGCCGCATCCGCTACGCGCTCGGCCGATGCCGGTCCACAAGTTGTCCTCGATGAAGCCATCGAGATTCGCGGCTTCGCGAAGTTCGGCTTGGCGTCGAACACCCACCGATTGGCTGTCGAGCGATAGGGCTCGAATGCGCGCGCCCTCGTCATCGTCGAGTGCGGCAACCAGATGCGCTGCTGCGGCATGAGCTTCGGCCTCGGTGTCGCGCACGATGACATGCACGCGGTATCCGAACCGCAGCGTGCGACCGCGGCGCGCAGCGCGGGCGCGCATATCGCCCACAAGATCGGCGACGCCATCGAGCGTGTCGGGCCACATGAGGTACACATCGGCAGCAGCAGCGGCCACCTCGCGCGCATCGTCGGAAAGTCCGCCAAAGTACAACGGCGGACAACGTCCACTCACCGTGCCAACTCGCGGCGGATCGAGGTGCAGTTGCACGAACTCACCATCGATATCGACGCGGTTGCCATCAAGCAGCGTTCGTAACGCGGTCATCACCTCCAGCGTGCGTTGGTAACGCGGCGCGCTGGCCAACGCCTGACCCGGAAGATCGGAGGAGATGATGTTGACGGTGAGCCGGCCCTGCATCATCTGATCGAGCGTGGCGATCTGGCGCGCCAACTGCGGCACCCACATTTCTCCGGTACGCACCGCAACCAGCATGCTCATGCGATTGATGATCGGCGCCATCGCAGCGGCAAACGCGATGGAGTCGATCCCTAACGCATAGCCCGAAGGAAGCAACACGTTGTCAAAGCCAACGGACTCGGCCGTGCGCACGATGTCGCCGCAGTGCTCGAGGCTGCTGCGCAAGCTGGGGTCGGCGACTCCGAGTTGGGCATAGTCGTCGTCGCAGAGTGCAGCGAACCAACTGACCTCGCAGGGTGTTGCATCAGCCGAACTCACGGCAACGAGGCTCCGTCGCTGGCCTGGATGATGGCGTACACATCGGTGCGATCGAGATGCACGGTTCTAGCGCGGGCCAGTTCGGTGAGGCGCTCGGGATTCTGCGAGCCCACCACGGCAACCAAGCGCGCGGGATGCGCAAGAACAAACGCAACGGCAATGACCGCAGGGCTCACTCCTTCACGAGAGGCAAGCTGACGAAGCACGGCGTTGAGCGCCTTCGGAACGTTGTGACCCGTAGCGAGCCGACCGCCCGACAACGGGCTCCATGCCATCGGCGTGACCCCAAGCTCCATGCAGATATCGAACGAGCCATCACGCATCGCGTTCAGACGCAGTGCCGAGAACTCGGGCTGACTCGTGGCCAACGACAAACCCCGCTGGGCGAGATGCGCTGCGAGCGTACGCACCTGTGCCGGGGTGTGGTTCGACACGCCAACAGAGCGAACCAGGCCTCGTTCGCAGAGACCAGCGAGCGCCTCGGCAACCAGTGATGGGTGAGTGAACGGATCAGGTCGATGCACTTGTAACAAGTCGACATGGTCAGTACCCAAGCGCTGCAGCGACGCCTCCGTTGCCTGCACGAGATACGCCGGATCCGATACATACGGGACGCCAGGAACGATGCCGACCTTGGTGGCCAGCACCATGCGATCGCGCAGCGAGGGGGTACCGCGCAGCACATCGCCAAGCGCAGTCTCGTTGGCACCGAAGCCGGAGCCACCCCAATCGAGGCCGTACACATCGGCCGTGTCGACCAGATTCATTCCGAGGTCAAGCGCATGCTCAATCAGCGCAGTGTCGGCCTGCACATCGGATCCCGTGAAGCGCCAACATCCAAACGAAACGGCACCAACCTTTGTACCCAAGGCACCAAGCTCGCGCTGTTCGCCGTTCACAAGATTGCCCTGGATAGTCATGGCGGTGATGTTAGTGGTGCTGTCGCGTTCGACGCTGTGGGTCTCGCCGCGCCGGCAAGCGTGAGCGCACGTTTACCGTGCGCTCACGCTTGCTGGAGATCAGCTGACGCTGAGCAAGAGCTTGCCGTGATGACCGCCGGTGAACAGCATTCGCAACGTGGCGGGAAAGCTGTCGAGCCCATGCTCGATGTGTTCACGGACGACGAGCCGACCATCGCCAAGCCATCCGCCCAATGCCTGCTCGGCTTCGGCGAAGCGGCTACTAAAGTGCGTCACCGCAAAGCCCTCCATACGCGAGTGACGCTCGGCCAGCTTCAAGTAGTTGCGCGGCCCGCTCACCTGCTGCATCTGCCCATACTGCGACATAGCACCGCAGATGACGATGCGCGCGCCCTGGGCAATTTGTTCGAGTACTGCGTCGAGGATGTCGCCGCCAACATTGTCGAACATCACGTTGACACCGTTGGGAGCGACCTCGCGCAAGCGTGTGCTGACATCTTCGTTTTTGTAATCGATGGCGAAGTCGAAGCCAAGCTCGTCGACCAGAAACGCAGCTTTATGCGGGCCGCCTGCGATGCCGATGACCGTTGATGCTCCGGCGATGCGCGCCAATTGACCAGCCACTGAACCAACCGCACCTGCGGCACCAGACACCACCACGGTGTCGCCAGGTTTCACCGCACCGACGTCGAAGATGCCGAAGTACGCAGTGAGTCCGGTGGTCATGCCCAATGCGCCGAGATACGCCGAAGGCGCAACCGCCGAAGTGTCGAGCTTGCGCAACGTCGTCGCGGCCAACGTGGCGAAGGTCTGCGCGCCGAGAGGTCCGAACACGTGGTCACCCGGCACAAGTTGAGCAACCGTGCTCTCAAGCACACACCCCACACCCAACGCCGTGACCGTGCCACCGAGTTTCACCGACTGGTGATAGCTGCCTTCGTCGAGCACCGTGCGAATGAACGCATCAATCGACAACGTGTTGACTTCGACCAACACCATGCCGGGAGCCAATGGCTCAACGACTTGCTCGATGAACTCGAAGTCAGAATCGGCGGGCAACCCCACTGGCCGAGCGGCGAGAACCATGCGGCGATTCACACGCTGATCGGCCATCACATGCCGCCATCGACCGACAAGATCTGACCCGTGACCCAACTTGAGGCTGGCGACACGAAGTACAGCACGGCGGCGCCAAGGTCGCCCGGAGTACCGAGTCGGCGCATAGGTAAGCGCAGCCGCTTCTCGAGCGACGGCAGATCGTTGTCACTGAGTTGCAAAGCCGTCATCATGATCTCGGTTGGCACGGCCCCAGGCATGATGCAGTTCACGCGGATACGAGGACCAAGCTCTTTCGCAAAGGTTTGGGTGAGCGAGTTCACCGCTGCTTTCGCGGCCGCGTAGTGACCGCTTCCAACAATGGGCGACACGGCAGCACGAGATGAGATGTTGACCACTCGGCCTCCATCACGCATGTGACGCGCAGCCGTGTTGGTGCACACCCAGACGGCAGTGAGATTGAGCGCCATCGTTGCGTTCCACTCGTTGGGATCAAGCTTGGTGAGTGGCGATTGCACTGGCGACCCACCGGCATTGTTGACCCATATATCGAGGTGACCGAACTCGTTGATCGCTGCTTGCGCAAGCGCTTCAACGGCATCGTTGTTGGTGACATCTGTTTGCACGGCAATAGCGCGACCACCGCGGTCGCGAATGCCCTTGGCAACGCGCTCAACCTCGTCGAGGCGACGCGCAGCGCACACCACCGCGGCGCCGGCCTCGGCTAGCGTTGTCGCGATGCCCTCGCCGATACCGCGACCGGCACCCGTGACAACAGCGACGTCGTCGGACAAATCGAATAGGGTCGTGCTCATGGTTGGCATCCTTGTGACATCGATGGATAAACGTACTGTAGGTATGTATATGCCTATGACGCCGACCTCAAGCGCCACAAGCCGCTCACCATCATGGTGACCGTCGCCGGTCGCCGCCCCGGCCGTCCAGCCGGAGGCAAGCTCGTAGTAGATCGCGAGGCCGTGCTCGACGCGGCCGAGCGAGCCATCCGCCGCGACGGCCCACTGGTATCGCTCGAAGCCATCGCGTTTGAAGCTGGCGTGACCAAGCCGGTGATCTATGCGCGCATTGGTGACCGCACTGAATTGTCAAACGCATTATCGGCTCGACTGGCCGACCGCATCGTTCAATCAGTGTTCAGCGCAATCGCGGGCCAGCCGATCGGCCGCTCGGCACTCGTGCTGTTTCTCGCCGCCAACCTCGAGACCGCTGCGGGCAACC
>CANNMD010000127.1 GCA_947505655.1 Acidimicrobiaceae bacterium | reverse complement strand
CCTCAGCCAGTTCCAGGACGACCCCGAAACTCACGCGATCATCATGATCGGCGAGATCGGTGGCTCAGCCGAAGAAGAGGCAGCCGAGTTCATCAAGGCCAATGTCACCAAGCCAATGAGCGCCTACATCGCAGGCGTTACGGCGCCCGCCGGCAAGAAGATGGGCCACGCTGGCGCCATCGTCAGCGGCGGCAAGGGCACGGCCCAGGGCAAGATGGACGCACTCGCAGCAGCGGGTGTGCGCATCGGTCTGAACCCAACCGAAGCGGGCGACTTGATGGCCGAGATTGTGGCCAGCCTTCGCTGACCGGTTGCCATCGTTCGACAATCTGAGAGGGTCCCGAGCGCAGGCTCGGGACCCTCAGTCGTTTTCTCCGTCTTCTACTGGCTCAGCCCATCGGTGGCGGTGGCGGCGGTGGTGGCGAAGCGTCGCCGCTGCCAGCCTTTTGGAATGACGCGCGCAGCTTGTCGATGTCCTTGAGGTCCTCGAGCGTGCCACCGGACTCTGTGTACACCAGGAATCCGCCAAACGTGACGACCAGCGCAGCGACGAGGCCGAGGTAGATACCCACCGAGCGGTCGTAGAATTCGATGCCGATGATGAGCTTGAGCAGCACGAAGATGGAACCAAGCGCCCCGACCGCTACGTACGACACGGCTGGAAGCTTGGGGGCCGCTACTCCGAACGCAGGGAGGGCCAACACCACCGCAGCGCCGAGGAACGCAATGAACCACAGCGTGCACCACAAGAACCCGGCATCAAATCCGTTTGCGCTGGCTCCAGGAAGGCTGACGCCGAACACCGACCCGAAACTGAACCAGTCGAGGAATGATGCAATCGCGAAAAGAACACTTCCGCCGATGAACACCATCGAACCTTTACTTACCTTGCTGACGTCCATTGCGGTCCTCCAGTAACGGGGTAGATGGATACACGCGAACCATACGCCTACTGAACGTTGCGTAAACAGAGCACAAGGGCCCAACTCTTGGTGTTCTAAGGTCGCCGCCGTGCCTTCAGCCTTGCTTTCAGTGTTCGATAAGTCCGGAATCGTTGAGTTTGCGCAGGGATTGCACAACCTAGGTTGGCGGCTCGTCAGCAGCGGTGGAACTGCCAAAGCCATAGCTGGCGCAGGTTTGCCGGTCGTAGACCTCGCCGACCTCACGGGATATCCCGCCATCTTGGGGCACCGGGTGGTCACGTTGCATCCTGTGATTCACGGCGGCTTGTTGGCCGACCTCGATCAACCCGAACATGTCGCCGAACTTGCCGCATATGGCATCGAACCGTTCGCTCTCGCGGTGGTGAACCTGTATCCGTTCAGCACCGATCCGAGCATTGATCTCATCGACATTGGTGGGCCAACGCTCATTCGGGCGGCCGCGAAAAATCATGCCCACGTCGGTGTGGTGATGGACCCAGCGCAATACGACGGCGTGCTCACCGAACTACGCGAGAACGGACAGCTCGCGGCGGCTACACGGCGTTCGCTTGCCGCCACCGCGTTCGCTCGCATCGCCGCATACGACGCCGACATCGCCACGTGGTTCGCTGCTCCGGCGGCAGACGAATCACCGTTGCCCGCCACGTTGCACCTGTCGCTCGAACTCGCTCAGCCGCTTCGATACGGCGAAAATCCGCATCAGCAAGGAGCCCGTTATCGCCGCGTTGGTGCGCAGAGTTGGTGGGACGCAGCCACGCAACATGGCGGCAAAGAACTCAGCTATCTCAACGTGTACGACACCGAGGCCGCGTGGCGCTTAGCGAACCGATTCGATGCGCCAGCCGTGGTCATTGTGAAGCACGCCAACCCGTGCGGCGTAGCCGTTCACGCCGACATTGCCGAAGCGTACATCCGTGCCAACGCATGCGATCCGGTCAGCGCGTTCGGCGGGATTGTGGCCGTCAACCGGGTTGTCACAGCGGCGCTGGCTACTGCGCTCGCGCCGGTCTTCACCGAGGTCGTCGTCGCTCCATCTTTCGAACCTGAGGCGCTTGAGATCTTGCTCGCCAAGAAGAACATGCGAGTGCTGTCGGCCTCGTCGTGGCCCGGTTCGGCGCTCGATGTGCGCACGGTCGACGGTGGTCTGCTGGTGCAGCAGTCCGACACCGTGAACCTCGACCGCAGTTCGTGGCAAGTGGTCACCGACGCAGCGCCCACAGCTTCGCAATGGGACGACCTTGCCTTTGCGTGGCAGGTCTGTGCGGTGGTGAGCAGCAACGCGATTGTGTTCGCCAAGGACGGCCAAGCCTTTGGCATCGGAGCCGGCCAACAGAACCGACTCGACTCGGCCCGCATCGCGCAAGATCGCAGCGCAGGTCGTGCCAGCGGCGGCGTCTGTGCCAGCGATGCGTTCTTCCCGTTTCGCGACGGTCTCGATGCGGCGGCCGCTGCTGGCATCCGTGCAATCATCCAGCCCGGTGGCAGCGTGCGCGACGACGAGGTCATCGCTGCCGCCAACGAGCACGGCATCGCAATGGTGTTCACCGGCGAGCGGCATTTCCGTCACTGAGCGGTTGACGAAATGCAAACGAGCCCCTCGCCGGTGGTGATCTCTTGGGGCTAGTCTTCCCGCATGGCGAGAATTGGCGACCTTCTCCGGGCCGGTCCGACGTATTCTTTCGAGTTCTTTCCGCCGAAGACCGATGACGCGCAACTCACGCTTGGGCGCACGATCGCCGAACTCGAGCCGTTGAATCCTTCGTTCGTGTCGGTCACTTATGGGGCCGGCGGCTCTACCCGTGCTCGCACCCGCGATGTGGTCACATGGGTGCGCCGCGAAACCGAGGTCACGCCGATGGCGCATCTCACGTGCCAAGGCCACACCCGCGCCGAGATCACCGAGATTCTCGCTCACTACCGCGATGCCAATGTCGAAAACATCATGGCGCTGGGTGGCGATGCGCCCAACGATCCCGCTGAGGTGGCCCCAAGCGATTACGCCTTCGCCAGCGAACTTGTTGCCGACATCGACCTGCACGAGTACTTCTCTATTGGCGTTGCTGCCCATCCCGAGGGGCATCCTCGTTCGCCCGACATGGCAACCGATCGCCGCCGCTTGGCCGACAAACTTCGCCGCGCCGACTTTGCCATCACTCAGTTCTTCTTCGATGTCGACCACTACGTACGTCTCGTCGACGAGTTGCAGGCCCTCGGCGTCGACAAGCCGGTGCTGCCTGGCATCATGCCCGTGACCAACAAGGGCCAGATTCAACGCATGGCGCAGATGAGCGGCACGGCGCTGCCAACATGGCTGATCGACCGACTCGCTGCCACCGACGATCCTCACGAAGTGCGCAAGATTGGCGTGCACGTGGCCACCGAATTGTGCGAAGCGTTGTTGCTGGCAGGCGCTCCGGGGTTGCACTTCTACACGCTCAATCGCAGCACGGCCACCCGCGAGATCTATGCGAACCTGAAGTTGGCAGCCGCTCACTGACAGTGATGCGTTGGGTGGCGTGCCCCCGGAGCCTCGTGCCCATCGGCAATAATGAATGCCATCGCCACTCGACCCACTACCCGCGCGCCTGCGCAGCAGATCAGTCGCGTGCCGTATCTTCCCGGCCTCGACGGTATGCGCGCGGTCGCGGTAGTGGCCGTGATGCTGTATCACGCCCATCTGTGGCTCACTGCCGGCTTCTTGGGTGTCGAAGTCTTCTTTGTGATCAGTGGCTATCTCATCACCATGTTGTTGATTGCCGAACACGAGCGCACCGGGCGGCTTCACCTCGCTGACTTTTGGCGCCGTCGATTCCGACGCCTGCTCCCGGCGCTGTACCTCGCGATGCTGATGGTGGCTGTGTACAGCCTCATGTTGTTCCCCAAGGCGCTGGGCAAACTGCGCGGCGACCTGGTGGCAGCGGTTACGTACTCGACCAACTGGTTCCAGGTCGTCAGCGGCCAGAGCTACACGGGCGAGTTCGACTTTGCTCCGTTGCGCCACCTGTGGTCGCTAGCGGTCGAGGAACAGTTCTACTTGCTGTGGCCAGTGGTGATGATGGTGGTCTTGCGCAAGGGGCGAGCACGACTTCCCCGAACTGGTTTGTGGCTACTCGGCATCTCGATTCTCATCACGATCGCCACGGCGTTGTTCTTCCACTCTGGCTCACTACCCGATTGCGCGGTTGCCCTGCATGGCCGCGAGAGCCTCGGGCCTCCGTGCACGTTCGAAGTGTTCGGCCGGGTAGTCGAGAAGAACAACTTCTTGTACCTCGGCACGATGAGCCGAATGAGCGGCATCCTGCTCGGTGCCGGCTTCGCGATGGTGTGGCGACCAGTGGCCATCATGCGTGGCCCGTTGCGTCACAAGGCGCGCTTGCTGAACCGGGTCGGTGTCGCTGGGCTCTTGGTGCTCGCTTTCCTGGTGCTCAAGTTTGAGTTGTTCTCAACCTTCACCTCAAGTTGGTACGCCCCCATCTTCCGCGGTGGATTGCTGCTCACTGGGTTGGCCACGCTGATGACAATTGCTGCAGTGACACACCGCGGCACGCGGATGTCGAAGGTGCTCAGCAACCCCTTGTTCAACTGGGTGGGCACACGTTCGTACGGCCTGTATCTCTTTCATTGGCCCATCTATCAGTTCATTCGTAAAGAGGCTGGCGTACAACTCAGCGTGTCTCAAATGTTGTTCGCATGGCTCTGCGCTGGTGTCGTTGCCGAGGTCAGCTATCGCTTCGTAGAGATGCCTATTCGCACGGGGCACTTCGCTGCGTGGTGGCGCAACCGGCGCGGTTTTGGGGCTATCGAGCGTCGGAATCTGATTGCCGGGCTCGCCTGCGCTTCGTTGTTGTTGGGCTTCCTCGGCGTGCGAGTTGCACTGGCACCGTTGAAATGCACCAACGTGAATGAGTGCTCGTTCGAGCAGGGTCTGCAAGCCCCTTCGCCCGCTACGTCGGCCAACACCGGGCCCGCCGGTTCTACAAGCTCGCAGCCGGTGGCGTCCACGGTTCCCGGCGAGGTGACCACCACCACCGAGGCGGCCACCACCACTACTGCAGCGCCCATAAAATTCACTGTGTTCGCCATCGGTGATTCGGTGATGCTCGGGGCGCGGCCAACGATGATGTTCGCCGGCATCGACGGCGTCGACGCGGCGGTCAGCCGTCAGGCCAAAACCGGTGCCGCTATTCTCGAGGGCGTTGCTTCGATGGGATCGCTTGGCGATTACGTGGTGATCCATCTCGGCACCAATGGCCCGATGTCTGCCGAGACGCTCGATCGACTCATGCTCGCTAGCGCAAGTGCGCGGGTGGTGGCCGTGCTCACTGTTTCGGCAGATCGCACGTGGACGAACGGCAACAACGAACTCATCCGGGCTCTGCCAGCAACACACCCCAATGTGGTGCTCGTCGATTGGCAGATGGCCGCGGGCGCGCATCCTGAGTTCATCAGCGGCGATGGTGTGCATCTCAAGACCGCCGAGGCAAAGAAGTTCTACACCAACCAGATTCTGGGTGCGCTCGGATTCGCTCAACTGCCATAGGTCACCACTTGCGTTTGGTTTTTTGCTGAGCGCATGCCACGGCGTACGCTCTGAGCTATGACAACCCCTGTTCGTGTTGCAGTTTCCGGCGCCGCCGGCCAGATTGGTTACAGCCTCTTGTTCCGCATCGCGTCTGGCGCGATGCTCGGACCCGATACTCCGATCATCTTGCAGATGCTCGAAGTCACCCCGGCGCTGAAGGCGCTCGACGGTGTGCGCATGGAGCTCGAAGATTGTGCGTTCCCGCTGTTGGCCGACATGGTCTGCACCGACGATGCCAACGTGGCGTTCGGCGACGTAGATGTGGTGCTGCTCGTTGGCGCCATGCCACGCAAGGCAGGCATGGAGCGCGCCGATCTGCTTAGCGCAAACGGTGGCATCTTCAAGCCGCAGGGCAAGGCGCTCAGCGACAACGCCAGCAAAGACGTCAAGGTTCTCGTTGTCGGTAACCCCGCCAACACCAACGCACTCATCGCGATGCACAACGCACCGAATCTCGATCATGGTCGGTTCACCGCGATGACCCGTCTCGACCACAACCGCGCCGTGTCGCAGTTGGCCTCGAAGACCGGCCGCCCGGTGAGCTCGGTGAAGAAGATGACCATCTGGGGCAACCACTCGACCACGCAATACCCCGACTTGTTCCATGCCGAAGTCGATGGCCAGAACGCGTACTCGTTGGTCAACGATCACGCATGGGTCGACTCCACGTTTATCCCAACCGTTGCCAAGCGCGGCGCTGCGATCATCGAAGCCCGTGGCGCTTCGTCGGCCGCATCGGCCGCCAACGCTGCCATTGGTCACGTGCGCTCATGGGCGCTCGGCACCGAGCCCGGCGACTGGGTCTCGATGGCCGTCCCATCCGATGGCTCGTACGGCGTTCCCGAGGGCCTCATCTCGTCGTTCCCATGCGTGTGCAAGGACGGCAACTACACCATCGTCCAAGGTCTCGAGATCGACGAGTACAGCCGTGGCAAGATCGATGCCAGCACCGGCGAACTCGAAGAAGAGCGCACCGCAGTTCGCGAGCTCGGCCTCATCTAAATCCAAATCCGCTCCACCAAACGGTTTGTTGAAGACAATTGGTCGAGGGTCGACCTATTGGCTTCAACAAACCGGGCGGTGAGGGCGCGGTGAACTGGGCAGTGAGGGCGCGGTGAGGGGTGCGGTGAACTGGGTTGCGGCCGGGCTAGTTGGTCAGGCGCAGGGTGACGATCTGGAATGGTTTGAGGTTGAGCGAGATGGTGGTGCCGTCGAACGACGCAGCATCGGCCATTTCGGGTAATGCTCGCTCGAGGAAGTCGCACACCATCACGTGCGAGGCCGCAAAGGCCGTTGTGAGGCTCGCTGAGGCACGTCCACCGGTGGATTCGTAGCATCGCAGCACGATCTCGCCGCTGCCGTCTTGTGCTTGCTTTACGGCTGTGATGACTACGGCCGGATTCGATGACGCAACCGCACCGGCTGTGCTGACTGACGCAGCGTTGGTTGAGGCCATGGCCACGACGGGCTGATTGAGGCGAGCAGCCTCGGTAACCACTGTCGATTTCACGCAGTTACCAAGGTGCGGCAGCAGCGAATAGGTGAACCGGTGATCGCCGCGGTCGGCGTCGGGGTCGGGGAAGTTTGAGGCGCGCAGCAGGGTGAGCCGCAATGCGCCGCGGTGCACATCGTGTCCGTATTTCGAGTCGTTGAGCAACGCCACGCCATAGCCGGTCTCGGACATATCGACCCATCGGTGCGCACACACCTCGAACTTGGCGGCGTCCCAACTGGTGCTCGCGTGGGTGGGACGCTGCACATGGCCGAATTGGATTTCGCACGTTGCCGAGTCGGCGTGCACATCTACGGGCATTGCCACCTTGAGCACTTTTTCGTCCT
>CANNMD010000126.1 GCA_947505655.1 Acidimicrobiaceae bacterium | reverse complement strand
TCTCAGCTGGTTGCTCGACTGGTGCATTCGCGCGTTGCAGTCGTAGCTTCCGGGCACTGCCCCGCCGGGCGTTACTCTGGCCAGATGGCATCTGCTCCCGAGTTCGCAAACCTCATCGTCAGCACCACAGCGGCCGACGACCCAAGCGGCGACAGCCGGGTGGCGTATCTCACGTTGAACCGGCCCGAACGCCTCAACGCCTTGTCGCACGCGATGCTGCAAGACATCGTCGGTGCCAGCAGATGGCTCGATGATCAGCCCTCAATCAGGGTCGTTGTGGTTCGCGGCGCCGGCCGGGCATTTTCGGCGGGTTCCGATCTCAACGACTTCCAACATTCCGATGGTGCACTGAGCCCACGCGACGCCGCCGATCTCGGTCGGCTTGCCACCGAGGCACTTGCCAACGTTCGTCAACTCACCATTGCTTCGGTTCATGGGCATTGCGTTGGCGGCGGCGTGGTGCTGACCTCGGCCTGCGATATCCGCATTGCAGCAACCGACGCTCGCTTTGTGATTCCCGAAGTCGATCTCGGAATTCCTTTGGCATGGAGCGGCATCCCTCGCTTGGTGCGCGAGCTTGGCCCGGCCATCACCAAAGAACTGGTGCTCACCTGCCGCCCGTTCGACGCCCACGAAGCGCGCACCTTGCGGTTCATCAACCACGTTGTGAGCCCCGCCGATCTGGCAGCCGAGACCGACAAGCTCGCCCGCGAATTGGCCAGCAAGACAGCCTTTGCGCTGCGCTCGACCAAGCAGCAGGTCAACGCCGCACTCGACGAGATGGTGAGCACGGGCCGCAATGCAAACGATGCCGACACGCTGGTCTACGCAATGACCGACCCCGAAAGTCGCGAAGCAAGCCGCCGCTACCTGTCGAGGGTGCGCAAGAAGTAGCCGTCAGCGTGGCTCGCGCGCCACGACAAACTTGTAGGCAATCGCCGCGCTACTGAGGGTTGCGGCGGCCACGAGACCCGGACCCGGCTTGGGTCCCCAAAGATTGCCGTGACCCTTGCGCCACCACACCAACGCGCCAACGACCCATGCCGAACTGCTGATCATCGCTGCGGTGAACGACCGCTGCTTGAGGGCTGGGGTAGCCGCCACTGCGCCTGCAATGGCGAGGTCAATGGGGAGATACGCCGGGAACGTGGCCAGACACTGCCCGATTCCGGCAGCAACTCCCTTACCCCCACGAAATCCGTTCCACACTGGGAAGCAATGCCCGAACACGCTGGCCGTGCCTGCGATATGAGCCCCTGCCGGCCCAGCGACGAGGCCGCCGATGCTGCTTGCCAAGGCACCTTTCGAAATATCGCCCGCCATCACGGTGGCACCGGCTTTCTTGCCGAGCACCTTGAGGGCATTGGCCGCGCCAGGGTTACCGCTGCCCTGGGCGCGAAGGTCGATCGTGCCTGCCGAGACCCGCCGCGCCACCAGATCGGCTGTAGGGAATGTGCCGAACAAATAGCCGATTGCCGCAGCAGACAGAACGGGTCGAACTCGCATGTTTGCGACGATACGCGACCCGACCCGCGATGCCCCCAGGCAACCGATGTTGGGCGATTCTGTAATCCGTTGGCGCGAACACCCTCATCGCCGGATAATGTACGTGTGCTCTCAACCGGAGACGTACCTAGCCCCCATCGTCTAGAGGCCTAGGACACCACCCTTTCAAGGTGGCGGCACGGGTTCGAATCCCGTTGGGGGTGCTGACCAGTTTTCTGGTCCCGTGGTGAAGTGGAGTTCACGCCGGCCTGTCAAGCCGGAGGTCGCGGGTTCGAACCCCGTCGGGACCGCTGCCAGTGAGGAAACTCACTGGCAACTGGTCAGTTGTCAAGGTAAGTAATGCTGAAAATCTTCGTCGGTCGCATGCGGTCGGTGAGGACCACGGTCCTGTAGCTCAGTCGGCAGAGCATACGCCTGAAAAGCGTAGGGTCACCGGATCGACGCCGGTCAGGACCACCACGAAAGCCGCAGGTCAGGGGTTGTTTTTACACCTCATCCTGCGGCTTTTTACGTTTTTCCGTCGGCGCGGCACAATGTGACCAACGCCTGTTGCGCCGGTTGGCGAAGGCCGATTAGCGTGCCAGACATGGACGCACCGGCGCTGAATCCGCACCTGCAGTTTGTCGCCGAGACGCTCCTCGCTCGGGCCAATGGTTCGGTCGATGCCGAATTCGTTCATGATCTCGTTGCCGACATCGCCCGCCAGTTCGAAGACGCCCCCGTTCGCGATTTCGTGCCCGTGCTGGTGGCCAAAGAGGCCAGCGCTCGGTTGCGCCAACTCGACGCGACTCGCCTCATCGCTTCGTAACTCTTCTCTTCGTAACCCAGCGGTCGTTCTTACGACCGTCTGGTCGCCTCGATGTCCACGGGGTCGCGGCCATCGCGGTGCCCTCGAGCCTCAAACGTGGTGATCGGCCGTTGCGCTGGTCGCTCGACCCGGCCGCCGATCAGCCGAGGTTCGTTGGCAATTGCCTCGAGCGCCTCATCGGCGTAGGCCGCGTCGTCGGTGGCCACTCGCAACACCCCACCCACACGCAAGGCATCGACAATGAGGCCAAGGCGTAGCGCCGTAAAGAGTCGCTTGTGTGCATGACGCGGCTTCGGCCACGGATCGGGAAACCACACTCTGATCTCATCAACGGCCTGAGGGCCGAGGTGGGCCAACAGATCGAATGCATCGCCGATCCAGAGATGAACGTTGGTGATGTTGTCGGCATCGAGCAGCGTGGCGAGATGCGCCATCGTTGCTTCGTTGGGCTCGCAGGCGATCACTGTTGCGGGAGAATCAACTGGCGCCATGGCGGCTGTGGCCTCGCCCTTGCCGCAACCAATCTCGACGATGAGTCGCTCGGCGGCTACCACGGGCAACGTGAGCAGATACTGCGGAACCAAGTGATCGAACGCGCGTTGACGCGTGGGCGACATGCGTCCCTGGCGTCCACCAAAGGTGTAGCTACCGCCCACGGGCCATTGGTCGCTGGGGCGGGTCATGGCCACGAAGGGTATCGGCCGAAGCCGATGTGTTCGATACGGTTCACATCGTGAATCAGGCTGCAGCACCACAATTGAACGAACTCGGTTTCTACGGCCTTGCCGGCGCACCAAAGTCGCCACGCGATCTGCTCGACGAATGCCGCGATGGTGAAGCAATGGGTTTCGGCTCGGTGTTTTTGTCCGAGCGGTTCAACGTGAAAGAGATCGTCACCATCAGCGGCGCGGCAGCGGCCGTCACTGAGACCTTGGGCATCGCCACCGGTGCAACCAACCACAACACTCGCCACCCCATCGTCACCGCCAGCTACGCCACCACGATGCATCGCATGACCAACGGTCGCTTCGCGCTGGGCCTCGGCCGCGGCATCGACAAACTCTTCGATGCGTTCGGCATGGATCACATCACAACGGCGCAGATGGAAGATTTTGCTGGCCTGATGCGCCGCCTCTGGAAGGGCGAAGTGGTGTTTGGGCACGACGGACCCTGCGGCAAGTTTCCGTTACTCGCCCTCGATACCGAGTTCGACGAAGACATCCCGCTGATGCTCACGGCGTTCGGACCGCAGTCGCTGGCGCTCGGCGGCCGGGCATTCGACGGCGTAATCCTGCATACCTTCTTCACCGACGAAACCCTGCAGCGCTGCGTCGCTGGCGTGAAGCGCGCAGCCGAGCAAGCGGGCCGCGATCCTGACTCTGTGCGGGTCTGGAGTTGCTTCGCCACCATTGGTGATTGGATCCCCGAAGACGTGCGTTTGAAGAAGACCGTGGGGCGATTGGCCACATATCTGCAGGGCTACGGCGACTTGATGGTGCGCACCAACAACTGGGATCCGGCAGTGCTCGAACGATTCCGTGCCGACCCATTTGTGGCTGGCTTCCGCGGTGCGTTCGACGGCAAGGCAACCACCAGCGAACTCGAACACGTCGCCACGCTGATTCCCGATGAATGGCTGGCTCCGGCGGCCACCGGTTCGGCAGAACAATGTGCCGCTGCGGTGCTGCGCCAACTCGATCTCGGCGCCGACGGTGTGATCTTGCACGGTGCGGCGCCAACCGAACTTGCTCCCACTGTCGAGGCCTATCGCAAGATCCGACCGGCGGGGCGGTTCGACCATCTCGCAGCCAATCCGGCTGGCTGAGCACCGCCCCTTCGTTGGCTCAATGGCATGGTTGTACAGTCACGCCATGGCATCAGCGAATCCGTGGGAACAGCTCTCGAAGGGCATTGAACTCCCCTTCAACCCAGGCATCGTGGTTCCAAAACTGCACGAGGTCTCGTTAGCAATTCCGTCGCCGCCAGCTATCAACGATGTGGCCGGTGCGGCCCGCGCGGCCGTTACCCAACGGCTCGCCAACGATGTCACTGCGGGCATGACCGTGGCAGTTGGTGCCGGCAGCCGCGGGCTCAGCGACCGCGTCGATGTGCTGCGCGGGACCATCTTGGGCCTACGCGACCTTGGTGCCGAACCGTTTGTGGTTCCCGCAATGGGCAGCCACGGCGGTGCCACCGCCGACGGGCAACGAGCGATGCTCGAGGTGCTGGGCATGACCGAGCAGGCGATGGGCGCCGAGATCCGCGCCACAATGGAAACCGTCGAGGTCGCCCGCACCGACGATGGCATGCCGCTATATCTCGACGCACACGCGGCAGGCGCCGATCGCATTCTGCCGGTGAATCGCGTGAAGCCTCACACCTGCTTTCACGGCCCCATCGAAAGCGGCTGCACGAAGATGGCCGTCGTTGGTTTTGGCAAGCAGCCCGGCGCCGCGCAGATCCACGCATGTGGTCCAGAAGAGATGCGCGAGCGTTTGCTGCGCGGCATCGACGCGTTGCGCTCGACCGGTCGGCTGCTGGGTGGCGTTGCCACTGTCGAGTCGGCGGCAGGTGAGGTTGTTCGGGTCGAAGGCTTCACGGCCAACGACGTGGGCGGCGAGGCCGAACGCCAGTTGCTCGACTACGCAAAGGCGCTTGTGCCGGCGCTGCCGTTCGACGAGATCGACGTGCTCATCATCGAGCAGGGCGGCAAAGACATCAGCGGCACCACCATGGACCCCAATGTCACCGGACGCTTTTGGGTACATGGCCTCGACGATTTCACATCGCCGCGCGTGGCCACCATCGTGATGCTCGACATCACCGAGGTCAGCGGCGGCAACGTGTTGGGCATTGGCTTGGCCGACTTCATTCCGGCATCGTTGGCCAACACCATCGACTGGCAAAAGACCTACGTGAACTGCTTCACGGCCGGCCCCAGCGGCGTCCGTCGCAGCCGCATGCCGATGGTGCTGCCCGACGAAGAAGCCTGCATCAAGGCAGCGCTCAGCATGTGCGGCCGGGCAATCACCGAACCGAAAAAGGTGGTGCGTATTCGCAGCACGTTGCATCTCACACGTTGTTGGATCAGCGATGCCCTGCTCGGCGATCTCCCCGCCGGGGCCACCATCGTCGGCTGATGAGCCCGTCGCCCGACGCGCTGTGCCGCGAACTGCAAGCTGTGGTGGGGGCGGGTCATGTGTTGGTTGACCCCGACATGCGCGCGAGCTACGAAACCGATTGGACCGGCAGATTTCATGGCGCAAGTCGCCTCGTTGTGCGCCCGGGCAACACCCATGAGGTTGCCGCTGTTGTGCGCATCTGCGCGGCGCACAACGCTGCCATCGTGACCCAAGGCGGCAACACCGGACTCGTCGGCGGCAGCGTTCCTCGCAATCACGAAGTGATCGTGTCCACCGCTCGGCTCACCCGGTGCGACCCTGTCGATACTGGCGCATCACAGGTCACCGTCGGCTCTGGCGTCACGCTTGCTGCTGCGCGAAATCACGCTCGCACTGTCGCCCTTGATCTCGCAATCGACTTTGCTTCACGAGATTCGGCCACCATTGGTGGCGCCGTTGCAACCAACGCTGGCGGGTCACGGGTTATCCGTTTCGGCACCATGCGCGCCCAAGTTGCTGGCATCGAAGCCGTGCTCGCCAACGGCGAAATCATTGGGTCGCTCTCGGGGCTGCCGAAAGAAACCATCGGCTTGCACCTGCCGTCCCTGCTGTGCGGCAGCGAAGGAACGCTGGCAATCATCACTGCGGTGCGCCTCAAACTGGTGCCCTGGTATCGCCACACAGCTACGGCGTTGGTCGGCCTGCCATCTCTCGCAGCAGCACTCGATCTCTTGCCAGCGCTGCGTCGTGAACTCGCGCAACTCGACTCGGTAGAACTGCTGATGCCGCCGGCGATGGAGTTGGTCTGCGAACACCTGCAGCGCACATGTCCGATACCCGCTGACGCAGGCGCGTACCTACTCATTGAGTGCGCCGGAAACTCCGAGCAACAAGACGAATTGATGCGGGTCCTCGCCCTCTACGCACCTGCAAGCTCCACTGCCGTTGCAACCGACGAGACAGCGCGCGGCCGACTGCTCGAGCTGCGCGACAACGTAACCACAGCGATCAACCATCGTGGTGTTCCACTGAAGCTCGATGTGGCGTTGCCGCTCGGCGTGCTGAGCCAAACCACCACCGACATCGAAGCGCTCATCAGCCACTTGGCACCGCAGTCAACCCTGATCAACTTCGGTCACCTGGCCGAGGGCAACCTGCACCTCAACACACTCAATGCTGGCTCAGCGGCTGCAACCATTACCGATCAGGTCTTGCAGATGGTCATCTCACGAGGCGGCGCCATCAGCGCCGAGCACGGTATCGGCATCGCCAAGACGCACTGGCTCGTTGCCCAACGCGGAACCGCAGAAGTAGACGCACTTCGATCTCTGAAGGCCAGCCTCGACCCACACAACATGCTCAACCCGGGCGTGCTGCTGCCCGAGGCGTAACTCGGCGAGAGCGCCGAGGAGGCCTAGAGCTTTGACAGCACCACGCCGTAGATCGCTGCGAAATGCAACCCGGCGCCGATGATGGTGAACACGTGAAACACCTCGTGGTAGCCGAACACCTGCGGCCACGGATCAGGGCGCTTGAGGGCATAGACCAAGGCGCCGATTGTGTACGCCACGCCGCCACCAAGGATGAGCGAAAAGCCCAACGGCCCGAGCCCGTTGTAGAGCTGCGTGAAGGCAAACATCGCCGACCAACCCACCAGCACATACACGGCGGCAAAGAGCCAACGCGGCAGATGAAACGGCAGCCACTGCAACGAGATACCAACGACGGCACCACCCCATGAGATGCAGAGCACCACAAGCTGGTAGTTGCCGCTGAGTCCCACGACGGCAACCGGTGTGTACGCGCCGGCAATCGCAAGGAAGATCGTGCAGTGGTCGAGTTTCGACATCAGCACTCGCACTCGAGGAGTCCAACGCAGGCGGTGGTACGCGGCCGACACGCCAAACATCGCTGCCGTGCCCAGAACGTA
>CANNMD010000125.1 GCA_947505655.1 Acidimicrobiaceae bacterium | reverse complement strand
GCCGATGTGGTGGTGCTCGCACATCCGGCGCCGCACGCCGACCTTGCGGCACGGCTGCTGGCAAACGGTGTGTCGGTTGTGTCGCTCAGCGACGATCTCGACGATGTGCGCGCTTTGCTTGAACTCGATCATCGCGCCCGTGTGAACGACGCAACCTTGGTGGTCGGCGCCGCAATGGCTCCTGGCCTGTCGGGATTGTTGGCACGCCATCTGGCCGAGCAACTCCACGTGGTCGACGAAGTACACGTGGCCATGCATGGCACCAGCGGCCCGGCGTGCGCCCGCCAGCATCATCGGGCACTGGGCGGTACATCGCTGGGTTATCACGACGGTGAGTGGGTGCGTCGCCCTGCCGGGGCTGGCCGCGAACTGTGTTGGTTCCCCGAACCGGTGAACTCGTACGACTGTTACCGCGCCGAAATGCCTGACCCTCTCTTGCTGCACCGAGTGTTCGCTACGGCGGGCCGGTTGAGTGCGCGCATGTCGGCTACTCGCCGCGACCGCTTTACCGCCCGGCTGCCAATGCTGCGACCACCCCACGCCGAAGGTGGTCTTGGCGGCTTGCGAGTTGAGGTTCGTGGTGCGCTGGCCAACGGCGCACGCGAAACAATCATCGCGGGCGTCGCGGTGCGCAGCGGATTTGCTGCCTCGGTCGTTGCCGCCGTGATGACACGTTGGGTGCTTCTCGACTCACCGCAACGAGGCGTTGTGGTGATGGGCGACGAGGCACTGCCAACGGCTGCGTTCGTGGCAGCGGTGCAAGCCGATGGCGTGCGTATCTATGAGTTCACCGGCGTGGCGCGATGAGTCTCGATGTGCACCAGATCGCTGCAACCCGCTTGGCTGCAGGAGATCAGCGATACACAACGTTGCGGCGTCGGTTGGTAGACATCCTCGCCCGGGCAGATCATCCAGTAACGATTCCCCACATCTTGGAACTGCATACCGAATTGTCGCAAAGCTCGGTGTATCGCAACCTGGCTGTGCTCGAGCAGGTTGGCGTTACGGCCAAAGTGGTCACCCACGACGAATGGGCTCGCTTCGAGTTGGCCGAAGACCTTGCCGGCCATCATCACCACTTGATCTGCGAGGTGTGCGGCACCGTGCGCGACGTGCAGATTCCTGATGCTGTGGAGTCGGCGCTTGACGAGTCGCTCAGCGGCCTGGCAACGCTGCACGGTTTCGAACTGCGTCACCATCGCCTCGATTTGCTCGGCGTGTGTGCCGAGTGCCGTTAGTCGGCGCGGGGTTGATCGAGCGCAACGGTGTGTGAGGCCTGAGCCTCGAACAGATCGAGGCGCAATGCCATCCGCTCGACCGCATCGGTGAGTCGCTCGAGGTGATCGGTGAGATCTTCGGTGGTGACAACGTTGGCGAGCGCCAGACGAACACTCGAAATTTCGCGGGCCAAGAACTCGGTATCGGCTTGGGTGCGTTCGGTGACCTTGCGGTCGAGATCGAGCTCGGTGCGGTCGCGTTGCTCTTGGCGATTTTGGGCGAGCAAAATGAGCGGCGCGGCGTACGCGGCCTGCAACGACAGCACCATCGTGAGTCGCACCCAGCCCTGAGCCGGATCGTCGAACTTGGCACTCGATGGCGCAAGCCAGTTGAACGCGAACCACAAGATGATGGTTCCGCTTTGCCACACCAAGAAGCGGGCGGTGCCCAAGGTGCGCGCAATGGTCTCGCTGAACTGACCGAATGCTTCGGGGTCATAGTGCAGACCGAAGCGGCGGCCTTGGCGTGGTGAACTGAGGTCGCTACGACGGGTCATTTGGGGCGACCCTCGCTGACGACACCCCCAGCGCCGGTGAGCGCGGGCGAGTTACTGCGGCGGCGCTGGCGCCAACCGGTAGGCAGCGTGCGGTCGAGCACGTCGTCGACGGTGATGGCGCCCAGCAGGTGGCCTGCGCCATCGCAGACACCCACGGCGAGCATGTTGTAGCTGGCCAACTTCTCGGCGACCTCGTGGTCGGGGATGTCGGGCGTGATGGTGGGCTCTTGCTCGAGGCATTGCCCAAGCTCGGTGCCTGGCGGCTCGCGCAACAGGCGCTGAAAGTGCACGACACCGAGATAGGTGCCCGTTGGCGGACGATAGGGAGGCCGAACCACAAACACCTGTGCGGCGATGCTGACCAGCCAATCGGGGTCGCGAATCTGGGCGAGCGCCTCGGCCACCGTGGCTGTTGGGCCAAGGATGATGATCTCGGGAGTCATCAAGCCACCGGCGGTGCCTTCTTCGTACGACAACAGTTGGCGCATCACGGCCGCGTCGTCTTCGTCCATTGCGTCGAGAATGCGCGTGCGTTGCTCACCGGGCATTTCGGCGAGCAGGTCGGCAAGGTCGTCGTATTCCATTTCGTCGAGCACGCTGACGAGTCGATCGAGGTCGAGGCCTTCGATGATGCGCAACTGCTCGGCCTCGGGAAGTTCTTCGAGCAGGTCGGCGAGGCGATCGTCGTCCATTGCTTCGGCGAGCTGCTTGCGCTGGCCCATCGGCAAGGTGCGCACGATGATGGCCACATCGCTGGGGTGCATGTCGCGCATGCTCGCGGCTTCGGCAGCCATGGGGGCGCCGGTGCCGAACAGGGTTGGCACCTCGGTCCAGTCGACCAGACGAACGCTGGGTCGGCGGCGCAAGGCGTTGCGGCGCGACAAGCGCACCTTGGCGAGCTCCCAGTAGGTGGTGCGGCCGTCGGTGGTGCTGCGCATGGCGATGTCGCTGACCGTTTCGTCGCCGATCTTCTTGTCGAGTACGTCTTTGCCCACCAAAAGCTCGCCGGGCTTGGGCTTGAACGGGTGCAGATCGACGTCCCAACTGCGCAAACGCGCGCCTTCGCCATCGATGGTGCTGAAGCGCGAAGCGTTGACAAAAATGCGACGGCGCTGACTGGTTGCTACGTATCCGACCACGCGTGGAGCCGTGCCGGCGCGCGACGGAACAATCACGATGTCTTCGATACGACCGATTGCAGACCCGCCCGCGTCGAGCAGAGGCAACCGCATCACTCGAAACGCATATACGAGATCGCCAGCCACGCTGGCAGGCTACCCCGCGGGCCTGCGTGCGAGGTGACTCGTTACTGGCTGTGCTCGGCAGAGAGTTGGCGTGCAACCTCGCCGTAGCGGCGGAATCGCTCGGGTGATGTTTCGCGTTCTTGAATGGCGTTGTAGAAGACCAGTCGTGAGGCCAAGCCTGAGTACTTCGCGCGCAGGGCTTCGGCGAGACCGTCCCAAGTGGATTCGGTGGTGAACACGGCCATGTGTTCGTCGGTGATCTGCGCAGCCATGCCGGCCATGTCGCCAGCCTTTTGCTTCTCGCGGATACGCGCCGTAGTGCCCTCGAACCCAGCGTCGTCCCACACGAACGCGTAGTTGGGTGTGCTGCCGTAGAACGCAAGCATGTTGCGCATGTGCTCGCGGTCGTGGGCGCGCTCGGCTTCGGTGTCGCCCACCACGCACATCACCGGAACGATGGTGGCGATGTCGTTCACGTCGCGGCCTGCGGCCAGGGCACCCGCCGCCAGATTGGGTTTCACCGTGCGGCGCAGGTAGCCGGGTTCGCCAATGGGGTGAATGTGTACGCCATCGGCAACCTCGCCCGCCATGCGCAGCATCCACGGATTGACCGCGGCGATATCGACATATGGTGCTGGAAACGCGATGGGGCCAGGCGACCATTGGCGGGTCATGAAGCTGAGCTCGTAGTACGGACCCGAGTGGGCCAGTGGCTCGCCCTGAAACGCAGCGAACGAAGCCTTCACGGCGCGCACGTAATCGCGCAAGCGCGGGCCGGGTGGATCGAACGGCGCGGAAAATCGACGAACAGCGTGGGTGCGAACCTGGGTGCCGAGTCCGAGGCGAAAGTGACCGCTGGTGGCTTCTTGCAACTCCCAGGCAATCTGCGCAGTGACCATTGGGCTCCGCGGGAACGCAACGGCGACTCCGGTAGACACCTCGAGCGACGGCGCGGCTACGGCGGTGACGCCTGCCGACAAGAACGCCGTACGGCCACCTTCGGTGAACAGCACGCCGTTGAAGCCGGCGTCGGCAATATCGCGGGCGACCGCGCTGGTCTCGGCCAGTGGTCGAGGGAAGGCCATCACATCTACGCGCATGAACGTGACCGTACTGCGCGGTGGTTGATGCGATCGGGACGAACGTTGCCTACAGCGTGAAGGGTGGACGACCCATTTGTTCGCGCACCGGAACGACCTCGGGCATAGTGAGTGCTCGACGTTGCCAGTTGGCGCCATCGACAACCAGGGTGTGGCCCGAGATAAATCGCGCGTAGGGCGACGCCAAAAATGTGGCGGCCCAAGCCAACTCGCGCGGACGACCCACACGCATGGCGGGTTGGCAGGCGTCTTTGTCGTTGGTGCGTGCGAGGTTGCTTTGGATATCGGCCGTCATGTCTTCGTGCGGCATCAGCCCGGGCACGAGTCCGTTGACCTGAATGCCGTAGGGGCCCCATTCGACAGCCAACGTTTCGGTGAGATTTTTCACGCCTGCCTTGGCGGCCGACGAGTGCGCGAAGCCCGGCCCGCCGGTCCATGCGTAGGTTGCGCCGATGTTCACGATGGAGCCCGGCGTACCCGCATCGAGGTGGCGACGGGCGAACTCGCGGGCGCAGAAATAGGTGCCGTTCAGCGTGATGTCGACAACCGTGCGCCACGCATTTGGCGACATGTCTTCGGCAGGCACCGGAAAGTTGGCGGCCGCGTTGTTGATGAGAATCGTCGGCGTCAGCCCCGCGCTCTGCGCCGTGTCGAACGCCGCAGCAATCTGGTCGGGCTCGCGGATATCGCATGCCACCGTGAGGCAGCGTGCCCCCACTGCAGCGATTGCTTCGGCGCCGGCCTCGAGATGCTCAGGCTTGCGAGATGCGATCACGATTGCTGCGCCGAGCCGAGCGAACTCGGTGGCGATGGCTTTGCCCAATCCGGTGCCAGCACCGGTGATGAACACCGTGGCGCCGTCGTAGGTGCCGTCGGGCAATGCCGACGCGCCGATTGGTGGTGGTTCAGGAAGTCCCTGGTACATCTCAGCTCCCTGTGTAGTTGGCGGGTCGTGATTCGGCGCGTGCTGCGCGGAATTCGGCGAAGTCGTCGGATCGGTTGAGGAACGTTTGGTAGATCATTTCGTCGTCCATTGAGGCGCGCACTGCTGGTTGAGAGAGGTGACGCAACACCGTGCGGGCGAGCTTGATGGTCACGGCTGGGGCGGCCGCGATTTGCTCGGCCATCTCACGAACGGTTGCATCGAGCGCGGCTTCGGGAACTACACGGCTCACGATGCCGTGTGAGAGCGCTTCGTCGGCGGTCATCACCCGACCGGTGAGCACCATGTCGCTGACCACGCCTGCGCCGCACATCTGATGCAACACGGCGACGCCGCCTGTGTCGGGGATGACTCCGTAGGTGGTCTCGGGCAGCCGGAACCGAGTGCCTTCGGCAGCAACGCGGATGTCGCACAGGAGCGCTCGCTGAAACGACCCGCCCATCACCCAGCCCTTGCAGGCAACGATGACGGGAGCGTCGATGTTCCAGAGTTGCTGAATGCCGCGGTGGCCGCGGCGCATGAGTTCGTGATGCGACAACTCGCTGACGTTGGTGCCGATGGAGGCAACGTCGCGACCCGACGAGAACGACTTACCCTCGCCTCGCCAGATGATGGCTCGCACGGCCGGACTGAGCGACGCGAGAATCTCAAACAGTTGAGCATCCATGTCGTCGTCGAACGCATTGTGCTTGTCGGGATTGTCGTTGGTGATGGTCGCGATCGTGCCGTCGATATCAATTCGTACTTGGCCGGCCATGGGCGTCTCCTCGTGCATCTGTTCGGGCACAAACCTAGTGGTGCGTTGCGGTGCGTCTCGGTAGTGCGAACTAAGTTCACCGCCAATGAACGTGCTGCTGATTACCCTCGACCAGTTTCGTGGTGACTGTCTGTCGGCGGCTGGCCACCCGTTGGTCCGCACCCCCCATCTCGACGAACTCGCTCGCAATGGTGTGCGTCTGAATCGGCACTACAGCCAAGCGGCGCCCTGCGGCCCGGGTCGGGCCAGCTTGTACACCGGCATGTATCAGATGAACAACCGCGTGGTCGCTAACGGCACCCCGCTCGACGCGCGGTTTGACAACGTGGCCCTTGCGGCGCGTCGCCACGGATACGAGCCAGCGCTGTTTGGTTACACCGATCAAAGCGTTGACCCGCGCGACGTCACCGGTCCTGATGATCCCCGGCTGCAGCACTACACCGGCGTGCTGCCGGGCTTCGACGCAGTGCTTCACCTTCCCGACGATCACGAGCCGTGGCTGCAGTGGCTGCGTGATCTTGGCTACACCGATCTCGGCACGGCATACCCAGAGTTGGCTCGCGAGCCCGAGCGTCCGGCCGAGCACAGTGTTTCGGCGTTCCTCACCAACAACGCCATCGAATGGATCGGTCACCAGAGCCAGCCATGGTTCGCGCACCTCAGCTACTTGCGCCCGCATCCGCCATACGCGGCGGCCGGCCACTTCGCAACGATGTACGAACCTGCCGATGTGACCATGCCCATCGAGCCAGCCGAGTCGCGTCACCCGTTGCACGATTTCGCGATGCAGTTCGGCGCTACCGCGGCTCCTACCGACGAAGCCAAGATGCGCGCATTGCGGGCCCAGTACTACGGCATGATCAGCGAGGTCGATCATCAACTCGGTCGTCTGTGGGCCGAGCTGCGCGAGCGCGGTATGTGGGACGACACGCTGATCATCGTGACAGCCGACCACGGCGAACAGCTTGGCGATCACGGGCTGATTCAAAAGGTGGGCTATTTCGAGCAGAGCTACCACATCCTCGGAATCGTTCGTGATCCGCAGCAACCTCAGGCCCACGGTTCGGTGGTCGATGAGTTCACCGAGAACATCGATGTGTTCCCCACTATCTGCGATGCCATCGGTGCTCCGGTGCCGGCCCAGTGCGATGGTCTGCCGCTCACCCCGTTCTTGCGTGGCGAAGCGCCGCCATGGTGGCGTGATGCAGCTCACTGGGAGTTCGATTGGCGCGATATCTACATCACCGACGAGCCAAATGAATGGCCGTGGGATCGGCGCCTCGAGCGCCAACACCTCGCGGTTCGTCGCGACGCATCGACTTCGTATGTTCAGTTCGGCGATGGGTCGTGGTTGTGCTTCGATCTCGCCAATGACCCCACCGGTCGCACCCAAATTGTTGACCCGGCGGTGGTGCTTGGGCATGCGCAGGCGATGTTGGTTTGGCGGTCGCAACACGCTGATCGCACGCTTACTGATGTGCTCATCGACAAAGGCGGGCGTGGTCGCATGCCTGCTGGCGTGCCTCAAGGCGTAGGTGTACCGAGGTACATGTAATACTGCCGCTGGCTCCCTTATCGTTGTGGTTGATCTATCTCCAAAGCGATGCGAAGAGGAAGCTGGCTGATGAATAACGAATGGGGCCCCCTTGCGGGCTT
>CANNMD010000124.1 GCA_947505655.1 Acidimicrobiaceae bacterium | reverse complement strand
GATTGCGTCGCAAGACATGGCCACCACTTGGACGGCTCCATCAACGGGCTCGACCAACTTGACCTTGTTCACCGCCCAAGATGTCGCTGCGAACCCGGTGAACGATGGAAGTGACGGCTGGTCTGCGGGTCGCCAATACACGTCGCCCTACACGTATTGGGAAATCAACACCTCGGCTACATCATCCACATCACTCTCGAGCTCATCACGAGCTGCGTTCAGCGAACCGTACTCGTTTGCTCGATCGGTCAACCTGACAGATTCGGCTATCGCCAACCCAACTACCTCATGGGCGACGAATGCTGTGCCAACCGTGACGAACCAGAGCCTCTACACCGCTGCGAATCCGGGGCAGCCTGACAGCGATTCATCCGACGGGTGGACCGGTAAGAGCTACACGTCGCCGTACTCGCTCTCGGATCCGGTGACTACGAGCAGCACGGGCTACAGCAGCAGCGATGCCAGCTGGTCGCGCTCGGCCAAGCAGTACAGCGCGCCATACACCGCCTACGACGCGGCCGTGACCTCAACGGTCACCGGCGCGAAGATTTTGGCGAGGCTGGTGGCCAACTCAGACACGGGCGTGCCCGCAACCCTGGTTGGCGGCGAGTACACCAATGCGCTTACCGCAAACATGTATATCTCGCCCGACTACACCGACTTCGGGCTCGCTCTGCAGACCATCGCTTTGTCGCAGTGCGGCGGCACGTTGACCTTGCAAACCAAGGTGGGCAGCACATCGGCCGCAGATCCGTTCACCTACCAAAAAACCGCTCTGACCGACGCGGCTGGCAACGCGATCGTGTCAGACATGACCGTCATCACGACCACGAAGCAGTTCTCGAGCGGCACCTTCGACCTCAACATCAGCGATGGAACGTTCCGAACTGTCGAGATTCAGCCGTTGAACCTTTCGGACCTTTCGGGCTACACGTCTGGAACGTGGAGCTGTAAGGCAGGCGTTACACCGCGAGCAGTCACGTTGGTGTCAACCGCCAGCCCGATCTTCTCGGGCATTCGAGTCAAGGTGTCGGCCAACGAGGCCGTGTCATGCGTGCAGACGGTGACCCGATGAACATGTTCAAGCGCAGACTCGAGGCAAGCAAAGCGCAACGCACGATGGGCGCCAGCGACGACGGTTCGGCGCTCATCATGTCTTTGGTGGCCATCATTGTTGCCACCTTGATCGTGACCCCGATGCTCACCTACGCAGTTTCGGTTACACGAGCCAGCCGACTGGTTGACAATAAGGCGCAACGGCTTGAGGCAGTGAAGGGCGGCTTGCGCACGGCTCTCGCTGATCCTGTGGCGCTGTTCAAGGCCTGCAATCAGGACAAAGCCGGGGTGAACCTCAACCCCGTTCTCGCCAGTCCATCGCTGCGGGTGCCGGTAGCAACCACGTGCGCGCTGATGGCAGTGAACTACTCCGAGGACGAAACCAAACGGCCGTACGGAACGACCTCGTTACAGGCAGGTATTGCACTCCCTGGGGCCTATACGCCAAGTTCCGCCAACGTTCACGCGGTGTACCCGGGCTCTGGGCAGAGCGATATTCGTGAGTGGCGCAATGTGGCGAGTCTCACCCGAAGCATCGACACGATTTGGTCACCGAACCTGCCGGTGCACGCGCTGAGCCCTCGTTCGGCAACGGCATACAACATGGCCGAGGGGTTCGATGCCTGCAAGGTGTACTTCCCCGGCACGTACGTCGACCCCATCGTGATCACGGGTTCGACTCCGGTCTACTTCGCTTCCGGCATCTACTACTTCGAGAACTCGATCATGATCACTGACAACGCAAATGTCGTCGTCGGTGGCGGCGGGGTTGAGGGCTGCACCACCGATCAGTTCGCTGCGTTCTATGCAGAAAACGCTCCGGCGACGCACAACATCACCGGGCTCGGCTCAACCTTCGTGTTCGGTATGGCCGGACGCCTTGTGGTGAAGAACTCTGAGCCCTACACCGGTGCAGCGACCGACTCGATCAGCCTGGTGTTCAACCAGCGCTATGTGAGCGCTACCGACACGAACACATTGCCGTCGGCGACGGTGAACATCATGTCGGTAAACGGCGAATTGCCGAACTCGGACCTGAACAATTCAATAGGCGACCTTGAGCAGTCGGGCGTGTTGTACGTGCCGTATTCGCTGGCACCTACCGGCGCCACCACGTTTGGGGCGGCAACGCTCAACAAGTATCGGCCGTCAACGTTGGTGCCTGCTGTCCCCGACAACGCCGCAATCGTCGAGGTCAATCTCACCCAGCCGATTGCAGCGACCGTCTCGGTGCCTGGATATGTCGGTGTGCCGCAAGGACGATTTTTGATCTCGATTGGTGCCGGACTCGGCACGAACGCAGCGATCAACTTCGAAGGAGGCGTGTTGGCCCGATCCATAGAAGTTCCTGGAGACAGCCCAGCCAAGTTCAAGATCGGTGTGTCCGAAGTGGTGACTCAGTTGGTGCTGCGCCTGAAGAGCATGACCACCACGGGCACGCCAGTGGTTACCTCTGATGCAGTCGTTCAGGTGAACGCCAACGGAGCGTATGCCGTGAACACGTGGGCTGTGGGTTAGCCGCAACCGTCACGCGGTAGATGGGGCTCAGTCGAGACCGAGTACCCGCATTGCGTTTTCGCGCAAGAACTTTGGCCAGACGTGATCCTTGAACGGGACCTTGGGCATGTCGCCCATGATGCGCTCGTAGGTAAGACCCATCGGCCAATAGCCCGCGTAGATGATCTTGTCGGCGCCACGACTGTTGGCGTAATCGATAATGCGCTGGTTGTAATGCTGAGGCGCAAAGGCGCTGGTGCTGTAGTACAGGTTCGGCCACTTGAGCATGAGCTTCACAGCGAGCTCAGTCCACGGCTCGCAACCGTGACGGGTCACGATGTTGAGCTCAGGGAAGTCGTAGCAAACAATGTCGAGCAGTTCTACGTGCTGGCACATGCTCGGCAAACGTGGTCCAGGGATACCTGCGCAGATGAACACGGGAATGCCGAGTTCGGCGCATACCGAGTAGATGGGATACCAACGCGCGTGATCGATAGGGATCTGCGGATGGCAGCCTGCGGGGAATGTGCCCACTGCCTTGAGGCCGAACTCTTCGTGCGCGCGCCGGATCTTGCGAACTTCGTCGACGCCCTTATTGCCGTCGGCTGACAGTGAAGGAATAAAGCGCGTTGGGTGCAGACGCATCGCCTTTTGCCCTACCTCGCCCTCGATGCCGATGAGCGAACGCTCGATACCGAAATGGTCCATCGTGTTGATGGCAACCTCGATGGGATCAAGGGTTTCGGGCATTGCTCCGGGCACGTTGCCCTTGAACAAATACTCCACCGGAAACATGGTCTCTTTGCTCGCAACATCTTTGATGTTGGGGCGGAAGAACTCGTAGAGATGACGGGGGTCTGGGTCGGGGAATCCCATCATCGTTTCGATGATGCCGAGACCGCCGGGTCCAACTGCTGGCATTGTCATGATCAGGCTCCGATCAGTTCGCGAGCGTTGTCGCGCATGATGAGACGAACCTCTTGGTCGGTGAAGCCGTGAAGATCGTTGATGAACGCAACCGGTACAGCGAGGCCCTCGGCGTGGGGGTAGTCGCTTCCAAACAGCACGCGCTCGGTACCGATGGAATCGGCCAGATTACGAATGTCGTCTTCGTAGAACGGCGCCACCCACACATGGTCACGGAACTGCTGGATCGGATCGCTCGGGAACATGTATGGGTTCTGCGAGTAGGCCTTCTTGAACTTCTTCAGCAGCGGCTGCACCCATTCGCTGCCGGCTTCGATGCTGGCGCAACGAAGGTCGGGGTGACGAGAGAACACGCCGTGGCACACGAGCGCTGCAAACATGTCGAATGGGGCGCGATCGCCTGTGATAGTGCGCAGCGCCGAGAATTTGAAGGCCTCGAAAGCGCCGCCTGGTTCCCAGTCGTCGATGTACTTGCCGTAGCCCGCGTCGCCCGAGTGGAACGCAACCGTGACGCCTGCTTCGGCGGCACGCGCCCAGAACGGGTCGTACATCGGGTCGCCGGGGGAGCGGGTGAGTCCGCCAGCAACCGGCACCGGAGCGGTGCGCATCACGATGATGCGCACGCCGCGACCAATAGCCCAATTGAGTTCTTCGAGCGCCCACTGCGGATCGGCCAAGGTGATGTACGGCGCTGCGTAAATCGAGTTCTTGTAGGCAAAGCCCCAGTCGTCGTCGACCCATCGGTTGAATGCGCGAAACGCAGCGGTCAGCGCCGGAATGTCGTGCTTGAGCGACTCTTCCATCCCGACGCCGAGGGTGGGGAAGAAGAAAGCCGCATCGAGCCCTTGTTCGGTCATCAGCGCGAGGCGAGCATCGCGGTCGCGATAGGCAGGGCTGATTTGATCGAGTTCGCCGAACATTGACTTGAGATCTGAACCAGCCACTTTGCCGCGGAAGTACAAATCGAGCGCGCCTGGCTTCGAGACCGGATTAAACGTTGGGTTCGGAATGAACCGGTTGATTGCGCCGCCAACAAGCAAGCGTTGACGACCATCGAGCTCGACCCACTGCATGCATCGCTTGGCCATCGACGGGTCGATGTGGCGGATGAAGGCGTCGGTTGCCTCGTAGTAATGGTTGTCTGCGTCGAAGGGCAAAAAGCCGAGTTCTGTCATTGCGTCTTCCTTTTCCTCAAATCTGACGGCATGTCAGAAACGTAGCCGACGGCACCCGCTTGATACCGTACGAAGCGTGTGTGGACGCGTTGTATCTACCAGCACCCCTCAACAAATTGCCGATTTCTTCGGCGCCTCGTTCGAGGGAGACCCCTTGCCCGTGAACTACAACGTGGCACCAACCACCGACGTGTACGCAGTGGTGAACGAAGACAGCGAGGGGCCCGCAGTGCGAGCCTTCCATTGGGGTCTGGTGCCCGTCTGGGCGAAGGACATCAAGATCGGCTCGTCGATGATTAATGCGCGGGCCGAGACGCTCACCGAGAAGCCGTCGTTCAAAGGGCTTCTCCGCAAGCGTCGATGCATTATTCCGATTGACGGTTTCTACGAGTGGCAGGCGCCAGCACCAACAGCCGCGCTGAGCGCAAAAGGTAAACCCGTGAAGCAACCGCTGTTCATCCACCGAGCCGACGGCCACCTGCTGGCAGTTGCAGGTCTGTGGACGGTGTGGCGCGATAAGGCGGGTCCCGCAGATGGCCCATGGCTGCATAGCTGCACCATCATCACCACGGCCGCCAATGACACGATGGCGTCAGTTCACGATCGCATGCCAGCGATTCTTCCGGCATCGGCGTGGCACGAATGGCTCGACCCAAACATCGACGATCCCGATGAACTTACCCAGTTGCTGTGTCCTGCTCCCAACGACATTCTTACGATGCACCGGGTCTCAACTGCGGTGAACAGCGTGCGTAATAAGGGTGTTGAGCTCATCGCAGAGGTGGGCCCAGACGCCTCTGGTGCGAGCGCGCATTCGGCGACCGAAAGTCTGTTCTGAGCCTTAGCTGTAGAGGTCGAACAGTTCGCGAATTGCCTTCGCTTGCCCGCCCGTGGTGCTCGACATCACTGCAATCGGTGTAACGCCAGTGGCGTACCACGCTGCGAGCCGATCGCGTACGTGGGCGGCATCACCACTAATGGTGCAGTCATCAATCCAACGATCGCTCATTGCCGCTGTGGCTGCATCGCGATCGCTGCGCTCGAGGGCTGCCTCAATGGCATCCATCTCGTCGCCATAGCCAGCGACGCGCCAGTAGTTGCGATAGTTCGGAAGCACGATGTAACCGCCGAGCGTGCGTCGATGAATGGCGCGAGCCGCACTGACGTCGGCATCGATGACGGTTGGCACCATGTTGGCCAGCTGAAGTTCGCTGCGGCGCTCAGCCGGAATTCGCGCAACCTGCGTGGGCGTGTGCGACAGCGAGGCATTTGCCCACAGCGCTCCGTCACCAATCTCGACCGCTAGATCGAGCATTCGATCACGAAGGGCGGCGAGAAGAATCGGAGGCATCGCCCCGGCGCCTCGCGAGGCTGCGCGAAGTGATGCGACGTAGTCGCGCATGTCGGACAGCGGCTTACCGGTTGCCAAGCCAATGCGATCGAGCATCGGCACATGACTCACGCCAAGCCCGAGACGGAACCTGCCGCCACTGACCTCGGCGATATGCGCGGCGGTAGCTGCCGTCTCCATGGGATGCGACAAGTAGATCGGTTGGATCGATGACCAAAATGGGATGGTCTTCGTGACGTGCGCGAGCGAGCCGCACAGCGCGAGGTTGCCTCCAACGCCAGGGCACGCCAACCCAGCGAAGCCCCGAGTCTCTGCTTCTGCAGCGAGTTCAAGAATCGCTGTTCGCTTGTTGGCCGAACCGATGACGGACAGCGCGGGAAGTTGGTCGACAGATGAGGTCATGCGCCGACGGTAGCCGCGCCGATTGGCAGTGCGAATGCTGGACTGAAACGCAAGCAGCCATACGCGGGTAACGTCTGGCGCGTGCAGCAGGACAACGGGGGGCAGTTTCAACGCGAACAACGCACCCTGCGCATCGGCATCGTTTGTCCGTACAGCCTGAGCATTCCTGGCGGTGTTCAAGCTCAGGTGATGGGGCTCGCCCGCGAGCTTCGCTCGATGGGTTACGAAGCCCGGGTCATTGGTCCGTGCGACGGTCCTCCGCCAGCAACGTTTGTTAGCCCCGTTGGCAACAGCCTTCCCACGGCATCGAATGGATCGGTCGTGCCGATCGCACCCGATCCGAGCGCCCAGTTCCGCACGATCCAACTCCTGAACGACGAAAAATTCGACGTGCTTCATGTTCACGAACCTCTTGCGCCGGGGGCCGCCCAGACGGCGCTGTTCTTACATCCGGCGCCCATCGTTGGCACGTTTCACGCAGCAGGGGAGTCCTCGTCCTACAAGCTGCTTACGGCGCCGCTGTCTCGCTTGGCCGACAACATTTCGCACCGCGTTGTTGTCAGCAAAGACGCGCTGGCGCTGGTGCAGGGCTACATGGGTGGCGACTACGAAGTGCTGTTCAACGGCGTAGAACTGCATCGCTTTCGTGAGGCCATTGCGCACACGTTTCAGCACCCCACAATTTTCTTCTGCGGCCGCCACGAAGATCGCAAGGGCCTCGACGTTCTTCTCGAGGCCTTCGTAACGCTTCCCGCCAACGTGCGTCTTGTGATCGCGAGCAACGGCCCCGACACCAAACGTCTTCAGCAGCAATACGCAACCGACAAGCGCATCGAGTGGGTTGGGCGCATCACCGACGACGAGAAGATGGCGTATCTCAAGGGCGCGACAGCGTTCTGCGCTCCGTCACTTCGCGGCGAGTCGTTCGGTGTGGTGTTGCTTGAAGCAATGGCCTCTGGCACTCACGTGGTCGCCAGTTCGCTCGACGGATACATGAACGTGGCGACACACGAGGTCGACGCGTTGTTGTGCACTCCTGGCGATAGCGCTGAGCTCGCCGCAGCGCTATCGCGAGT
>CANNMD010000123.1 GCA_947505655.1 Acidimicrobiaceae bacterium | reverse complement strand
GGCCTGAGCCATGGACATCAACATGTCCGAAACTATGGTCCAAAGCCACACAGTTCGATAGGGCCGAAAGTCCTATCGGTGTACATTTGCAGCCGCATGGCATCTACCTCGCTCGCTCCATTTCGGTCGCGAGCGTTCTTGTTCGTGTGGGTCGGAGCGCTCGTTTCGAACGTGGGCACATGGATGGAAACGACAGCGCTGAGCTACTACGTCGCCGACACCTCAAAAGCAGCTTGGTCTGGCGTCGTGGCCGCCGCTGGGTTCCTCCCAACGGCATTGCTGAGCCCAGTGGGCGGGGCGTGGGCCGATCGTTTTCAGCGCCGCACCATCATGATCTTGGCCAACTGCTTCGCTGCGTTGATCGCTGCTTCGGTGGCCCTGCTCGTGGCCTCTGGCGAAGCCACGCCAGAGTTGTTGGCGCTGTTTGCTTTGGCTGGCGGTTGCGTGGGCGCCATCGGCTTTCCGGCGTTTCAAGCCGCGCTTCCCGACTTGGTTCCGCCAGAGCACATTGTGGCCGCAATCGGGCTGAGCAGCACCCAGTGGAACCTCGGCCGCATCCTGGGGCCGTCGGCGGCTGGCTTGGCGATTTGGGCCGGCGGAGTGCCCGCCGCGTTGTGGTGCAATGCAGCAAGCTTCCTCGCAGTAGCAGCCACGGTGGCAGCTTCCCGGATGCCTCGCAACCAGAGCACCAAGCGATCAATCATGGCTGCGATACGAGATGGACTTCGCTTTGCTCGGACCAACGAGGCGGTGCGAGCAATGGCGCCAATCATGATCGCCGTAACGCTGGTTGCCGCTCCCTTCATTGGATTCATCGCGCAGATGGCCACCAAGGTGTTCAACACCAAACAAGGTGGCACGTCGCTACTCGTGACCGCTCAAGGCGTCGGTGCGGTCATCACCTCTACGTTGATGGGCGCAATGTGTAATCGCTTCGGCGCGCGCCGCACAATGGTCGGAGCAATCACTGTGCTCGCCCCTGCGCTGGTGCTCTACGGGGCTTCACCCAACATCGCGCTCGCGGCCGTTGCCTTAGCGATCACGGGCGGCGCATACATGGCTGCTCTGCTGAGTTTTTCGGCGGTCACTCAACGGTCGGCACCTCCCGAACTTCGCGGACGGGCGATGGCCGTGAACAACTTCATTCTCGGCGCCGCATATCCGATTGGGCTCTTCATCCAGGGGCCGCTGGCAGATCACAGCTCGTTGCGTGCTGTCACTGTTGGCTCAGGAATTGTGCTCGCCGCCGTGTTGCTGGTGGGCCGCATCGTGTCGCCACGACACACCGATCCGATTCACGCTGCGCTGGGCTAAGCGCGCAGCGAATCAGACGCCAAGGCTGCTGCGCACTGCTCGAGTGAACAGCCGTTGCGGCAAGAGCCGCTTTGCGAGGACGCCGATGCGTTCGCCGAACTTACCGACCGACACCCGCAGCGGCGGGCGCTCGGCATTGAGCACCCGCTCGACAGCGGCGGCCACCAACGCCGGATCGGCGCCGTTCATCTCGTCGCGTTCCATCAGACCCACTGCCTTCGAGGCAGCCGCGACATATGTCGTGTCGCCATCGCTGGGCGTTACTTGACGACGGCTATCCGTGAACCCTGTGCGGAAATTGCCCGGCTGAACCAGCGTGACATCGATGCCGAACGGTTCGACCTCGTAGGCAAGCGCTTCGCCGTAGCCCTCAAGCGCAAACTTGCTGGCGGTGTAGAACGCCTGAAACGGAAGTGCGATCACTCCGCCGAGAGAACTCATCAGCACCAGACGTCCGCTGCGCTGCTCGCGCATTACGGGCAGTGCTGCCTGAACAACGCGTACCGTTCCCCAGAAGTTGGTGTCGAGTTGCGCAATGGCGTCGGCAAGAGGTGTCTGCTCGACGGCGCCTGCCAAACCCCATCCGGCACAAGCAATCACCGCATCGAGGTGGCCGTGCTCGGCGACAACCGACGCCACACCGTGAACAACTGATTCGTTGTCATCGACATCCATGACCAACGCTCGCCATGTACCGGTAGACGTGCCTCGCCGACTCGCCCCAATCACCGTCCAACCGGATCGATGAAGGTGGTCGGCGCAGAGCTGCCCGATGCCACTCGAGGCGCCCGTGATGAGCACTACCTTCGACTGGGACCGGGCCTGAGACGATGCACCACTACCGGCAGATTTCATGCGCTGATGGTACTGCGAGGCGGCGATGCGAACTTGCGATCGTGGCGCCCCTGAGGGGCGCCTACGCCGCCACTTCAGTCGTTGTCGTGCGACTGCTTGATGTTGAACGCAGCCCAACCCAATGGGGCCACGGCTGCGGCGAGGAGCATCTTGAGCAAGTCGCCGACCAAGAATGGGCTCACGCCGTACGAGATTGCGTTGGCATCGCCGGTTGCGAGCGGCACGTTGATCGAGTGAGCCAACCACAGGGCGCCAAAGATGTAGATGACAACAGTGCCGAGGGTCATTGCTGCGAACGAGTTGACGTAGTTGCGATCGCCACGACGATCGGCGATGTACCCAATGAGGCCGGCAGCAACGATGAAGCCGATGAAGTAACCAAAGCTTGACCCGGTGGCCTTTGTCCAGCCGCTGGTGCCCGAGGCGTAGAACGGCAGGCCGATCATGCCGAGCAACCAGTAGACAGCTTGGCTCGCTGCGGCACGACGCGAGCCGAGCACGCTGCCAACGGTGAGCACTGCGAAGGTCTGGCCGGTGATGGGCACAGGGGTGAATCCGAGATGAATGACGAACTGCGCAGCGAGTGCGGTAAACAACGCGCCACCGGCGACCAAGGTGATGTCGCGAACCCAACGATTATCGAGAATGCGGGGCGTTGGTACGAGATCGGCGAGCACTACAGGGACGGAGTTTGACATGCGAGAGAGATTACAAGGGTCAGTCCCTGAGTCCACGATTCTGCAGACGGCCACCACCGGGCAAGGCTGCTCAGCTCACCTTGTTTCGATGTGGCAGCAACAGGGTGAGTAGGCCGAGGCCCACCAAGATGCTGCCCTCGGCATAACGGCTCGCCCTCATTCGCGATGATCTGGCGTTGAACCACACACCAGCGCGTGCGCCGATTACGGCGTACAAGCTGTCGGTGCAGAGACCGAGCGCGATGTAGACAGCCCCGAACACCAACGTCTGCGACCACACCGGCCCGTGGGCGGTATCGACGAATTGAGGGATGAACGCAAGGAAGAACAACGCAACCTTGGGATTGAAGATGTTCACGATGAACGCCTCGGTGAATATCTGCCGTTCGGAACGAACGCTTGGCTCGGCGGAGTGGACAGCGCTACGGGCGCCGCGTAACGACTTCACACCGATGCCGATGAGATACAACCCACCCACCACTTTGACCACCGTGAACGCCACCGACGATGCAACCACAATTGCCGACAGGCCTGCGGCGGCGGCTAACACATGCAGCGCCGAGGCGACATGTACTCCCAGCACCGACACCAGACCAGCGCGGGTTCCTTGGGCCCCGCTGCGCGCCACGATGAACAACACCGCTGGGCCGGGGATTGCGAGCAACGCAAGCGATGCAACGACAAACAACGGAAGCGAAGAAAGCGGCGGCACGCACTCGACCGTAATGCACCCCGCATCAACGAGGGGTTCTAGCCTGCAGGCATGGACTTCGAAATTCCCGCCGACATTCAGGTAACGCTCGATCAGCTCGACGAATTCATCGAGCGCGAGATCAAACCGCTCGAGCAGCAGGACGACAACATCCGCTTCTTCGATCATCGCCGCGAATACGCCCGCACCGATTTCGAAAACGGTGGCGTGCCACGGCAGGACTGGGAAGAGTTGTTGCGCGAGATGCGTCGCCGCGCCGACGCGGCAGGTTGGCTGCGACTGGCGCTGCCTACCGAGTTCGGCGGTCAAGGCGCGAGCAACATCAAGATGGCAATCATCCGCGAGCACTTTGCGGCGAAGGGCCTCGGCCTGCACAACGACCTGCAGAACGAGTCGAGCATCGTGGGCAACTTCCCTACGGTGCTCATGATGCGCGACTTCGGTACGCCCGAGCAGATCACCGAATGGATGCCCGGCTTCCTTGATGGCTCACGCCGTCTTGCGTTTGGACTCACCGAGCCAGACCACGGCAGCGACGCCACCTACATGGAGACCACTGCGGTTCGCGATGGCGACGAATGGGTCATCAGCGGCATGAAGCGTTGGAACAGCGGTCTACACCACGCCACGCACGACATCATCTTCGCCCGCACCAGCGGCAACAACGGTGACCCCAAGGGCATCACCGCGTTTCTGGTGCCCACCAACTCACCCGGGTTCAAGGTCGAGTTCTTCTGGTGGACATTCAACATGCCCACCGACCACGCCGAAGTCTCGCTCACCGATGTGCGCGTGGGCCCCGAAGCCGTGTTTGGTCCGCTCGAGCGGGGCCTCGAGCTCGCTCAACATTTTGTGCACGAGAACCGCATCCGCCAAGCAGCCTCTTCGCTGGGTGCCGCCCAGTACTGCATCAACGAAGCAGTTGCATATGCAAATAGTCGCGTCACATGGGGCAAGAAGCTCAGCACCAACCAGGGCATTCAGTTTCCGTTGGTAGAGCTACACACCGAAGCAGCGATGCTGCGGCAACTCATTCGCTATACGGCCTCGATGCTCGACAAGAAACACCACATGGAAGTCACCCACCTTGTATCGATGTGCAACTATCGCGCTAACCGACTGGCGTGCGACGCCGCCGACCGCGCGATGCAGACCTGTGGCGGCGTGGGCTATTCACGGCACATGCCGTTTGAGCACATCTACCGCCACCATCGCCGCTACCGCATCACCGAAGGTTCCGAAGAGATCCAGATGCGCAAAGTGGCCCAGAACCTGTTTGGGTTCGGACGTAAATAGACCGCTTCGTTAGCGGTGTTCGTCCCACGAATCCCAATGGATCATGCCCGCCGCATCGAGACGATGCGCAGGCTTGAAATCGTCGCCGGTGTAGTACGCCACAGGGAACAACACGGTCTGGGTCCAATCGGCAGGGATGCCGAGTAGCTCACCAATCTGTGTTTCAAAGAACAAGTGGATGGTGGTCCACGCGGTGCCCAGACCACGGGCGCGAGCGGCGAGCATGAAGCTCCATGCCGCCGGCAGGATCGAGCCATAGGTACTGGCCTGAGCCAACACCATCGGCACGTTCTCGACACGACCCTTGACACACGCCAACACAAAAACGGGAACCTGATCCATGATCTCGCCGAGGTAACCGGCCGACTCCATCACCTTGGGCATCACGTGTTCGCGCGGGTCGCCTTCGGGCAGCGGTGGTGGATATCCGGAGCTTGCCATCATCTCGGTGCCTTGGCGGTAGAAGTTGGCAATTGCCGTGCGCTTGGCCTGATCGGTGATGACCACGAACGACCAGTTCTGAGCGTTGGTGCCGGTTGGCGCCTGCATCGCGATCTCGATGCATTCCTGAATGAGTTCGGGCTCGACCGACCGGGTGAGGTCGAGTCGCTTGCGTACGGAACGAGTGGTGGTGAGCAGTTTGTCGGCGGCAGCGCGATCGATAGTCATGTCTGCACGCTAATAGAACTACCGGGCTACAGCAGGCCTGCCCGAAGCGACAGCGGTGACGGTGCCATCGACGAAGAGTTCTTCGCCCTCGACGTGCGCGATGTTGAGCGCTTGCGATAACGAGACCTCGGCAGCATCGGCACCGGCCTGAGTGGCATTGCGCAGAGCCTCAGACCTCGCGATGGACTCGGCCACACTGAGCGCCTCGGCCATCGTGTTCACATCGCTCGACGAATCGGGATGGTGCACGCGGAAGCGACCGCGCTCGGGCTGCGACACGTAGACATCGGCATGAACCCGGACGCGGCCCACCACGGCTCCGATTGCGTTGGCTACATCGGCGTCGGCCGGCACGAACCCTTGAACACGCAGCAGGCCCGCAACCGCCGGGTAATACAGAGCGGCCGATGCGCCGAGTCCGACGACTGGCATGGTGAGCGCGACCGATACGTCGACGACGCCTTTGCGTCCATCGAGCGACGACGCCACTAACGCATGGCGGCTCAATGACGAACCTTCGAAGCCATCTCGGGTGAGCGCAACGTCGAGCAACGTTTCTGCAGATTGACGCTCGAGTGTGTTGACGACCCAGCGCGAAAACTCAACGGGGCCATCGGCTACGGCCTTACCCATTGCCGAACGCTGGCGAGCCATGAGGGTGGCAGCCTTATGCGCGGCGAGTTGGTCGAACGCAACGTAGTGGCCCAACACGTGGGACGCATCGGTTGGCGTGAAGGCGGCCATCATCACCAAACCGCGCGTCACGAGCCGTGCCAGACGCGAGCTGTCGGCATGGCTACGTACCAATGAACTCACCGTTGCAGCACCCTGCTTCGCACGCGCCAACAGGTCGGTCTCGCCATCGCTGAGGCCGATGTCGCTGGCACCAGCGTCGCCGAGTGGGAGCACAAATCGAGCGTCGTAATCGTGGGTGAGTTCGTGGGTGAGCTGAATATCGAGCGCGCGATGCACCACATCGGGATACTGAACTGCCGCGAGACAAATGGGCACGACGCGCCGAGGTCCAAGATTGAGACCGGCGGTCATGCCGCTGTTCGCGATGAGCACCTCGCTGTCGCCACCAAGACCCACAGTGGTCATCGCAACTGCTTCGACCATGGTGCGAAATCCACCAACTGTGGCGCCGCGTTCGTCGAGGCGCGGCACGCCGTGTTCGAGCATGGCAACGTCGGTTGTGGTGCCGCCGATGTCAGAGATGATCGCATCGGGCAGGTGCGTGAGATACGAAGCACCGATCAGGCTGGCCGCTGGGCCCGAGAGAATCGTCTCAATCGGTCGGGTCTTAGCAACTGCCGCAGACATCAGCGCGCCGTCGCCGCGCACCACCATCAACGGTGCATCAATCTGGTGCTGCGCCATGATGTCCTGCGCTGCCGCAATGAGTCCCGAAATGAGTCCGATCAAGCGGGCGTTGAGCACGCTCGTCAGCGCCCGACGCGGCCCATCGAGCTTGGCCGACAACTCGTGACCGCACGTGACCGGCAGACCAGTGGCCGCAACGATGTAATCGCGTGCAGCGATCTCGTGCGCCGGGTTACGCGTGGCGAACTGTGCTGTAACAGCGAAGCCCGTGACCGTGGGAGCAATGGCAGCGACTTCGCGCTCGAGCGCTGCCATGTCGAGCAACGCAAGCGAATCGCCGTGTGGGTTGTGGCCGCCAGCAATACGGATCAACGGATCGCCGTGTAACGCCTGCATCAGACCGGCGCGTTCTGCGTCGCCAGCGTCGAAACCAATGAATACGAGAGCGACGCGACCACCGCGGCCTTCGACGAGCGCATTGGTAGCCAACGTGGTTGAGAGCGACACCAACGCGATGTCGTCAGAGGGCACCTGGGCGTTGGCCAGCACAGTGCCCACGGCTGCGGCAATGCCGAGCGCGAGGTCGTGGCGGGTGGTGAGCGCCTTGGCTTTAGCAATGACACCGTTCGCGTC
>CANNMD010000122.1 GCA_947505655.1 Acidimicrobiaceae bacterium | reverse complement strand
GTGAACGAGTTGCAGCTGAGCCCAATGGCGCGGGTGGTCGTGGGCCGCGAGGTGCGCAGCGAATTCATGCTCGGGCCCGATGAGATTTCGCAGCTGATGGCTGGGTGGATGACGGCGTTGCATCTTCGTTCCGGCGAGGGTCGCGAGGCATATCGCATTGAGGGTGGTAACGATCTGCTCGCACACGGACTCGCCGCGAAACTGGGCGATCGAGTTCGCCTCTCGTTGTCCGTCGATCGCATCGATCCCGACACCGGCGAAGTGTTCTTCGTGAACGGCGACATCATCCGCGCTAACCATCTCATCGTCACCGTGCCGTTGCCTGTGCTCGGGCGGATGTGGGCCGACATGCCACACGAGCTTGCCGCTGTGAGCTACGGCATCGGCGGCAAGGTGAGTGTGCAGACAACACGTCGCGTCTGGAACGACCACGGGTGCGATGGCACGGTCATCACCGAACGCGCGTGGGGTCAGATGTGGGAGACCAGCGAAGACCAGCCGGGCGACAGCGGTGTGCTCACGATTCTGCTCACGTCGCATGATGGGGCCGCCCTGGCCGCATTGCCCGACACGACAAACCGGGTCATTGATGAAACCGACCGGCTGTTCCCCGGATTCAAGGCGATGTCGGGCGAGCGCGTGCAAACCGATTGGACCAACGATCGCTACAGCCTTGGTTGTTATGCCACCTTCGGCCCCAACGAGTTCATGCGTGCCTGGCCGCTGATGCAGCGCCGATACGGCCGCATGGTGCTGGCAGGCGAGCACACCGACGCGTGCGCTGGGTTTATGGAAGGCGCGCTGCGCAGCGGACGACGCGCTGCGGCGCTGGTCTGAGTTTTGCTGGTCTGAGCTTCGCTGAAAGGGTCGCGCACCCCTTGAGTACCGTGTGACCCAATGACGGTTCAGCCCACCCCCGAGCAAGTGCTGTCGCTCGCTCCCGATAGCGCCGTAGGTGCCGCCGCGCTGGCGCTGGCCGTGCCGGCGTCGTGGTCGTTCGCTGGCTGCGACGACCAGGCCGTGTGGGGTCACTACATCGCTGCGGCGGCCGAGCCATATGCGGTGGCCATCGATCTCTCCGACGACATTGCCGGCCCGGCCTATCGGTGCACATGCCCCAGCCGCAAACTTCCGTGCAAGCACGCACTTGGGCTGTTGCTGCTGCACGCCAACAACGGTGTTGTTCGCGCTCCGCGTCTGCCCTTCGCCCAGCAGTTCATGCTGCGCCGGGCCAGCCGTTCGCAATCCACCGACGTGCCCACAGCCGAGGTCGCCAGCGTTGCCGCTGCCGATGGTGTCGAATCCGCAGCGGTTGCGGTTGGGGCGGCCGACCGCGGTGCGTCGCCGTCGCTCACCGGTATGCAGCTGCCCGATCCCGCTCGATCCAAACGCCAGCACGATCGCGCCGAGCGCATGCGTGCGGGGCTACAAGAGCTCGACCGTTGGCTGGCCGATCGCATTCGCGCTGGGCTTGCCTCGCCAGAGTTGGCCGACACCTCGAACTGGGATCTCCTTGCGGCGCGCCTCATCGATGCGCAATGCGGGTCGCTTGCCGGGCGGGTCAAGCGAGTGGCGGCCAAAGTGGGTCAGCATCCGCAGTGGCACGAAGACGTACTCGAAGAACTCGCGCTTTTGCATGTGCTTGCGGTTGGTGCGCAACACACGTCGTCGTTGCCTGCGGACCTTGCCGATGGTGTTCACGTTGCTACGGGGCTGGCCTCGGCCAAAGACGATGTACTCGCCGGGGTGCCCACCACTGCTCGGTGGACTGTGGCTGGTGTCAGCCGCACCCGCGAAGACCGCATCACCGTGCAGCGCACGTGGCTGTGCGCGTCCGATGCGTCCGACCCCGGCGGCAACAACACCTGGGCGATGTTGTTGGCGTTTGGCGTGTTCGGCGCCGAAGCCACGCTCGAATACAACGTGGGCGCCGAGTTCCAGGCAGACCTGCACTGGTATCCGGGTGGCATCGCGCTGCGCGCCATCGTGGGTCGCGAGCATGTCGAGCCCGCGCCGTCCACCGTTGCCCCGCAATCGTGCAGCATCGCCGATGCGCTCAGCGCGTGCGGCTGGGCGGTGGCTCGTGAGCCATGGCTCGAGCGTTACCCCATGTGCATCAACGCTGTCCCTGCCCCGCTGGGCAACGGGCGTTGGGCGCTGGTTGATTCCACTGGTTCGGTGCCCATCGCTGCGGGCTTTTCGGCCACCGCCGAATTGGTGTGTTCCTCAGGCGGCCTGCCGGTCTGCGTGATGGGCGAGTGGAGCGCCGATGGTTTCCTGCCGCTCACAATGTGGGCCGACAACATGGTGATCCAGCTATGAACGACCTCGCCCAATCAGCCGCTGCTGAGTGGGCCACGTTGCTTAACGCCGCGCTGCTTGGCACCGATCGTCGTCCGCTGGCACCGGCATCGTCAGGGTGGGAGTCGGTTGTCGCTGCCCCCGACCAAGCCATCGAGCTGCTCAATCGTGCAGCGGCAGTGGCCACGGCGCGCCGTGCCGGCGTGCAGCCACAAGAGGCACCCATGTTGGCAGCCCCTGCACCGCTCGACCCGCGGCCCGTGTGCAGCGCGGGCGCAGCTGAGTTGCTCGTGCTCATGCTTGGCGGCCAGCACGAAGCGTTGTTACCCGAATGGATCTCGCTGTGTCTGCACGCCGGGCTACGGGTGCCGCATCATCTGATACCCAAGTTGCTGCTGCGCGGCCGGCGCAACCCAGCGCTCGATCACGCGGTGCGCCCGGTGCTTGGCCCCCGCGCTGCATGGCTCGCACAGGCCATGCCCGAGCTCGGTGTTGGTGCCGCGCCCAAACCGTTGCCAGCCAAGGCAACGCCGTTCTTGCCTCCTGCGCCGCCGCCCGACAGTGGGGCAGTGGTGACCGCAATATCTGGCGCGTTCGCCGAGCGCCAAGCCACCTGGGCTGCGGCCCCGCAGTTGCGCATCGCCGTGGCATCGCTGCACCCCGAATGGTTGGCGGCGCTGATCCTCGAACTCAATCGGGCCGCATTCAATCCCGTCACCGAGCGCACCCGAGTCGATCTGTTGGGGCTGGCACGAGTGCGCCGCGAGATGGTGGCTGCGTTGCAACCCGCTGCAGTCGCTGATGTTGCGGATGCTGCTGAGGCTGCCCACGATCCCTTGGCGGCCGACACTAGAACGCGTGTACGGTTGGCGCCGTGACTCAGCCTGACGCCGCCACCGTTCTTCGGCCGCACGCCGAGACCGAATTCGCACTCGAACTCGCCGCGCTCGCGGCCAACGACACCCGGCCAAAACCTCCACATTGGTTGCTGTCGCCGTGGTCGGTGGTCACCTACCTCATGGGTGGCACGCTCGCCGATGGCACGGTCATCACACCCAAATACGTAGGCCCACGGCGCCTCATTGAGGTATCGGTTGCAACGCTTGCCACCGATCGCGCTCTGTTGCTGTTGGGCCTGCCCGGCACTGCCAAGACCTGGGTCAGCGAGCATCTCGCTGCGGCCATTAGCGGCAACTCCACATTGCTGGTGCAGGGCACTGCCGGTACCGCCGAAGAAGCAGTTCGCTACGGATGGAACTACGCCCGCCTTCTTGCCGAAGGCCCAAGCCCCGCAGCGCTGGTTCCGTCGCCGGTGTATCGAGCCATGGAGCAGGGCTCAATCGTGCGCATCGAAGAACTCACCCGTATGCCCAGCGATGTGCAAGACGCGCTCATCACGGTGCTCAGCGAAAAAGTGCTTCCCATCCCCGAGCTCGGTGGCGAGATGCAGGCGTTGTCAGGGTTCAACCTCATCGCCACCGCCAACAACCGCGACCGAGGCGTCAACGAACTGTCCAGCGCGCTGCGCCGCCGCTTCAACACAGTGGTGCTGCCATCGCCAGCCACGGTCGAAGAAGAAGTGCTCATCGTTACCCAGCGCGTGTCCGCCATGGCGGGCATGTTGTCGTTGCCTGCGGTCACCACCTCGGCCGAAGAAATCCGGCGAGTGGTCACGGTGTTTCGCGAACTGCGCTCGGGTCAGAGCGAAGACGGCCGCATCAAGTTCAAGACACCGTCGGGCACGATGAGCACCGCCGAGGCCATCTCGGTGATGGTGCAGGGCATCGCTATGGCAGCGCATCTTGGCGACGGCACCCTCAGCTTCGATGCGCTACTGGGCGGTATCGAATCCACGGTGGTGAAAGATCCCGTGCACGACGCGGTGGTGTGGCGTGAGTATCTCGACTCTCTCGCCCGGCGCTAACGCCGACACCGCCCCGAGCACCCTCGCTCGCGGCCCCGAGGTTCGCCTGTACGGCGTGCGTCACCACGGTCCGGGGTCTGCTTTGGCCATCAAACGCGCGCTGCGCGATAACCCGCCAGACATAGTGCTCATCGAGGGTCCACGCGAAGCCGACGCCATCGCAGCGTTGGCCGCCGACCCCGATATGCATCCGCCGGTCACCATGCTCGGGTACGCCATTGGTCAACCCGACCGAGCGTTGTTTCACCCCTACGCATCGTTTAGCCCCGAGTGGGTGGCGCTGCGCTGGGCCACCGATGCCGATGTGCCCGCGCGGTTCATCGATCTCGCGCTTGCCAACGTGCTGGCACCGTGGCCAGCCGAGGTGCAGACATCGCTCGAAACCCTCGATCAGCGCCCGGCCGACCCACTTGCCGAACTGGCGCTCGCCGCTGGCTACGACGATCCCGAGCGGTGGTGGGAAGACGTCGTCGAGCATCGTGAGGGCGGCTCTATCTTCGAGGCCATCGCCGAGGCAATGGGCGTGCTTCGTCAGGCCTATGACCCCGATTTAGTGCCTACTGAGCGCATCGAACGTTGCCGCGAGGCGCAGATGCGCACCGGCATTCGCACCGCGCTCTCCGACGGTTATGTGCGCATTGCGGTGGTGTGCGGTGCATGGCATGTGCCTGCGCTCGAGCGTGCTCAGCATCCCAAGCAGGCTCGGGTCGATGCCGCTCAGTTGCGCGGCATGCCCAAAACCAAAGTGTCCATCACCTGGGTGCCGTGGACCCATCGCCGCCTTGCATCGGCCAGCGGTTACGGCGCCGGCGTTTCGTCGCCCGGTTGGTATCACCACCTGTTCACCCACCCCGGCGAGCACACCATTGCGCGCTGGTTCGCCCAAGCCGCGCACGTGCTGCGCGCCGCCGACTATGGCGCGTCGGCGGCCGACGTGCTTGAGGCAACCCGCCTCGCCACTTCTCTGGCGGCGCTTCGTGGTCGACCACTGGCGGGTCTTGTTGAGGTCAACGATGCGGCCCGCGCTGTGCTGGGTGATGGCACCGATGCGCCGATGACACTGCTGAACAGCGAACTCATCGTGGGTGCGCTCATCGGGCGGGTGCCCGCCCACACGCCGATGGTTCCGCTGGCTCGCAACCTTGCGGCAGAGCAAAAACGATTGCGGCTCAAACCCGATGCCTCGATGCAAACGCTTGAGCTCGATCTGCGCAAACCGCTCGATCTCTCGCGTTCGCAACTGTTGCATCGCCTTGCGGTGCTGCGCGTGCCGTGGGGCCGCGAGGTCGATGGTCGTCGTAGCGTCGGCACCTTCCGCGAGACATGGCAACTGCTGTGGGAACCCGAACTCGAGGTGCGTCTCATCGAGGCGTCGGCGCTGGGCACCACCATCGAAGTTGCCGCTGCCGCAGCGATGGCGCAGCATGCAATCGGGGCATCGTCGTTGGGTGAGCTCACCCACGCAGTCGAGGTGTGCCTGCTCGCCAACCTGGCGTCCACGTTGCCGGGCATCGTCGCGCTCATTGCCGATCGCGCGGCGCTCGATCTCGATGTGTCGCACCTGATGTCTGCGCTACCGGCGTTGTCGCGCACCATTCGTTACGGCGATGTGCGTGGCACCGATGCCCAGTCGCTGCAGTCGGTGTTGCATGGCGTGGTGCAGCGCATCGCCGCGGGGCTGGTGCTGGCGTGCGCCAACCTCAGCGACGACGCGGCCAACGTGGTTGGTGCGCAGATCAACGAAACCCAATCGGCGTTGTCATTGCTTGGCGGCGGCCAACTGCTCAGCGCCTTTCACGGCGCGCTTGGCGATCTGGTCGAACGAGATCGCGTGCATGGGTCGCTACAGGGTCGGGCCACTCGATTGCTCGCCGATGCCGGTCACATGTCGGCGGCTCTCGTAGAAGCCCGTGTCTCACGGGCACTGTCACGCGGCACGACGCCCGCCGATGGTGCTGCGTTTATCGAAGGCTTCCTCGGTGGCTCAGGTGTGGTGCTGATGCACGATGCCGAGTTGCTCGCCCTGCTCGATCGCTGGCTTGCCACGCTCGACTCAGAAGCCTTCGTCGAGACCCTGCCCTTGCTGCGGCGAACCTTCGGCACCTTCGAACTCGCCGAGCGCCGCCAGATTGGCGACCGAGTTCGCAACGGCAACGCGCCTGCCGTTGGGCTCGCAACGTTCAGCTTGTCGGCCGAGCGTGTAGCGGCAGGCCTCCACACAGTTGCGCAACTGCTCGGGGCGCCACGATGACCACGGCCGACGATTACCGGGTGCACGAAGGCGAGCGCTTGCGACGATGGCGCATGGTGCTCGGTGCCGATAACTCCGACGCCGCCGAGATGGCCAACGGCACCGAAGGTTCACTCGATGGCGACGATCGAGCCATCGATGCCGCGCTCGGCGCGCTCTACGACGCACCCACTAGCTCGGGTGCGCGCGGTCGCGGATCAAAGCGCGCAGGCGGCCTAGCTGCATCGGCCCCCAACGTGGCGCGATGGCTCGGCGATATTCGCCGCTACTTTCCGGCCGGCGTGGTGCAGGTGATGCAACGCGACGCAATCGAGCGGCTCAATCTGCAACGCATGTTGCTCGAGCCTGAATTGCTCGAGGCCATCGAGCCCGACATTCACCTTGTGTCAACGCTGCTCTCGTTACAACATCTGCTTCCCGACACCACTCGCGCGACGGCGCGTTTGGTGGTCGGCAAAGTGGTCGCCCAACTGCACGATCGTCTCGCTCAGCCCACGGCGCAGGCGGTGCGCGGCGCATTGGCTCGCTCGGCGCGCACACGTCGGCCGCTGCCTGCCGACATCGACTGGAACCGCACCATTCGGGCCAACCTCGCCAACTACCAACCAACGCTCAAGACGGTGATCCCCGACAAGCTCATTGGCTATTCGCGTCGGGCGTCGGCGGTGCAGCGCGAGATCATCATTGCTATCGACCAGAGCGGTTCAATGAGCGACAGCGTGGTCTACGCGAGTGTGTTCGGCGCAGCGTTGGCGTCGGTGCGCTCGTTGCAGACCCGTCTCGTTTCGTTCGACACGGCAGTGGTCGACCTCACCGAGCAACTCAACGATCCGATCGATTTGTTGTTCGGCATTCAGTTGGGCGGCGGCACCGATATCAACCGAGCGATGGCCTATTGCCAATCGATCATCACCAGACCCGCCGACACGGTACTCATCGTGGTCAGCGATCTGCACGAGGGCACTCCGGGCGGCGATTTCGTGGCTCGCATCGCAGCAATGGCGCGTAGCGGAGTCACGTGTGTTGCGCTGCTTGCGCTGAGCGACGAGGGCGCTCCCTCATTCGATCGGAGTGCAGCCAGTGCGCTCGCCGAACTGGGTGTG
>CANNMD010000121.1 GCA_947505655.1 Acidimicrobiaceae bacterium | reverse complement strand
GCCCTTGCTGGCGAGAAGACGAGCGGTGGCGGCTCCGATACCCGAAGCTCCACCAGTGACAATTGCGCTAACGCCGTTGAGATCCATAGTTCGCAAGGCTAGGCAACAACAGCTTCCGGCGGCGAATTAGGCGGCGCGTTAGAACAACGTAAGCGGCCCACCGGCATCGGTGCTCTCAACCGAATCGACGCCAAACGGACCTTTGGCTGCGGCCACAGCAAGCTGATCGACGAGATCGTTCATCCGGTTACCGCTATGCCCCTTCACCCATCGAAAGGCGGGCTGACGAACCTTGACGAGTTCGATGAGCGGGATCCACAGATCGGTGTTGGCAACCGGCTGCTTTTGCGAGTTACGCCAACCGTTGCGTTCCCACTTGGCCCACCACCGATCGCGAAAGCAGTTCACCACATAGGTGGAGTCAGAAACGATGGTGATCTCGCCGGTAAGTTCGCGCAGTGCCTCGAGCACGGCCTGCACCTCCATGCGCTGGTTCGTGGTGTGCGCTGCACCGCCCGAACCCGATGGCGATCCATCGGGAGCAACTGCCCACGCCCACCCACCGGGGCCGGGGTTGCCTTGGCATGCTCCATCAGTAAAGACCTCAATCACGGGGTAGATCTTGCCACCACTCGAGTCGTGCGAAGGAAACCGGAACCGAGCGGTAACCCTGACAGACTAAGCCCCATGACTTTTGACGGATTCGTCAACCAACTCCCCGATACCGATCCCGGCGAAACGCAAGAATGGCTCGACAGCCTCGACGCCGTCATCGATGTGCACGGCAAATCCCGAGCCCGCTACTTGTTGAGCAAGCTGCTCGAGCACGCTCAGTCCAGCCAAGTGAGCTTCCCGCCCACCGTGAGCACGCCGTATGTGAACACCATCCCTCGCGAGAGCGAGCCGTGGTTCCCAGGCGACAGTTATCTCGAACAACGAGTACGCGCCTACATCCGTTGGAACGCAGCGATGATGGTGGTACGCGCCAACACCCTCGCCGAGGGCGTCGGCGGGCACCTCTCTACGTTTGCCAGCAGCGCCAGCCTCTACGAAATTGGTTTCAACCATTTCTTCCGCGGCAAAGACGACGGCATGGCCGGTGACCATGTGTACTTTCAAGGTCACGCGGCTCCGGGTGTGTATGCCCGAGCATTTCTCGAAGGCCGCCTCAGCGAAAACGATCTCGACCACTTCCGTCGCGAAATCGGACGCGAAGGCCGCGGCCTGAGCAGTTATCCGCACCCGCGTCTGATGCCCGATTTCTGGGAGTTCCCCACGGTCAGCATGGGCCTCGGCCCGCTCACCGCTTTGTATCAAGCCCGGTTCAATCGCTACCTACACAACCGACGCCTTGACGACACCAGCCAAAGCCGCGTGTGGGCATTTCTAGGCGACGGTGAGTGCGACGAACCCGAAACGCTCGGGTCCATTTCGTTGGCAAGCCGCGAGAAGCTCGACAACTTGATCTTCGTGGTCAACTGCAACCTGCAGCGACTCGATGGTCCCGTGCGCGGCAACGGCAAGGTCATCCAAGAACTCGAGGCCACGTTCCGCGGTGCCGGCTGGAACGTGATCAAGGTGATCTGGGGATCCAAGTGGGACGACCTGCTGGCCGCCGACACCGACGGCGTGTTGCTCAATCAGATGAACAACACCGTCGACGGCGAGTTTCAGCGTTACTCGGTCGAAGACGGCAACTTCATTCGCGAGAACTTCTTTGGCCCCGACCCACGGCTGCGCCAAATGGTCGCGCACCTGTCCGACCACGATCTGCTCAACCTGCCGCGCGGCGGGCACGACTATCACAAGCTCTACGCCGCGTATAAGGCCGCAGTCGACAACCTCGGCAGCGGCGCACCCACCGTCATCTTGTGCAAGACCATCAAGGGCTGGACACTTGGCCCCGACGTCGAAGGTCGCAACGCCACCCACCAGATCAAAAAGCTCAGCGCCGATCAATTGATGGCGCTTCGCGACCGGCTGTTCCTTCGCGACGAAATCCCCGACACTGCCTTCGATAACGGCGCACTCCCCTATTACCGCCCTCCAGAAGACAGCGTCGAATACCAGTACATGATCGAGCGCCGACGCGCCCTTGGCGGAAGCATTCCGCGCCGCGTCATCAAGACTCGTCGCGCCCTCGACCTTCCCGACGATGCCGCCTTCAGCGAACTGCGCGCTGGCTCGGCCGACGCAGCCGTGAGCACCACCATGGGGTTCACGCGGCTCCTTCGCAGCCTGTGCCGCGACCCACACATTGGTCAGCGCATTGTTCCTATCGTGCCCGACGAAGCGCGCACGTTCGGCATGGACGGGCTGTTCCGCGAACTCAAGATCTATGCGTCGCAAGGCCAAAAGTACGAGCCCGTAGACCACGATTTGCTTCAGTCATACGCCGAATCCAGCGACGGACAGATTCTCGAGGAAGGCATCACCGAAGCCGGCTCACTCGCCAGCTTCATTGCCGCAGGCACGGCATACGCAACACGCGGTGTGCCGATGGTGCCGTTCTACACGTTCTACTCAATGTTTGGTTTCCAACGTGTGGGCGACCTCATCTGGCAAGCAGCCGACGCGCGCACCAAGGGTTTCTTGCTCGGCGCAACTGCCGGGCGAACCACCTTGATGGGCGAGGGCTTGCAGCATCAAGACGGCCACAGCTTGGTGCTCGCGAGCACCGTGCCAGCGTGTCAGGCATACGACCCTGCGTTCGCGTACGAGGTGGCCGCCATCGTGCGCGCTGGCCTGCATCGCATGTACGGCCCGCAGAGCGAAGACATCTTCTACTACCTCACGCTGTACAACGAGACCTACGCAATGCCTGCGATTCCCCAACGCGAGGGCATCGATGAAGAGATCGTCCGTGGCTTGTATCGATTCGCCGAAGCTCCCGCTGCCGACCTGGGCGCCACGTTGTTGTTCTCGGGTTCGGCCCAAGGCGCGGTGCGTGCTGCAGCAGCCGACCTGCTCAGGCTCTACGGCGTTGGTGCCGAGTTGTGGTCAGCAACCTCATACAAAGCTCTGCGCGAAGAGGCGCTCGCTACCGAACGCCGGAACCGCCTGCACCCCGAGTCAGCGCCGCAGGTTTCGTTGGTCACCAGCCTGCTGCATCAGTCGCCGGGGCCAATCATCGCCACCACCGATTTCATGAAAGCGGTGCCCGATCAGATCGCCCGGTTCGTGTCGGGTCGACAGTTCATCTCGCTCGGCACGGATGGTATGGGACGTTCCGACACACGAGAGGCGTTGCGTCATCACTTCGAGGTCGACGCAGGGCACATCGTGGTTGCCACGTTGTCTGCGCTTGCCGCAACTGGTTCGTTGCAGCCTGCCGTGGTTGCCGATGCGATCCGTCGTTACAACATCAACCCCGACGCACCAGACCCGACCCATATGTAGCCACGGTTGGTGGCTACTTCCACCAACCGTTGACGTCGATGATCACGTGGGTGGGGTTCGATGCATAGACGCACAGTTGGCCCGATTCCGATAGCGGCACTTGCGCCCCGTTGGCAATCGCGTTCAGAGGCACAAAGTTCACCACCGAGGTGGTGGGTCGCTCGCCGCACGGCCACACAGTGAGATACCCCCATGTGGACGCGCCCACGGCAGTGAAGTTGGCAGAGATGCCCTTCGCTCCAGCAGCGATGCCGCGGGTGCCAGCCACTTGGATGACCAGGGTCTGACCCTGTGCCACTAGGAGGCCGTTCACTCCGCCTTGCATCTCAATCCGAAGACGGTCGCGGGTGTCGGTGAGCCTGAATGGTGCGGCGGGCACGTAGTCGTGCGTCGCTACGTCATTCACCGAGCCGGTGATGTCGACCACGAGATCCACCGGAGTCGAGGTGTAGATACACACGGTTCCATCGGCAGCAATAGGGGTCACCACGTTATTGGGGGTGATCGTCCATATCGCTGGGTTCAGGCTCGACACTGTTGGCATCGGCGCATCACACGGGTACACGGAGACAAAGCCGTTGTAGTCAGGGAAAACACTGGTCACGTTGAGCATCGCCGCAGTGGCACCCACCGGAATGCCTTCAGCGCCGGTCACCCGAAGCACCGTGGTCGAGAATGCGCCAAGGCGTGAGGGTGCGCCAAGGCCGCTTCGAGTATCCATCAATCGAGCCGGCGCCACCGAGGCGAAATGCCCAGTTGCCGTCGGCGAGAAGTAGCCGTTTACGTCAACGAGTAAATCGGTGCTTGACGGCGAGTACACACACAAGCCGCCCGTTGCGTCGAGCGGCACATTCGCTCCGTTGGGAACCGTCTGTAAGGCATCGAAGTTCAGCGTTGACACCGTTGGTCGACTCGCCGAACAGTTCCAGATGCTGAGGTAGGAGCCCATCTCGGGGCCGACAACCGTGAAGTTGGCACTGATCGCTTGGGCATCGGCCGGAACGCTGCCACGGCCTGCGATCTGAATGCGCTTCGTTGTGAAGTCGGCAAGACGGCTGGCGCCAAGGTTCAAACGTGTGTCCACAAGGCGCTCTGGAACGACTGGGTGCAAACCACCACCACTGCCGAGCGGTGCCGTCGTCGGCACAGGCTGCATGCCGGTTGACGCTGCGGGATCCACTGTAAACGTCCAACCGACAACGCGAGCACGCGAGGTAACCGACACGGTGTAGCTATCGATGGCCAACCGACTGCGAGGGATCACAACAACTGCGTTGTTGCCAGCCAAAATCGCCTGGGCCGTACCCGTGGTGTTGTACTGCGACAACACACACACCTCGAGGTTATTGCTGCTGCTTCCGCTGCGCATCGTCGCCGATGGCGCTGAGCCCAGCGCCTCTGGCATCAGCACAATCACTGGCAAACCGGCGGAGCCGCTCCATCCGCAAAAGCCCAACGGATCTGGAGTCTCGACCACAAAGTGATCAAGGTTCGTGGTGGTGCCGTTGCCCGGGAAGGTAATCGGAACGATTTGCGGCACCTGCGGCCCAAGGCCACGGATGATGTCGAGCGTTGCGCCCGAATGCCACAGCGGTGTGGATGGATCGTCGCACTTGCCAAAACCAACTGTGTTGAGATTCGGGCGAAGCACTCCGATTGCATGGAATGGCCCCGTCATCCACAGCTCAACATGCGAGCGGGCTGTGGCGTTGTAGGCGCTTGACACCGCAACGTTGCCGTTGTTTCCGGCGAGGTCGCCGCTTGCCGTATAGCCGGGCAGGCCTGGAATTTCGTCGTGGCTGATGCCGTTTTGAAGCATGTAGCACGAGTGGTTATAGGCACCCGCTGATAGCGCCGGGTCGGCTGCTACAGGCGGCAGGTTGGCCATCTCGCGGTAGTAGTTGACCGTCACCAACCAATCGGCATCGGGCGGAATGAACGGCGGCGAAGCGTCGGCAAATGCATCGGTTGCGAAGGCGCCACCGGTGAGCGCCATCGCTACTGCGAAGGTGACAACAATTCTCCAAATGTGGGCCAGTCGCCTCATAGCAAATCCTTCTCGAAGACCATCTGAGAGGTATTTCGACACGAATGGGCCGTTGCTTGAGCAACCAACACCAAATGTGCGGATCTTGAGAATTCCTTGAGAGTCGCTTCCCACCAAGGGTGGGCAGCAAACGGCTGTTTTTGAACCGTCTCGCATAACCATGACATCTCGCAAACCTTGGACGTACTTGCACGCTATGAAGACCGTCGGCTGCGAAGTAAGGGTCATTAGTCCCTACCCATGAAGCGATAGGCACTTCCCTGCTCAAGCGCAGAGGGTTTCGCCAGGCTGTGGTTGCCGAAGCGTTAACGTCTTAGGCGAGTACGGCAACCGTCTCGTTGTACGTAAATACCCGACCGGCCACGCGTGGCAACGGAAACGAACGCAGCCCCACCACGTTCAGGCCGAGCTGGCGAGCGAGGCCATGCACCGCAGCATGATCGACAAAGCGCACATGAGTGCTATCGCTCGCTTGACCACGTTCTTGTGGGGTAATCAAAATCACTCGTCCGCCGGGTCGGAGGTAGGCAAGATACGCACTGATGAGGTCGCGCGCTTCGGCTTCGGTCATGTGCTCAATCACATGCGCCACGAGCACGGTGTCGAACGTGTCACTTGCCGCGTAGCGACTCTGCTCGAAATCGTCGGGCGAGAAGGCGGTGAGGCCGGCGCTGACGCACGCAGCAACGCTGGTGGGGTTGTGATCCACGCCTACGCCATGGCCGTTGAGATGGCCCAAGTTGCGGCCGATGCCGCAACCGATGTCGAGCACAAAGCCCGGTCGCATGCGCCGCAGATTCCATCGATATGGGATCTGGGGATCGATGACCTTGCGCAGTCGGCCCCCACGCGCCGACAATCGCTGTAACCGTTGCGCGTACGCGGCATCACTGGTTGATGGCTGCGGCTCCGGGGTCACCGCCCCAGCCTAGGAGAACCGGTCGTAGCCCGACGCGCTCACGTCGGCGCATTAGCCTCGGCGCTCAGTGACTTCCCCAGCCGCGATCACGTTTGCCATTCCGTACTACAGCAACCTCGGGTACCTCCGCGAGGCAATCGACAGCGTTCTCGCGCAGACCATCTCGAACTGGGAGATGATCGTCGTCGACGACGCTGGACCCGAGCCCGCCGCCGATCTGGTGGCTGCGCTGAATGACCCCCGTATCAACTACGTGCGCAACGACGTGAACCTCGGACTTGCTGGCAACTGGAACGAATGCCTGCGCCATGTCACCACCCCGTACGTCACGTTGTTGCATTCTGACGACCGGTTGTTTCCCCGCTACACCGAGGCGGTGCTCGCTGCTGCAGATAATCACCCCGATGCTGCCGCCGTGTTCACCGATGCCGTCATCATCGGACCCGATGGCTTGCCAGCGCGCTCGCTGCCCGATCTCGCCAAACGACTCATCCGCCGACCAGCAACCGATCACGACGTTGTGGGCGATCACGGCTTGGCTGGCATCGCTGCCGGCAACTACGTGTTCTGCCCAACACTTTGTTATCGAGCGGCCTCGCTGGCCACCGACCCGTTCGATGGCGGCTGGAAGTTCATGCTTGACCTTGAGCACATGGCCACGTTGCTGCTCGCCGGTTCGCGCTTGCGCGCCGTTCGCCAACCGCTCTACGAATACCGTCGCCATGGGTCGAACCAAACATCAACACTCACGGCCGACGCACAACGGTTTGTCGAAGAGATTCGATTCGCTCGGGCGCTTGAAGCGCGAGCGCTGAACCAAGGTTGGACGCGTACGGCACGGGCGTGCAGGCACCGCATTCTCGTTCGTGCGCACCTCGCGGTGCAGATGCTCAGCGACCTGGCTCGGGGTCGATTTGCAGCGTCACGACAGAAGGGTTCGTTGCTGTTGAACGAGCTACTCAATCGCCGCGGTTCTCAGCAAACGGTCTGAATCGCGGGCCCAGGCCCATCAGCGCGCCGACGCCGACGCGCACAATCTGCCAGACGGCTCTGAACGAACTCGTTGACGCTTCGCCCGCTACTCGTTGGCTGAAATCGGCAGGCACCTCGCACACGCGATAGCCAGCGCGCCCCGATGACACGAGCACTTCGACCGACTCCATGAACTGCGCCGGATACGACCGAGCGAACTCGGTGAGCAAGGGCTCTGAGATCACCCGAAACCCCGAAGTTGAGTCGTGCACACGCACCCGCCCACGAGAGTACGCGAGCCGCGACAGCATCTTCATTGCGAACCGACGCGCGCCG
>CANNMD010000120.1 GCA_947505655.1 Acidimicrobiaceae bacterium | reverse complement strand
GTTGCGGCTTGCCAAACTCGATGGTGACATCGGCGCGCTCGGCCACCCACAGCGTGTTGTCGCACGCCTCGGGGTAGTGACGAAATAGGTAACGCATCTCGTCGGCCGACTTGAGATAGTGCTCGTTGCCTTCGAACTTGAAACGCTTGGGGTCGCTGAGCATCGCCCCGGTCTGCACACACAACAACGCATCGTGCGACTCGTGGTCTTCGCGATGCGTGTAGTGACTGTCGTTGGTGGCAATGATGGGCGCGCCGATTTTCTTGGCGATCTCGATCAGTTGCGGATTGGTTTCGAGTTGAGCTGGCAGGCCGTGATCTTGCAGCTCGACGAACAGGTTCTGCTTGCCGAAGATGTCTTGCAGCCTCGCCGCTTTTTCGAGCGCGCCCTTTTCGTCGTGATTGAGCAACGATTGCAACACATGGCCACCAAGGCAACCAGTGGTAGCGATGAGCCCCTTGCCGTAGCGCTCGAGCAACTCCCAGTCCATGCGGGGCTTGTAGTAGTAGCCCTCGAGAAACGCGAGGCTGCTGAGCTGAATCAGGTTGCGGTACCCCTGGTTGGTCTCGGCCAACAAGGTGAGGTGGTAGTACTGCTTCTTGCCGCCTTCGGCCTCGCCACCCGAGTCGTCGACTCGACCTCGGCGAGCGGGTCGCTCGGTGCGGGTCTCATAGGCCATGTAGGCCTCGGTGCCGATAACCGGTTTCACGCCTTGCTCTTGGCACTCGCGATAAAAGTCGAGCACGCCGTACATGTTGCCGTGATCGGTCATACCCAGCGCGGGCTGGCCATCGGCTGCTGCCTTGGCCACGAGTTCGTCGAGACGAGCGGCACCGTCGAGCATCGAGAACTCGGTGTGCACATGAAGATGCGTAAATGAATCAGCCATGGCATTCCCTTTCTTCTCGAATCAACGGCGCCCATCGCAGCGCGGGCAAATTACAGAGCTGTGATTCGGGCGACTCTAGCAGCTGGGCGGCTCAGCGCTAGAGGGCAAAGTTGGGGTCAACGCTGCTACAGGTAGGTGCCAGGTCGATCAGGAAGCGCAGCATGGCCGCCATCTGAGGCGCTGGGGCCACCGACGAATCGGGGGTCAATAATGCCGGGGTCTCCCCCACCCTGAGGCAGGCCACGCATCTGCTCGAGCTGCTGGCGCGAGGCCATCTGCTGCGCAAACAACGTTGCCTGAATGCCGTGAAAGAGCCCCTCGAGCCAACCCACGAGCTGTGCCTCAGCGATGCGAATCTCTCCGGTGGATGGCACGGTGTCGGCCTTGAAGGGCAAGGCAAGCATGCGTAGCTCGTCTTGCAGGTCGGGCGACAGCGCCTCGCACAGTTCGACAATGGAACGTTCGTAAATCTCGGCAAGGCGCTCGCGACTTGCTTCGTCGAAGTCGACCGACCTCACTTCGTCGAGCAGTTGACGAATCATCGAGCCAATGCGCATCACCTTTGCCGGAGATGTCACCGTCTCGCGCTGCACCTCGCCATCAGCTGCCTGCTCCATACCGAGCACGATTCCGTGCTCGATGCCATCGTCGCCTGCATTGGCGATCTCCACTTGGGGCTGGCCCACATCGTCAGTCATCTTGATCCCTTATCTAGCTTGCGCTGGCTCCGACAAGCAATGGTACGTACATTTCGGCGCTCGTGAGACTGCCGTGGCGGCAGACCAACTCATATGGTCCAGAGTCGGCACTGTCAAAAAAGGTGATGTCGTCGCGCGCAACGAGCGCAACGTCGCCAAGTCGCGAGGCCACCGGCGATGACACTGCCGGACCAAACCAGCCTTCGTCGATGGTCTGCGCTCGACTCACCACCCAAGCGTGATGACCGTGGTCTTGCTGGGCTGCGCTGAGCAGATCGGCGTGGCAGCCGGGTCGGGCGTGCAGCCAACGAAAGCGACCTTCGCCAGATTGGGTGCGCACCATCGACAGCAACGCGGCCGACGGATACACGATGTTCTTGCCGACATGCACCTGACCGTGATCGGCGGTGACGACAAGCGCTGCGCCGGCGGGAAGAACCGCGAGCACATTGGCGACGAGGGCATCGACCGTGGCGAGCTCGGCATCGTAGAACTCGCCGAACCCTCGCTCATGGGCGATCTTGTCGATGCCGTCGTAATAGGCGTAGACAAATCGCTCGCCAGCGTTGAGTTGACGGCCGATCTCGACAGCGATGCTCGACGCTGCGCGCCACCCTGCCGGGCGCGAGCCACGAAGGTGAGCTTCGGTGAACGACGAGTTCTCGAGTTCGGCGCGACTGATGACCGGAGGTGACTCGCCAAGAAATGGCGCATACGGCTGCACATCGCGAGGTGGATGCGAACGACGCACGTCGCCGCGCTCGCCGTGCCAGCGCAACATGTTGACGATGTCGCCGCCGAGCTCGATGCGATACCCCAACACGCCATGTTCGCCTGGCGTGAGGCCCGTGGTGATCGATGTCAGCGCAGTGGCTGTGGTGGACGGCGCGACCGTAGTGATCGCCGAACCCTGCATCGCAGCCAGCGCTGGGGCGAGATGGATTCGGCTCTGCAACTGCTCCCACCCAAGGCCATCGATGACAAGCACCACAACCTGATTTGCTCGCGAGATGGCCGCAGGCATCCACGCCGGCTTCGGCGCACCTCGAGGAGCCAGCAGCGCCGGGATGATGCCTCGTACGTTGGCGCCCGAGTAGGCAGGAAGGATGGGTGCGATATTCACGACTGCCCTAGTGGACCACCAACTCGACCAAATTGCTACTCACAAGCACAGCGACAACAGCGTGGGTGTCCGATCGATCCAAAGTCTTGGGTCGTTCGCGCCTACTATGCACACGTGCGCGTTTCCACCAAAGGTGACTATGCCTGTCGGGCCCTCCTGTCACTGGCCTTGCATATCGAAGAACCGGGTCCCACCTCGGTCAGCGACATCGCTCGGCGCACCGGTTTGCCACAGCCATACTTGGAGCAAATTCTGTTGGCCCTCAAAGGCGCAGGCTTGGTGCGTTCAAAGCGCGGAGTGGGCGGCGGCTACGTGCTCGCCCGGCCAACCGTAGACATCAAGTTGTCCGAGATTCTGTCGGCCGTAGATGGCCCCATCTCGCTCGGCGACTTCGGCGAACCGCATGAGGACGGCTCGTGTAATCACGAGGGTCAGTGCGTGCTCTTGGCCATCTGGAAAGAAGCCGGCGAGATCATGCGATTGCACATGGAGGGCTTCACGTTGGCAGACATCGCCGAAGCAGCTCAGGGCTCAACACCATGGCCCGACATGCTCGCCGCCAAGCGCTAACCACAAGGCGCTCAGCGCGCTCAACAGCGTTGAACGCGCTGGCAAGTCACTCGTGCAGTTCGAGCAGAACGTCGAGCAGATCTCGCGGCAGCGGCGACTTGAAGGTCATTGTTTCGCCGGTGCCTGGATGCACGAAGGCAAGTTCGGCGGCATGCAGAAACGGTCGTGGAGAGACAACACCAGAACGAATGCCGCCATAGGCGCCATCGCCCACAACCGGGTGACCAGTAGCGGCAAGGTGCACGCGAATCTGATGGGTGCGGCCCGACTCGAGACGACACTCGAGCTCAGAAACATCGGCGGGCTCGCGATAGTTGGCAATCGTTCGGTAGCGCGTGCGCGCTGGCTTGCCATCGATGACCACTGCCATGCGCAACGGATCACGATGATCGCGACCAATCGGTGCATCGATGAGTCCGTTCGGCGACTTGAGATGTCCCCACACCAACGTGAGGTACGAACGAGTAACAGTTCGCGCTGCAAGCGCTGAGACCAAGCTGTCGTAGGCGCGCTGGCTGTGAGCCACCACCATCAGACCGCTGGTGCCCACGTCGAGGCGATGCACGATGCCCGGACGCATTGGGTCTCCGACATCGGCCACATCTGGGTAGCGAGCCAAGATGGCGTTGACCACGGTGCCATCGGGATGACCATGCCCGGGGTGAACGACAAGACCGGCAGGCTTGTCGATAACGATGACGTCGTCGTCGGCGTACACGATGGGCAGTTCGATCGAGGCATCTGCCTGAGGAAGCTGAGGCTGCGGCAACTGCGTTGGATCGATCTCGACCACTTGGTTGATCGTGACCCGAACCTTGCCCGACATGGCCACGACGCCATCGAGGCGAGCACCACCCGCGGCAACGAGGGCTGCAGCGTCTGAGCGACTGGCGTCGGTGAGCAACGCAACGATGCGGTCGAGCCGTTCGCCGGCCAATGCTGCGGGGATTTCTTCTCTGATCATGACGCCCTTACCTTCGATGAGAACAACGCTGCCAACACAATCAGCGCACCGCCGACGTTGATGGCCATATCGGCGACGTTGAAGATGGGGAACCACTGAAAATCGATGAAGTCGATCACTCGACCTCTAAAAAATCCTTGCTCACGGAAAAGCCTGTCGGCGACATTGCCCACTGCGCCTCCGACCACGAGACCCACCGCGATGGTGTTCAGTCGGCCGCCCGACTGACGCAACGACAGCAGCATCACCACAACGACTACCAAGGCAAGCACCCCGATGAAGGGACCAATGCCTTGGCCAGCAGAAAACGCCATGCCGCTATTGAACGACAGGTTCCACTGCAAGGTCCAAATCACGTGACGAGGCGCACCATCGCCAAGCGCGTTGGCTGCCCAGTGCTTGGTGAGTTGATCGACGAGTACGACGCTTGCCGCAATCGCAATGCTGTTGCGCAGCGAAGGTCGCCGCGACACAGCCTCCTCGGTCATCGCCGGCCGATCCCGCCGACCTTTTCTTCGACGAGTTCGGTCGACCACGGAATTGCGTCGAGACGCTCGCGAGGAATTGGCTTCATCGACAAACGCGAGTAGCCGTAGCTGCCCTGGCGGATGCGCTCGAGAGCGCTGTCGATCTCGGCGATGTCGTGACGAGCGATGCCCGACAGCATGTTGTCGCGCTCGCGCTCGACAACCATCGTGTCGCCTTCGCCTGACTCGTCGTCGAACTGCACATCGCCCATCTCTTCGTCGATCAAGGAAAATGCTTCGTCCTCGAGTCGCACGGCCTGACGGGTGAGCGACTCGCGTGCCTCAATCAACAACTTGCGCTGAATGGTCAGGAACTTGACGTCGAAGTCCTTGGTGTACTTGATGCCGTCTTTTGTCTCACCTTTAACGGGAGGCAACGTGGGGGCGGGAGCGGGAGGCGCAGCCTTTTTGGCGGGCGCTGCTTTCTTCACTTGCATTGGGGTAACGGCCTTCGTGTCTGCGGGGGCAGACGGTATTGGTGGTGCAACGGGGGTTTTCTTTGCGACGGGAGCAGCCTTCGGAGCTGCAGCCTTCGCTGCGATCTTTGGAGCAGCCTTCGGGGCGACAGGTGCCGCCTTCTTGGCTACCGGAACAGCCTTCTTCGCGACAGGTGCCGCCTTCTTGGCTACCGGAACAGCCTTCTTCGCGACAGGTGCCGCCTTCTTGGCTACCGGAACAACTTTCTTCGCGACAGGTGCCGCCTTCTTTGGCGCAGGCGCCGCTTTCTTCGTCACGGGAACAACTTTCTTGGCCACGGGGGCAGCCTTCTTCGCGACAGGTGCCGCTTTCTTGGCCACGGGGGCGGCCTTCTTCGCGGCAGGTGCCGCTTTCTTCGCTACGGGAGCAGCCTTCTTCGCGACAGGTGCCGCTTTCTTCGCGACAGGTGCCGCTTTCTTCGCGACAGGTGCCGCTTTCTTCGCGACAGGTGCCGCTTTTTTCGCTACGGGAGCAGCTTTCTTTGGCGCGGGCGCCGCTTTCTTTGGCGCGGGCGCCGCTTTCTTTGCAGCACCCGCTGACTTCTTGACTGGAGCGACAACCTTCTTGGCCATTTGACCTCCCGATCGACTACAACTGCCGGAGCGTAGGCCGTATACGACCCATCGCCAACGACCTTTGTCACTTTGGTGGAAAGTATGCTCGCAGAACTGCGAGCACTTCTGACGCATACATGCCAGATATCAGCACCCGCTTGCGCCGCGACACCCCGCCCGAAAGCAACTGCACCCGACGTGGCGGCACGTTGAACAGCGTGGCAACAAGCTGAATCACCGCCTCATTCGCTTCGCCATCGCGAGCCACGGCGGCCACGCTCAGCTTGAGGGCATCACCATGAAAGCCAACAGCGGCCGTGCGTTTCGCACCCGGCTGCACGTGCACCATCAGGGCAACGCCACCCTCGACATCGCTGACCATGTCGATGTGAGTTACGCCTTTGTCACACGAACAAGAGCCGGCTCACCATCGAGTTCGCCAGCAAGTTCTTGCGAGTCCGCATCGGTGCCCCATGTGAGCGACACCGCAAGTGTCTCGGCGCACATGAACGCAACGTGCGGCTCAAGGGCTTCGATGATTCGCTGCGATGTCCACACGCTGAGTTCGATGCGATCGCTCACTTCGAGACCTGCGTCGCGGCGCGCCTGCTGTACAAGGCGCACAAGATCGCGCGCTGTTCCCTCGGCGACAAGCTCGGGCGTGAGCTCACAGTCGAGCACCACCACTCCCCTGCCACCAGCAAGCACAGTGCTCGCGCCGCCCTCGGTGGCGACAAGCTTGAGCGAGAATTCGCCCGGCTCGAGCACGAATCCAGCGGCCACGATGTTGTCGCCGTCGTGATGCCAGTCGCCGGTCTTCACCGCCTTGATCACCTGCTGAGTCTGACCGCCAAGCCGCGGGCCAAGCGCCGCAGGAACAACCTGCAACACGCTGGTGGCAACTGATGCGACATCGGTGGCCAGCACAACCTTCTTCACGTTGACCTCATCGGCAATGAGTTCTATGAAGTCGGCGAAGTCGGCGCTGGTTGGGTCGGCAATAGTGAGCGTGGCCAACGGCTGGCGAACACGACGGCCGTGCGCCTTACGCACGCTGAGGGTTGCCGAGCAAACATCGCGAACGCGATCCATGACATCGACAAGCGCTGGGTCAGATGGCAACAACGACGCGTCGGGCCAATCTTGCAAGTGCACGCTGCGTTCGCCGGTGAGGCCCTGGAAGATCGCTTCGCTGGTCAGCGGAAGCAACGGCGCCACAACCGTGCACACAACGCTGAGCACTGTATGCAACGTGTTCAGCGCTTCTTGATCGCCTGCCCAGAAACGATCGCGGCTGCGACGGATGTACCAGTTGGTGAGCGCATCGAGGAACGTGCGCACATCGCTGCAGGCGAGATACAGATCGTATGAATCCATATCGGCAGTGACCGAGTCGACCAAGGCGCGGGTCTTGGCCAACACGTAGCGATCGATCACGTTGGTCGACGACGTATCGAACACGCCGGTCTTGTTCTCGGCGTTGGCATACAGCGTGAGGAAGTACCAGCTGTTCCACAGCGGCAGGATCACCTGACGAATGGACTCGCGAATGCCGCTCTCGGACACCGGTGAATCGCCGCCGCGCAGCACCGCCGCCGACAACAGCGACCAACGCATCGCGTCGGCGCCGTATGTCTCGAACACGTTCCACGGGTCGGGATAGTTGCGCAAGCTCTTCGACATTTTCTGGCCGTCGTCGCCAAGCAAGATGCCGTGACTCACGCAATTCTTAAACGCAGGCCGATCGAACAGCGCCGTTGCTAAAACGTGCAGCGTGTAGAACCATCCGCGGGTCTGGTTGATGTATTCGACGATGAAGTCGCCTGGGTAATGCGACTCGAACCAGTCACGATTCTCGAACGGATAGTGCACCTGGGCGAACGGCATCGAGCCGCTCTCGAACCAGCAGTCGAGCACCTCGGGAACGCGGCGCATCATCGAGCG
>CANNMD010000119.1 GCA_947505655.1 Acidimicrobiaceae bacterium | reverse complement strand
CCACGACCAGCAGCGCCTCGCCGCTGCTGGTCGTGAACTGAAATCGGGCCATGCGACGATGCTGGCGGGAATCCCACCAGCGTTCGTCGATGGGCCACGGTCCGGCCCATGCCGCGATGATCTCGGCGGGCCGACCACGCGCTGAAACTGTGTGCGGCGGCGCACTGAGCACACCGCGACCGTTGACCCTGACTACGTGTCCGGCCGCATCGAACACCTCGGCTGGCACTGACTCGGCCATCACGGTTGCCGGAGACGGCGCCGGCAGGTGACCCGGCCACGGAGCCTCGACCACGGCAAGCCGTTCGGTTGGTTCGGTGACATCGGCGGTGTCGATGCACACCCACGCATAGGCATCGCCCGGCTGACGCCCACCGCGCCATGCGGGAACAAATACCTGTTGTTCTCCCACAAGGCCAGCGACACGGGCCACCGCACGAGCGGCCCATTCGTCGGCCTCAGTGCGACCTCCCCAAAACCCGAGCTGGCTGCCGTCGTCGGAGCACACCTCATCGGGAGTGAAACGCATCAACACGATGCCCCCGCTGAGTCCCCCCGGCTGCTGAATCCATCCGTCGAATTGCCAACGCACCCGTTCGACGATTGCGGCAACGCTGAGCCCATTGGGTCGATACCACAAATGCTCGCTGCGTTCGCCGTGCTCGGTTTCGGCCACCACAGACAAACGCGTGCAGACCCTGCCGTTGGCCACCAGCAGATCGTGGAGTTGCCGTGCGAGTTGCTTGGCGGCAAACACCAACGGATCGAGGAGATGCACAGGATCTTCGAATGCCTGGGTCACAAAGAGCTCAGGCGGCGGGGCCACCGCATCGACGGCACGATCGTCGCCGCCGTAGGCAATGCGATGCGCAAACACCCCTGGACGACCGAACCGCGCCAACACATCGGCCGCCGGTAGTGCCGCAAGGTCGCCGAGTCGGCGCACGCCAAGACGGCGAAACAGATCGATCAGATCGCCAGACACATCGGCAATGTCGGCCAAGGTAGACACCGACAGCGGGTCGAGAAAAGCGCGTGTGTCGATGGGACCGGACCCAATGATGACCGGCACCGGCACCGCAGCGTGTTGCCCCGCCGACTGCCGCGCAGCAACGCCTGCGGTGAAGCGACCATCGGCAATCCCGATACCGGTGATCACATTGGGCACGGCATCGATGACGAGTTGCACCACACGTTGGGCCATGGCCAACTCGCCACCGAAGTAGCGCGATGGGCCGCGCGCCAAGAACGTGAGCGAACCCGGTTCAGTGGTTTCGAGACGCGGCACCATCTGCGCAACGCTGCGCACTGCAGCTTCGAACTCGCGACCATCGCGCGCTGGGTCGTGATCGATGAGCCGCAACGACGGGCAGATCCGTTGCGCCTCGCGGCGGCGATGCCCCTGACGCACCCCCGCCGTGGCCGCAGCAGGTGTGCGGGCGACAACCCGGTTCGCGTAGAGCACTGCAACTGGTTCGAGCGGCGATGCCCCTGCAGCGACCACCGACCAGTCGGGGCACCACAGCACCGCCAACCGCGGCGGCGCATCGCCGTATGCAACAGGGCGCGCTGACACCAGATTCAGCCAACCTGCTTGAGCGCGACCGACTGCAACGCGACCGACTGCAGCGCTACATCGGCGGCGACATCTGACGCTGACTCGATGCCACCATCGGCGCCGGGAAGCCACACTTCGGCGCGCCGCGCGCGACCCAAGCGACGGCCGCTGGCCACCAGCGTGAGTCGGCGCCGGGCGAGACGTCCGGAGCCATCGCCGAGGCCCTGCCATGTGGGGTGCTGCGCGCTGATATCGAGATCGCAACTGAACTGGCCGGGGTTACCGACCACGATGAGCACAGCGCCGCGCGCCTGCAACCGAGCCTGAAGCCGCCGAGCAGTACCGGCACGGATTTGGGGGACGCCGGCGAGGGCTACAAGGTCGAACCCATCGATCAATGCAGCGACCATATTGGCCCACGCTGTCTCGCCGAGTTGAGGCGGTTCGGCGACCATGACAAGTCGCTCAAGGGCGATGCCAACTTCGCTGGCAGCGCGCAAGCCCAGTGCCGGCAAGCCCGCCACGGCAAGCCACGAACCCGCCGCCGATGCGCCCACGACCGTAGCTAAGGCCACCGACATCGCTGCGGCGCCGCTACACCCAATGATGCTTCCACGCGTGAGCCCGGCATCGGGGAAAAGCGGCTTGAGCGCCGCGTGCACCGGCAACAGACGATCACGCGCAAACGTAACGGGAGCAACGGTGGTGACCAGTTGGGCGAGTTGCTCGTGGCGAGCCTGTGATGAGCCGCGCTCCATTGGCGCAGCATATCGAACAGGTGTTCGATATGTCGAGGGGTTTGTTAGACCCCGACAGATTCGAGGATCGACACGAACCCAGCGACATCGGCGGCAAAGTCGTGGGCACCAAGCGCCACGGCGTGTTCGCGTCCAGCGATCGCATGTCCACCCAACACAACGCGTGTGTTCGGCACTGCTTTGCGCAGGGCAGCAATTGCATACGCCGTGGAGTCGAGACGATCAGTGTTGCTCACCGATAAGCCAACGGCCACAACATCGTTCTGGGCCATCGCGGCTCGAACCAAACTCTCGGCCGGAACATCGGCACCAAGATCGACCACATTCCAACCCGCTTGCCGAACGAGATCGGCCAACATGGCCACCGGCAACGAGTGCGTTTCATTCGGCGGGGTGGCCAACACCACCGTGCCGCGAGTACGACCGCGATGAGCGAACCGAGCACCTAAGCGGCCAATCATGCGCATTGCAATGACGCTGGCGCCGTGCTCGGCGGCCACATCAAGTTCGCCGCGCTCCCAACGCTGCCCGATAGAAACCATCGCTGGCGATAACACATTGCGATAGATCTCATCGAGACTGGCCCCCGAGGCAAGCGCCGCTTCGATGACCCCCCAAGAACCCTGCGAATCGCCCGCCAGCAGCCGCCGTTCGAGCCGATCGGCCCACGGAGCACGACGCTTGCGTTGGCTCACAGATGTGGTGCCACGGGACTCTTCAGTGACAGCGCGAACGCGAAACGTGTCGATACCGGTTTGGTTCACCCGCCAGGTGCCACCCACTTTGTATGCATCGAGGAGACCGAGGCGCACGTAGCGATACGCGGTCATGTAATGCACACCGAGCAATTCGGCTGCTTCGTGCAACGTGAACTCAGCTTCGGGTACCGCAGGTGTTTTCGCCACCGTGTTAGTGCTCGGCCTTCCACTTAGCCAACGCCGCACGACTGCGCTCGAGCAGATCGGCCGGTATGCGCTTGGCTGCCTCGCTGAGGCCACCACCGCCACCGACGCCGTCGCCAGAAGCTGTCGGAGCGTCTGTCGCGTCGCCCACTGGTGCAAGATCTTCGAATGCCGGCGGGGTCATGCCCGGCTTCCAGTACTGGTACATATCGCGAATGACGTCGAACAGGCCATCGGACGAGAAGCCCTTGTTCAGATCGACCGTGACCATGTTCATGTAGAGATGCACACCGGCAACTTGACCGGTATCGAACAGGCGACGAGCAAGCTCAGCTGCTGGCCGTGGGCCCTTGGCTTCGTGAGCAGATGCAAACCGCTCGTGCCCAGAACCGGTGAGATTGCGATTGAGCTCAAAACGCACCAAACCAGCGATGGTGCTCTTGTTCTCAATGACGCCGACGAGTTGACCCATGAGTCGAGATATTACTTGGCATCGGCCGTTCCGTGCCATCCAAACTGTGTACCAACGCGGAAAGATTGTCCCAGCTAGATCACGAGAGCTCTGCCCAACTACGTTGACGACATGGCAGACATCTCCCTCGAAGACTTCAAGACGCAGGCCGAGGCCTTCCTCGCCGCAAACGCTCCCCGCAAAGAAGCGGAGCAAAAGTTTGTTTGGGGCCAAGGCACCGACAAAGTTGCGATGTTCGAAGAGAAGGATCGCAACGACGAAACCGCCGACCTCAAGCGTGCCTGCGATTGGCGCGCCAAGAAGTTCGACGCCGGTTACGGCTGGATCAGCGGCCCCAAGGCCTTCGGCGGAAGCGAACTGCCCAACGCATACCAGCGCGCATTCGACTCGCTCGAAAGCCAGTTCCAGATTCCGAACCAGAGCTACTTCACCATTGGCCTCGGCATGGTTGCACCAACTATTGCGGTGCACGCCAGCGACGCAGCCAAAGACCTCTACTTGAAGAAGATGTACCGCGGCGACATCGTTGGCTGCCAGTTGTTCAGCGAGCCGGGTGCCGGTTCAGACCTCGCCAGCTTGCAGACCAAGGCCGAGCGCGATGGCGACGTGTGGGTCATCACCGGCCAAAAGGTGTGGACCAGCGGCGCTCACTACAGCGACATCGGCGAGGTCATCGCCCGCACCGATCCAGATCTGCCTAAGCACAAGGGCCTCACCGGCTTCATCGTCGACATGCGTGATCCCGCAGTCGAAATTCGGCCGTTGCGCCAGATGACCGGCGGCGCCAGCTTCAACGAAGTGTTCTTCAACGAGCTGCGCGTTCCCGACGATCACCGCCTCGGCGACTTGAACAACGGCTGGAACGTGGCGCTTACCACGTTGATGAACGAGCGTGCCGCAATCGGCGCCGGCGGCGGTGGCGGCGGCATCTACACGCGAATCATCGAAATGACCCGCGCCTTTGGCCTCAGCGACGACCCAGTGACCCGCCAAATGTTGGCCGATCTGCTCATCCATAACAAGGTGTCTGGCTACAACAACCAGCGCTCGATGGACAAGATCAAGGCCGGCTCACTGCCTGGTCCTGAGATGAGCATGGCCAAGCTTGCCGGCACGATGAACATGCGTCGCTTGTGCGACTTCGTCTCGCACGTGCTCGGCGCAAAGATGATCGCCGACACCGGCGAATGGGGCACCTACGCGTGGCACCAACTCATCCTCGGAGCCCCGGGCGGACGTATTGCTGGTGGCAGCGACGAAGTGATGCGCAACATCGTGGGCGAGCGTGTGCTCGGTCTGCCCAAGGATGCCGGCATCGACTCGAAGAGCCCCTTTAACGAGCTCAAGGTCGGCACCCAAAAGGGCTGAGCCCTCGCCAACTTGGGCGTTGCTCAAACGCCTACTTGAGGATGTTCACGGCTCGCGCAATCACCAGCGCGAGGGTGCACAACGACACCACGGTCTGCAGCATCATCATTAGCTTTGCGCGCGGTGTCAGCGGCAGCACATCGGTTGGGCTGAACGCCGTGGCGTTGGTGAACGACACGTACAAATAGTCGATAAACGACGAGTGCCAATCACGCGGCGCTAACTCGAGAGACTGCATCTGAGGGAACAAGAAGTCGGGGAACTCGTGCGTGGCTTTGGCCCGCTCGACCGGACCACCCCGATCCATCTGCCAATACCAAAGGCCAAACGCGATCATGTTGGTCACCCAGATCGCACCGCCATTTTTGAGCAGGCCGATGGCGTCAGAGCCCTCGGTGCCACGCAGCAAGCCGCGAATGAGGAGCAGCGCAGAGATTGCGTTTGCCAAGCTGACCACGGCGATCATGATCAGTTCAAACGTTCGCAGCGATGACGAGCCGCGTCGCTTGCCTCCAGGATTCAGCGTGAGCAGTGAGACCAACAGCAAGCCCTGCACGGCGGGCAGCAGCCAATGAGGGCTGACGGTGAGGTGCTCTGGGAGCACAATCTGCAACGTGATCGCCACCGCGAGCACAAGCGACACTTGCCAGCGCGGCTCATCGCCACTCACTTTGCGCCATGCCGGAGTTAGACCCGCGGTAATGCGCCGCGCAGCGAGAACACTGGGGTCGAGCAGGCGCTCAATAAATGCCTCGACAGAGCCCGCGACTGGCACGTCGGCGACTCGGCCAGCACGCTCGTCGCTGGCGCTGTCGTCGTTGCCATCATCGTCGGAAACGGGGTGGGTCACCCGGCCACAGTAAGCCGTGGCGGCAGCGCGCTTGCGCGACCTTGGTTATTCGGCTGAACGAACCGCAACCATCTGCCGGCCACCTTCGATGGCGTTGGCTGGGTAGCGGTACTTGTCGCCAGGAACATCGAGCGAATCACGGAACAATGTGATGGCCACGAGCAGCGACTCGTCACTCATCTCCGCGGCCATGATGAGGTTCACCGACGGCTTGAGATCTTGGTACTGGCTGATGATCGCATGGGCCACGGCCTCACCGGCTGTGTGCTGCTCAGGAAGAGCCGCAGCGGCACCCTTGGCGGCGCGCTTTGCTGGCGCTGCACGCTTGGCTGGGGCAGCCTTTGCTGGGGTTGATGGAATTAGGGCGTTAGCCATGGGGATCCCTCGTATTCGCTCAGGTGATGACTCTGACGGGGAGGCCAACACTGGCCGTCGCTAAAGATGGACCCAATCTACCTGCGGAAATAGCCCAGAATGCGTGAAAAGCCAAACCGAAGCGCGTGTTATCCCGCTTCTGAGGGGGTATCGAACGCCGTTGCGAGTCCGCCGAGCAAGGCCCGCCACTCGTGCGGAGCCGATGAGGCAAGGGGCTCACGAATGCTGAGCGCCTCAGCAAGTTGGACCGCATCGCCCTGAAGGCACGATGCGGTCGCTGGCACAACACCGTCGGCGAGTTCAGAAATTGCAACCAATGTGGTCACCTCAACCACAAATGTCACTTGAGGGTTCGCCGCCCGAACCGCAAAATGGCCGGTGATGGGCTGCCCCAACCCGATCGATATGGCCGCGCTCAAGGCCGCTGCGTACTGCAGGCACGACCTCACTTCGTCGGACTCGACCACCGGGGTGAGACCCAACGGAAGCATGATGTCTCGTTCATGCACCCATGAATCCCACAATGCATGTTGCATCACCAGACGAAGCGAAACATGGCCCGCCGGCGACTCCGCCAACACTTCCCAACCTTCGTCGTCGAGATCGGCAACAGTCGCGAGGAGCGCGTCGTTGCTCGACACGAACATGTCAAGCGCCGCCGCCGAAGTGAGCGCGCCAAGCGAGTCGACCATCATTGATGGTGTTGCGGCCGGGTCGAACCCACCTAACAGTCGCGTTGGTGTGCCCGCGATACCGGCGGCGGCAGATACCTGCCAAAACCTGTTGACTCCTGCAAGGTGGACCACCACATCTTTGACTGTCCACGTGCCGCAGCGACTTGAGGCATTCCATTGTTCGTCGCTCAGACCACGCAGAAGGTCTTCGAGTCGGCGACGTTGCCGAGCGAGTGGGGCGCTTTGGTCCGACGGCGAGCCATCGATCGAAACAATGATCGGAAAGTCGTAATGCGGCGACAGTTGCATCGCCACATCATTGCAGTACCCGTCTCCGATTGAGCACCTGCTTGGGTCGCCGACGCAGCCGCTGTGCGATTCTGTACGACATGGAAATGAGCGACGTCTACGCGGCGTGCCGGAACGAACTGATCGACCTGGCCGAGTCAATCTCTGTCACCCAGGCGGGCGCCTCGCTCGCGGCCACTCCCCCGTGGACCGTGCTCGATGGCTACCGACATCTGGCCGGTGTATGCGCCGACTTTCTCGATGGTCGCCTCGACGGCGCCGGGTCGCCCGAATGGACCGCGGCGCAAATACAGAGTCGGCAGGCGAATTCGTTGGCCGAGGTGTGTGCCGAGTGGACAACGAGTGGGCCACTGTTCGAAGCGGCTGTTGCGCAGATGGGGCCAACCATCGCGTTCCTCACATTCGATGTGTGGACGCATGGCCACGACATCCGCGCCGCAATCGGTGCTCCTGGCAATCGCCGCGACCCAAGCGTACGCGTGCTGGCCGACGCTGCGCTGAGCATGTTCGCCGGACGATACGAAGCATCGGGTGCGCCCACGTTGTTGATCTTGG
>CANNMD010000118.1 GCA_947505655.1 Acidimicrobiaceae bacterium | reverse complement strand
CGCATTCTCATGAAACAAACCAAACTCGTCGTAGGGAAGTGAAGTCACGCAGACATCGTGACACGTTGCGCCTACGGGGTTGGAGGCGCAGCCGTAGTAGTTGCGACGGCCACCGTTGTTGTGGTGGCTACCGGCTTGGCCAGTGTGGTGGTGGTAGCTGGGATCGTTGTGGCAACCGCAACCGTGGTGGTGGTGCTGGTAGTGGTAGTGGCGTTGGGGTCCCTGCGGTTGAACACCGGCAAACTTTCTTCCTTCGTATACGCCTCTGGCTCTTTGCCGTCTTGGCCCCACACGAAGACGCGATCGCCGATATTTACGTAGTTCTGGAAGGTCTCGGAGATTCGCTTGTGAATACGAATGCATCCGTGCGAAGCGGGTTCAAGCGGAATATTGGTTGCGCCGTGCACCGCGATTCCCTTGTTGAAATACACCGGGTTCCACATGCCACCAAGTGAGCCCATGCGCAAGCCGACCACGCGTCGGGTGAACTTGAACACACCACCTGGTGTCTTCGAAACGCCACATTCGGCCGACTCGATCGACGGGAAAACAGGGTTTCCCTTCTCGTCGGTGTCCTTGAGCAAGGTTTCGCACCACTCTTGATCATCGCCGCTCGCAATGTGCATGATGAGCGTTGCCTTGTTGGCCGTGAACACAATGGCCACCTGCTCGGGCAGGTAAATCTCCATGTGGGTCTTCGGCGGATCGATTGTCGCATCGGCGCGCCGAGGATGGATCACGATGGGATCTTGAATCAACTGCCACATGTTGTTGGTGACCTTGCCCGTGGCCTTTGCCCGCGGGGTCTTCAGTACCAACTTCTCAAACGCCCAAATGGCCTGCTGCGTTTGATCACCGAACGAACCATCGGCCACGCCGGGGGCGAACCCAAGCTCGGCGAGTCGGGTCTGCAACCGAGCCACATCGTCGCCAGCCAAACCAATCAGCAACGTGCGTGTGAGATTGGTCTTCACTACAGGCACCGGCGACGACTCGATCACCACGCCGGGCAGCGTGCTGGCTGGCACCGTGAGACCACCGGCACCACCCGGCGGCGAGGTGGTGACTGCGCCATCGCCGCCACCAAATGCGCCAATAGCGATGACGACAACGAGCACGCCGAGGGCCGCGACGGCCGGAAGCCAACGATTTGACGGGTTGATCGCGACCCTGGGTCGGGGGGAATTCATATGCGTCAGACGACCTTGGTGATGCGCTGCAGCTCAGACCGCAATTGGCGCATCTCGCGCAGAATCTTGATGATGATCGATGGGCTGCTGAGTGTGGACTCACCGCGAGTGCGCGGGAAGTAATCGACACCGAACTGCGTAACCGTATAGCCGAGCTTCTTGGACCGGATCACTAACTCTGCATCGATGAACGAGCCTTCGCTCTTGAGCTCAATGCGCTCGAAGATATTTCGCTTGCACAGCTTGAACGCAAAGTTGATGTCGCGCATCTTCACGCCGAACATCATCCGAATGAGCATGTTGTAGATCAAGGTGTAGATGGCCCGCGAAGAGCCTTCTTCGGTGCGGTCGTGACGATATGCGCTCACGATGTCGCTCTCGTACAAGCGCATAATGCGAATCGCCTTGGTGAGCTCGGCGAAGTCGAACGGAAGGTCGGCGTCGGTGTACAGCACCAAGTCGCCAGTGGCCGCAGCGAACCCCGTCTTGATGGAACCACCGAGCTTGCGGTTCACCGGATGATGCACCACCCGAATGTGGGGATCCTCTTCGGTGAGCCGATCGGCGATCTGCGCAGTGTCGTCGGTAGACGCGTCGTCGACGATGATGAGTTCGTAGTCGGCGATCTCGCCAGCAGCAACGAGATCGATACATGCGCGGCGGCCGGCGTTGATAGCGCGACCGATGTATTCCTGCTCATTCCACATTGGGAAGAAGATCGAGAGTTTCGAGAACGGCACGTGGTCCATGAACCGCCAAGAGTACCTGTCAACAGGGCACATCGCCCAGCGCGCGGGCGAGAGTTCATGTTCGATCAAGGCTACGCTGCCCACAAGATGGACCTGCCCCACGACGCCGAACACCCAGCCGCAGAGCCGCTTCCACGGCCGCCGCTTCCGCTGCCAGCCCCACCGGTCTTTCTGCCTCCGGTGCTGCCCCAAACCTACGATCTCGCTCCGGCCGGTTTCTACACCCCCCGGCTGCAACCGCCGCCTGATCCCGGACAGTTCACGCCAGCGTGGCGCACGCTGTTCATCGCTGGGTGGATCGGTGTGTTGCTCGGCTTCGCAGCCGTGTGGCAAGCCTGCCGCGTCGCTGGCGTTGCACCGTGGTGGCTCGGACCCGAAACCAACCAACGCTCGTTCATCATCATCGCTGTGCCGTTCGTGGCCCCCGTCACTGCGGTGGTTGCCGGCATCGCTCGGTTCCGTGTGGCCTGTTACATCGGTGTCGCCGCTTCACTCGTCACGCTCGCCGTTGCGTTTGGCGATCGCGACCGATTTCCCGGCGTCGCCGCTGTCGAAGCGCTCATTGGCTGCGCTGGCTTGCTCATCTCCATCGGCGCGTTTGCCGGCCGAATGCGGCGTCCTCGCTAGCGCTCACAACGCTCGATGCAGAGAATTGATCGCGCGATAGGTAATTTCCGGATAGAGCAGTTCATTTCCACTGGGGAGTACTGGTTTATGCGAACGATTCGTCACCCACTTTCAGGCGCCACCTACGACCTCACCGAGCAAGGCACCATCAGCGTCGACAAGAACGGCGTCGTCGGCGAGTTCACCTCGCATGGGGTGTGGCTCAGCGGCGCGCTCAAGCAAGCCGACCCGCACCTGTGCCTGTGGATCGCTGGCAAACAGCTACCGAATCGACACCAGCTAGCCGCCAAAGCGCTCACCTCCGATTGACCACGCCTCCAGATCGCCGCAAGGAGTTTCAGCAATGACAACGCTCAGCGAACCACCATCACCAGGCGAGGCCCGCTCACCAGGCATCTCGTATCAGCAACTGCTCGACACCGACTCGCGCCCCGAGAACGTGCCGGTGGTGCTGCGCTGGCAGAGCTACCACTTCACCGACGACACCGACATCCCTGTCAGCCGTTACACCAGCCGCGAGTTCCACGAACTCGAAAAGGACAAGGTGTGGAACCGCGCGTGGCAGATGGCGTGCCGCTCCGATGACATCGCCGAGGTAGGCGACACGCTGAATTACGACATCTGCGGACAATCGATTCTGGTTGTGCGCGTCAGCGAGAGTGAGATCAAGGCGTACTTCAACGCATGCTTGCATCGAGGCCGGCAGCTTCGCGAGCACGACGGCAACGCCACCGAACTGCGCTGCCCGTTTCATGGGTTTTGCTGGAACCTCAACGGTTCGCTCAAGCAGGTGCCGTGCGAGTGGGACTTCCCCCACATCGATCCAGACACGTGGTCGCTGCCCGAACTCAAGGTGGGTACATGGGGCGGCTTTGTCTTTGTGAACATGGATCCCAACTGCGAATCGCTCGAGGCGTTTCTCGGCAACCTTCCCAGCCACTTCGAAAAGTGGCCGCTTGAGAACCGCTACAAGTCGGTGCACGTCGCGCGTGTCTTTCCCGCCAACTGGAAGGTTGTGCAAGAGGCATTCATGGAGGCGTTCCATGTGGTGGCAACTCATCCACAGTTGCTTGCCGGCATCGGCGACGCCAACAGCCAATACGACTTCGAAGGCAACTTCTCACGCGCCATCACGCCCAACGGCACGCCCAGCCCGCACCTGTCGTACACGCCATCCGAACAAGAAATGTTCGATGCCGTCTCCGACCGGCGTCTCGACCAACCGTCGTTTATCGTGCTCACCGACGGCATGACTGCCCGATCGGTTACTGGCAACGGCGGACGCATCAACCTGCGCAAGACCATCGGCGACGAAGCCGACAAACTCAGCGACGCCGAGCTTTCCGAGAGCATCTATTACACGCTCTTCCCCAACTTTCATCCGTGGGGCGCCTACAACCGCATCACCTATCGATTCCGCCCATACGGCGACAACCATGAGATGTCGATCATGGAGTGCATGTTCCTCGAGCCCTTCGACCCATCGAAGCCAAAGCCTCCGTCAGTACCCATTCATTGGCTCGGGCCCGACGACGATTGGACCGAGGCGCCCGAACTCGGCATGTTGGCGCGGGTATTCAATCAAGACAGCTTCAACCTGCCCAGGGTTCAGGTCGGTCTGCGCTCGATGCGCAAGCCCGGTGTCACGTTGGCCAACTATCAAGAAACCAAGTTACGCCACTTCCATAACCTGCTCAACGAATGGATCGCGCGGCCCTAAACAATTCGGCGCCGCTAGGCCGCCGACGCAGCATTGGCGGGCGAGATCTCGATGAAGATGCACTCGCCCGGGCACGCCTCGGCAGCGTCGATTACGGCTCGATAGTCACGCTCGGGTACAACCGCCAAACTGCCCGATCCACCCGGATCGTTGAGCGGTGACCCGGCCTCGGCGACATAGGCAATTCCGTCTTCGAGTTGCACGAACACATCGGGGCAATGATCGAGACACAGCCCATCGCCGGTGCATAAGTCTTGGTCGATCCACACCCGCATAACGCACGTCAGGGTATCCAACGATTCGTTCACGCGCTCGGTCGGGACAGCACTACCCTGCACAGACAATGAACGCTCCCGTCGCGAAACAGATTCCATTCGAATGGCAACGCCCCACCGGAGCCGCCAGCGATCCGTGGGCATGGTTACGCAACCGCGAAGATCCCGACACCATTGCCTACCTCGAGGCCGAGAATCGCTATGCCGACGAGTTCTTCGCAACCCACTCGACATTCGTTGAGACTGTGTTCGAAGAGATCAAGTCACGCGTGCTCGAAACCGACCTTGAGGCACCGGTACGCAAAGACACATGGTGGTACACAAGCCGCACCGAAGAAGGCAAGAGCTACCCGATTCACTGCCGCGGCGCATCTCGCGAAACGGCCACTGACAGCGTGCTGCTCGACGAAAACATCGAGGCCGATGGACACGAGTATTTCTCGCTCGGAGCGTTCGCGGTAAGCCCCGATCATCGCCTGCTGGCATGGTCCAGCGACACCGATGGCGGTGAGCGCTACACCATGAAATTTCGCGACCTGTCTACCGGCGCCGAGCTTGCCGACACGCTCACCGACACTGCGTGGGGCGGCTGTGCTTGGTCTGTTGGCGCTGGTACCGACTCAGACGCACTGTGGGTGCTCTATGTGAAACCCGACGAAGCAATGCGCCCGTTTCAGGTGTGGCGCCATTGCATGGGCACCGACCAAGCAGCCGACGCATTGGTGTTCGAGGATCTCGACGAGCGGTTCTTTGTCTCGGTAGACCTCACCCGCAGCGACCAGTGGATCGTGATCGAGTCGTCGAGCAAGTTGTCGTCCGAAGTTGCCCTCATCGCCGCCAGCGACCCCACCGCGACGCCTGCGATCGTTCGTCCACGCGCCGATGACATCGAGTACCACCTCGACCATTGGGGCGATCGATTTGTCATCGTCACCAACCTTGAGGCCGAGGACTTTCGAGTGATGACCGCTCCGGTCGACGCGCCGTCGCAATGGACTGAGTTCTTGGCGCACGAGGCCGGGCGCCGCATTGTGGGCGCCGAGCCATTCGCAACCCATCTCGTGGTTCACGAATGGCACGAGGCTCAGCAGCGTCTACGCGTGTTGTGGGCCGATGGCCGTGAACACGTGATCGATCTCGGCCTCGAACCCCACGAAGTAGAGCTTGAGTCGAACCCCGAATGGCACACGACCACCGTGCGGTTCTCGTATCAGTCGTTCACCACACCTGCATCGGTCTTCGAAGAAGATCTCATCACCGGCACCCGAACTCTGCTCAAGCAAAAGCCAGTGCCGGGTGTCGACCTCAGTCGCTACACCGCCACCCGCGAATGGGCCGTTGCGCCCGACGGCACCAGCGTTCCGGTAGATGTCATGCGCCTCAGTGACGCTGTAGCGAACAGTTCAGCGCCTTGCGTTGTCTACGGATACGGCTCATACGAGATCAGCCTTCCACCATGGTTTTCGGTGGCTCGCTTGTCGCTCATCGACCGCGGCTGGACCTTCGCTGTCGTACACCCGCGCGGCGGCGGCGAACTCGGTCGTCGTTGGTACCTCGACGGAAAGCTGCTGTCTAAGGTCAATACTTTTAGCGACACCATTGCGTGCTGCGAGCACCTTGCCGCATCCGGCTGGGCGGCCTCGGGCCGACTCGCCCTGCGCGGCGGAAGCGCTGGTGGCTTGCTCGTGGGCGCGTGCATCAACATGCGCCCCGATCTGTTTGCGTCGGCAATCGCCGAAGTGCCGTTCGTCGATGTTGTCTCCACGATGAGCGACCCCTCTCTGCCGCTCACGGTGACCGAGTGGGAAGAGTGGGGCGACCCGCGCGAAGAGCCCTCAGCGAGCTACATGCTGAGCTACTCGCCCTACGACAATCTGGGGCCACACAACTACCCGGCTATCTATGTAACTGCGGGACTCAACGACCCTCGCGTGAGCTACCACGAGCCGGCCAAGTGGGTTGCGAAGCTGCGCGAAATTCGCGGAAACGATGTCCCGCTCGTCTTCAAATGCGAGATGGGTGCCGGACACGGTGGTCCAAGCGGGCGCTACGAGATGTGGCGTGATGAAGCTCGGGTCATCGCGTTTCTCGCGGCCACTACCTAAGCGACAATCAGCCGATCAGCACCACGACGGCGAGGGCAATCAGCACACCGTTGCGCAGCAGGTGACGCCAGCCCAACGGGCGGGCGCTCCACGAGCCAAAGCACGCGCACGGGGGTCGCTTGCCTTGGGCAAGACGCACCGTGATGAGCGCTGTGAACATTGCGAGTAGTGCAAGCGCCATGACCGCAACGACTACAGGGGCTACGCGGGCGCACAGCAAGGCGCCGAGAACAATTTCGAGCGGCGGCACGACAGCCACGGCGACCCGCGGCGCTCCGATTGCGTGAGCCTGCTGCGCCCACAACGACCCAGAGGCGATTTTGGACGCGCCCGCAGCAAGGAACGTAATGCCAAGGACAAGACCAGCGGCGAAAGCAAATGTCATGCGTAGACGGTGAGGCCCTCGGCGGCGGCAAATACCTCGACGCCGGAAACCTCGCTCAAACGGGCGATGTTGTTGAGAACCAAGTCGAGAGAGTCGTCGCAACGACCGGGATCATGGTGGAACAACGCAAGCTTCTTGGCGCCTGCTTCGGCCGCGATCCACGCGGCATACTCGGCAGTGCAGTGCCCCCAAGTGTTCTTGAGTGCGAACTCGGAGGGCAGGTACTGCGAATCGTGAATCAGCAGATCGCAACCATCAATGAGTTCAAGGGCTGCTGGCGAAGCGCTCATTGACCCGTCGTAGGGCATCTGATGATCGCTTAAGTAGGCAATCGAGATTCCGTTCCATGTAACTCGGTAGCCGCACGTGGGGCCGATGTGCGGAACGAGCCGGGCCTTTACCTGTACCTCACCGGCTTCGCCGAGCGTGAAGTCGTTGTCGGTCACATCGTGAAAGCGCAGAGTGCCGGGGAATCGATCGAGTTCAAGCGGGAACAACGGCGGCTTGATGGCGTCGAGCATGACATCGCTAAAGGTGCGGCCGTCTTCTTGAGGAGGACCATAGATGTCGAACTGCGAGCCCGGATACAGGATCGGTGTGAAGAACGGCAAACCCTGAGTGTGATCCCAATGCAAATGCGAGAGCAGACAATGCCCGCGAAATGTGCCGTCGTTTGGCTGCTCAAGCCCGAAGTAACGCAGGCCCGTTCCGAGATCGAAGACGATGGGGTCGTTGTCGGGGATCGCAAGAGAGACACACGACGTGTTTCCGCCGTATCGG
>CANNMD010000117.1 GCA_947505655.1 Acidimicrobiaceae bacterium | reverse complement strand
TGATGAAATTCTTGAAGCCCTGCATGAGCTGAGTCCTCTCGGGGATAACGGATCCCAGCGACGACGAGACCCCGCAGAAATCTAGATCACTGCGGCACAGCGCTCAACACAACCCGTCACAGCACCCCTGCAAAACTTGGCAGTATGTCCCTATGAGTAATCTCCCCACCGTTCAGTCCGGCCTCCGTAGTGTGGGCGTGCCACGCGAGATCAAGACCGCCGAATACCGCGTGGCGATGACCCCCGACGGCGTGCGCGAATTTGAGCGCCACGGCATCGAGGTGTTCATCGAAACTCACGCCGGTGAGGGTGCCAGCATCGCCGATGCCGATTACGTGGCGGCAGGCGCAACCATTGTTCCCACTGCGGCCGACGCGTGGGCGCAAGAGTTGGTCGTCAAGGTCAAAGAACCAAAGGCCGAAGAGTTCCAGTTCTTGCGACCCGACCTCACGTTGTTCACCTATCTACATCTGGCTGCGTATCCCGCAGTGGCGGCAGCTCTGTTAGCTGCCGGCACCACGGGCATCGCCTACGAAACGGTGCAAACCGAAAGTGGCGCTCTTCCGTTGCTGGCGCCGATGAGCGAAGTAGCCGGCCGCCTGGCGCCGCAGTTGGGAGCCCATTATCTCGAGCGACACAACGGTGGCCGCGGCGTGTTGTTGGGTGGCGCACCCGGCGTTCGACCAGCCAAAGTCGTGGTACTCGGGGCCGGCAACGTGGGCTGGAACGCGGCGTGGATCGCAGCGGGCATGGAGGCCGAGGTCGTGTTGTTCGACAAGAACATCGACCGCCTTCGCTGGGTCGATCAGATCCAGAAAGGTCGCGTGGTCACCTTGGCCTCGAACCGCGGCGCAATCGAGCGCAACATCGCAGATGCCGACTTGGTGATCGGCGCAGTGCTCGTGGCGGGCGGCCGCGCTCCGGTTGTCGTGAGCGAAGACATGGTGCGCAGCATGAAGCCAGGCGCTGTCATCGTCGACGTTGCCATCGATCAAGGTGGCTGCGTAGAGACAATCCATGAGACCACTCACAACGACCCGGTCTACAACCTGCATGGGGTGTTGCATTACGGAGTCGGCAACATGCCCGGAGCGGTTCCGCACACCAGCACATACGCGCTCACCAACGCAACGTTGCCCTATCAACTTGAGGTTGCAATGTTCGGCGCTGGCGGCGCTGCCCATCGCGATGCAGCACTCGCTCACGGAATCAACACCGTCGCTGGCCAACTCACCAATGGGCCGGCAGCCGAAGCGTTAGGTATGAGCTACGGCGATGCAGTGGCACTTCTCACACGCTGATCGAACGACCAACGAAGTCCCCTGCCGATAGGGCGACTAGCGTCTCGGGTATGCCAGTTTCCGTTTTCGACCTCGACCTACCAACGCTCGACTTGCTCGACGTTCCATTCGATCAGGCGCAAAGCGTGATGCGCGACATGGCAAGTGAACATTGGATTGTGCGCAATCCGTTTGGCTTTACCGTGCTGCGCTACGACGACGTTGCTGCGGTGCTGCGCGACAAGCGCTGGCACAACGCGGCAGGCGCGTTGCCGCAGATGATGGGCATCACCGATCCTGAGTTTCTCGCTCGCGACCGAGTCAGCATCCTCAGCGCCGAGGGCGAGATGCATACCCGACTCCGCCGCCTTGTGGCCCCAGCGTTTTCTCCACGCGCCGCCGACCGTTTGCGCCCCTTCATGCGCGAGGTCATCAACAGCCTTGTCGACCCTGTGGCCGCCCTCGGGCGCGCCGACATTGTGAGCGACATCTGCGAGCCATATCCCATCCCGATCATCTGCGAACTGCTGGGTGCCCCAAAGAGCGACTGGCAGCTCTTCAGCCGCTTGGCCGAAGACGTATTGCGCATCTTCAACGGCAACGTGCTCGAAGAACTACCCATCATCATGAAGGCCCAAGACGAGCTCGACGCCTATACGCGCGAGCTCATCGCTGAGCGCCGCTCGAAGCCCGCCGACGACCTCATTACTGCGCTCATCGCAGCCGAAGAAGCTGGCGACAAACTCGACACCGAAGAACTCGTAATGATGGTGAGCGCTGTCATCGTTGGCGGCACCGATACCACTCGCAACCAACTCGGTTGCAGCGTTGCGTTGTTCGCCGAGCACCCCGATCAGTGGGCAATGTTGGTCGATCGACCCGAGCTCGCATCACGCGCAGTCGACGAGACAATGCGCTACTTCGGCGCCGTTCGCGGCACCGGCCGATTCGCCTCCGAAGAGATCGAATACCGCGGCATCGTCTTTCCTGCAGGCACCATGCTGATGCCGTCGCTGGCTGTTGCGAACCGTGACGACAACGTGTTTGCAGACTCCGGCACGTTCGACATCACCCGTGAGCCAGCCAGCCAACCCCATCTCACCTTGGGGAGCGGCATTCACTATTGCCTCGGCGCCTCGCTGGCCAAAGCCGAGCTGCAAGAGGCGCTGCCGATTCTGGCGAAGCGAATGCCGAACCTGCGCATCGATGGCGACATCACCTGGAAGCCCAGCAACGTGGGCATCTTCGGCCCACAACACCTGCCGGTCACGTTCACCCCAACAAACTAATCACCGCAAGGCCGACCAGCGTGTTCGCTCCGGCTACCGTTTGAGCCATGACAATCAAGCTTGGCTACAACACCGGTTATTGGGGCAGCGGCCCGCCATCAGGCGCGCTCGACGCCATCAAAGAGGCAGAGCGACTCGGCTTCGACAGCATCTGGACCGCCGAGGCCTACGGCAGCGATTGCCTCACCCCGCTTGCGTGGTGGGGCGCACACACCTCAACGGTCAAACTCGGCACCGCCATCACCCAGATGAGCGCACGCACTCCGGCCGCAACGGCAATGGCAGCGATGACGCTCGACCATCTCAGTGGAGGTCGCTTCATCCTCGGCCTCGGCGCCAGCGGCCCGCAGGTGGTCGAGGGTTGGTACGGCCAGCCGTACCCAAAGCCATTGGCGCGCACGCGTGAGTACATCGAGATCGTGCGTTCAATCGTGAGGCGTGAAGAACCCGTGAACCATCACGGCGAGTTCTACAACATGCCGTTCGAGGGTGGCGCCGGTATCGGCAAACCACTGAAGAGCACCATCCATCCGCTGCGTAAAGAGATCCCGATCTTCCTCGGAGCCGAGGGCCCCAAGAACGTTGCTCTCGCCGCCGAAATTTGCGACGGTTGGCTGCCGCTGTTCTTCAGCCCCAAGGAAGACGCGTTCTATCGCGACTGCCTCGCCAAGGGTTTTGCTGCGAGCGGTGATCCCACAAAAGCCGACCGTTTCGAGATCGCGTCGACAGTCATGATCGTGCCCGGCGACGACGTCGAGCAGTGCGCCGACCTCGTGCGTCCGTTCCTCGCCCTCTATGCCGGCGGCATGGGCGCCCGTGGCGCTAACTTCCACTTCGAACTGTTTGCCCGCATGGGCTACGAAGACGTGGCGCTCAAGGTGCAAGATCTGTACCTGCAGGGCAAAAAGCAAGAAGCCGCAGCCGCCATCCCACTTGCGATGGTCGAAGATGTCGCTCTCGTTGGACCACCAGCGAAGATCAAAGACGAGTTACAGCTCTGGAAGCAGACCTGCATCACCACATTCCTCGTCAGCGGACCACAGCAGGTGCTCCCCCTGTACGCCGACCTCATCCTCGGCTCCTGAGGCTGCGCCCACTCAATATGCGTTGAGCTGGCCATACGTCGGTGTGACAACAGACCAGCACTGCTCGCGTCTACTCAGGACGCTTTATCACCGACCTGTTGAAACATGCACAACTACAATGCGCACGTCACCCAACCGGTAAAAGTCGATGCCCACATCCGTCTCCGAGAGCACATCAAAATCCAAAGCTCGCGCCGGCTCCGCCCGCGCTGCCTTTGGCTATCGGGACTTTCGCATCATCTGGATCGGCCTGTTCGCAAGCAACGTGGGCACATGGATGCAGAACCTCGCGCTGCCCGCGTACATCGATGCCCGCACGCATAAGGCCACTTGGGTCGCCATCATGGGGTTTGCCCAACTCGGACCCCTGCTGCTGTTATCAATTCCCGGCGGAGTCTTAGCCGACCGCTTCCCGCGCCGGCCGTGGCTCATCACTAACCAAGCACTGCAGATGATCTTCGCTGTCGCAATTGCGTTTCTCATCGCTCGCGACTCATCGTTGTGGGCGATCTTCGCCATTCAGTTGGGCATCGGCATCTTCAACGCACTCGGCGCCCCAGCGATGCAAGCCTCCATCCCGCTCTTGCTCAACAAGGAAGATCTGCCTGGGGCACTCAGCCTCAACTCGGTGATGCTCAACGGATCACGCGTCATCGGGCCCGCGCTCGCCGCAGCCCTGATTGGCTTCGGCGTCACCGTGCCGCAAATCTTCGTGATCAACGCGGCCACATATCTATTCGCTGTCGCTGCGATCGCAGTCATTGTCATCCCGCACGTACAAAGCCGGTCGGTTGAGCGCGGCATGCAGAAGCTGCTTGTTGGCATCCGCATCGCTCGCCAACGCGGCGTGCTGTCACGAATGCTGCTGGCGATGACGGCCTTCTCCTTCCTCTGCCTGCCCTACGTGAGCTTGTTCCCATCGATCGCACGACTCAACTTCGGCATCGACTCAAGCAGCGCCACGTACAAGTGGCTGTACGCCACATGGGGGCTCGGAGCATGCCTCGGCGGACTCGCGTGCGGCTCAGTGCTCATTCGCTTCGACCGCCGCAAACTCATCGTGTTCGCATTCCGCGGCTTTGCGCTCAGCATGGCGGGCTTCGCTTTGGCCAACGGGCCGCTGCTGGCCATCCCAATCGGATTTCTGCTTGGGTTCTTCTACTTCATGGCAGTGACCCCAATGGTCACTGTCTTCCAAACCAACATGCGCGATCACGAACGCGCTCGCGTGATGTCTTTGTGGTTCATGGCGTTCGGCGGAACCGTCACGCTTGGGGCGCTTGCCTTTGGCCCAGTTGTCGATCGCTTCGGCCCCAGGCCAGTGCTCTTCATCGGCGTGGCCTCTGCAGCGGTGCTCAGTTGGTGGGCCGACCTCATTCGCCGACCAACGCTGATGTTGCTAGACGACGAGGGCAGCCAGCCGCTCGAGACCCGCAACGCGACTTCCCTTGATGAGCACGGCGTCGTTGCCGGCGAGTGAACTGATCACAGCCTGTGCGTCGTCGCGCGCCGGCACGCCATAGTTATCGGTACCTACCGCAATCAGTTCGATGTTGCGCTGGCGCAACAGTTGGGCAATAGCCGCGTGGTCGGCTGCCGGATCAGCAAGCTCGGCCATCACGCCCAACACTGCAACACGGCGGCCGCTCACTTGAAGCGAAGCCAACGTCTCGATCGCCGCACGCATCGACTCGGGGTTTGCGTTGTAGGCATCGTTGATCACGATTGCTCCGGAAGCGCTGCGTCTCATTTCCATCCGCCATGGAGACAACTGAGCGTGACCGACCGCAGCCACTGCTGCGTCAAGGTTCACTCCGCACGACGCCGCTATAGCGATTGCGCCAGCGGCATTGGCGGCCATATGTTCGCCGCTCACCGCGAGCTGCACCGCGGCCGTACCCCACGGCGTGCGTAGGTCGAAGCGCGGCCGAGCGAGGTCGTCGAGCATCAGGTTGTCGATACGCACATCGGCGGCCGCAAATCTGCCGAACGTGAGCACTCGGCACGACGCAAGCGACTTCATCGCCAGTACGTGGCGATCGTCGGCGTTTAGCACGGCGAGACCGTTGGCCGGCAACGCAGTAACAAGTTCACTCTTGGCCTGGGCGACGCCCTCGATGCCGCCGAGCAGTTCGGTATGTGCTGCGGCGACGCGCGTGACAAGACCAATTGTGGGTTGCCCAATGGCGCACAAACGGGCGATCTCGCCGAAGCCGCGCATGCCCATCTCGAGCACTAGTGCCTCGGTGTCATCGGGCGAGTTCAAGATGGTGACCGGTAGCCCGGTCTCGTTGTTGAAGCTCTTCTCGTTCGCTGACGTGCGCAGCCCGGCGCTCAACGCGGCGCGGGCGAGGTCTTTAGTGCTCGTTTTGCCAACCGATCCGGTGATACCTATAACGTGCGCGGTCAGCCGTTGCCGGCCCCACGCGGCGAGGCTCAGCAACGCCGCTGCGGTGTCGGCCACCACCACGGCTGTACCGGACCCAGGCTCGCGCTGCGACAGATACGCAGGCGCCCCGTTGCTCGACGCCGAAGTGATGAACTCATGGCCATCGCGTTCGGCCACGAGCGCGACAAACAGTTGCCCCGGAGTCAGACTTCGGCTATCAAATGACACGCCGTCGAGGGATACATCGGGTCCAAAAAGTGTGCCGCCAGTGGCGCTGGCTACATCGCTCGCCATGAAACGCATCTTCGCACCGTAGTGGCGACAGCAGCGGCGACGGTGGTTGCCCGTGGTGACCCTGCGGCGACGGCTACCGTTGCGGGATGGCCGACGACCGCATCAATCTCATCGTGATCTTCGGCGGGCAGTCGGCCGAGCACGATGTCAGCTGTGTCACCGCAACGCATGTGCTGCGCGCTGTCGATCAGACTCGCTACCGCGTCACGCCTGTCGGCATCGACCGCGAAGGACAATGGCACCTTGCAACCGCAGCCATCGCCGCGCTCGCCAAGGGCTCCGACGCGTTACCCGATCGACTCGAAGCTGCAGGCGACAACTTGTCCCCCACACCAATGCTCACCGACGCTCTCCGCAACGGTCCCGTTGTCGTGATGCCATTGCTGCACGGTCCCCTCGGCGAAGACGGCACGGTGCAGGGCTTACTCGAGTTAATGGACGTACCATTTGTTGGCAGCGGCGTGCTCGGCTCAGCGGTCAGCATGGATAAAGCCATCGCCAAAGAGGTGCTTGCCCATCATCGAATTCCACAGGCGCGCTGGATCAGCCTGCGCGAGCACGAGGTCGATCCCGCTCGACTCGCAGAGATCGCAAACACGCTCGGCCTGCCCGTATTCGTGAAGCCATCGAACATGGGATCATCGGTCGGCGTCACGAAGGCCAACACCATCGGCGAACTCATCGCAGCCGTCGACCACGCCTTGGGCTACGACGAGTGGATCGTCATCGAAGAAGCAATCAATGGCCGCGAGATCGAAGTGGCCGTGCTCGGCAACCTCGAAACTCGAGCCAGCGTGCCCGGCGAGATTGTGCCCGGCAACGAGTTCTACGACTACGAAGACAAATACATCGCCGACGGAGCGCAACTCATCATCCCGGCTCCGCTCACTGCCGAGCAGACCGAGACCGTGCGTGCGCTTGCGCTGCAAGTGTTCGCCGCATTGCGCTGCGAAGGACTCGCCCGGGTCGACTTCTTCCTCGAGCACAACGGCCGCGGGTTCCTCATCAACGAGGTCAACACGATGCCCGGCTTCACCCCGATCTCGATGTACCCAAAGATGTGGCAAAGCACTGGCCTCGCCTATCCGGCGTTGGTCGATGCGCTCATTGAGCTCGCCATCGACCGTCACCGCCGACGCCGTCGCAACACCAAGCACTAGCCACCCCGCTCCGCGCCACTCACTGCTCCGCGCCACTCACTGCCCGGTTTGTTGAAGACTTCAGGTCAACCCCCAACCAATTGTCTTCAACAAACGCTTTGTTGAAGCAAAATGGTGGCGGATTTGGGACGTCGGTGGCGGATTTGGGACGTCGGTGGCGGATTTGGGACGAGGGACGGCGGTGCGGATTTAGGGGCGCAGCGCGGCGAGCAGAAACTCGGTGAGTTCGCGGCGCAGACGTCGCAGGCCGGTTGTGGTTGCCTGCCACTCAACGGCCTGCAGGGCAGTGGGCTCGGTGGCGATACCGGTGACCGTGGCATAGGCAAGCGCGACGACAAGGCCGGGGT
>CANNMD010000116.1 GCA_947505655.1 Acidimicrobiaceae bacterium | reverse complement strand
TGGTGGCACAGATCTGACCCTCGGTGACGGCGACGGTGGCGTAGCCGATGGCCATTGGCCCGGCCTCAACCGTCAATGAGGTTGCCGCGGGGACGGGTGCGTCGCATGGGTGCACGACGATGCTTGCTGACTGCTTGCTTGTGGCCGAGATACGCACAACGACGGCCGCTGCTGTCTTGCTGAGTCCGTTGACTCCGGCGACCTTGATCTTCTTGGCGACGTTTGGCTTCAGAGCCGATGCCGATGAAGCGGTGAGCACCGCAACCGGAGTGATGAAGTGCCAACGCAACGCTGGGTCATAGCTCAGGCCAGGCACGGCTGGAACAGAAGGAGCGGGAGGTGCCGTGGTGGTCGTGGTGGTGGAGGTGGTGGTCGCGGGAACGGTGGTAGTAGCCGCAGTCGGTGGAACAGTGCCCGCCTGCGTTGTCGTTGAAGCACGCTCAATCGCTGCGGCCGGCCAGTCGGTGACCTTGCAACCATTCACGGCGATGACGCTTTGGGTTGGGTTGACCGGTCGCCCACCTTGAGGATGAATCTCGAAGTGAAGGTGTGGCGTGCCAGCGTTGCCGGTGGCGCCGATGTATCCGATGATCTGGCCAGCCACCACGGCTGACCCAACCGACAAACCGTCGGCGAAGGCCGACATGTGGGCGTAGAAGTAATAGGTGCCATCGGCGGTCGTGAGCCGCCATCCGTTGCCGGCGAGTTGCCCGACTCGATCGACGTAGCGCTTGGTGAGCGTGCCGTCGTTTACGGCGTAGATGTTGAGACCCTTTTTGGCGATGATGTCGACACCCTCATGGTTGCGACCGCCCGAACGGCTTGCGCCATACGAGTCCACGAAGCCGCACAGACCTTGTACCGGAAACTGAGCGAGGACGATGGTTGGCCCTGCGACTGTTGTGGTCGTCTTGTTCGACTTCTTGGTTGTCGTTGGGGTCGTTGGACCCGCGGCGCCTGCGTCGACAGACGGAGTGACACCGGTGACCACCGCAAGGCTTGAGACCATCGCGAGCAACGAGCACACCAGTCCCACCCTGAGGCGGCGACGGCGAACGACAACGATGGGGGCGCGAACTTGTTGATGTGATCTACGTGATTGATTGGCCAACACGGCGCCTCCTTCCTGCTTCACAAGAGGTATCGGCACGAATCACTGTGGTCTTGAGGAGAGCTTGACCTATTCGCCATGACCCGTTCGACAGAGCCAGCCCCGATATCGTTGGCCTGATGAAAGGGCGCCGCGTTCTGGTCACTGGCATGGGTAGCGAACTTGGTTCGCTCGTGGCCTCGATGCTCGAAGCTGAGCCGTGGGTTGGCCAACTCGAAGGGATCGATGTCGATCCGCCTCGCCGCCGTCTACGCAAAGCAGTGTTCCATCGGATCGATGCGAACAATCGCAGTCATGTTGTCGATGTCGTGTCGCGGTTCAATCCGCATGTGGTGATCCACATTGCCGTGTGGGAGCCCGATGCCCGAGTCAACACCCGGCATGCCGTTTCCTATACGCAGCAAGCGGCAACGTCGTTCCTTGGTGCTGCAGCCGAGTGCCCAGCGCTCGAACACATCGTGCTTCGCAGCGCTGCTTCGGTCTACGGCCGAGCGCGAGGTGCGCTCACTCGCCCCGACGAATCGGCACCCATTAACCCGACCACCGAGTTCGGTCGTATGGCTGCTCGCCTTGAAGCCATCGCAAACGATGTTGGCCAGCGCGCCGGCGTCACCGTTGGCGCCTTGCGCTTAGCTCCGGTGCTTGGCCCGCATGTGCCGAGCCCGCTTGGTCGCCTGTTGCGTCTTCCTGCCGTACCGTTTAGTGCGCTCGCCGACCCACCGTTTGCGGTGCTTCGCGATGCCGATGCAGCGCACGCGCTTGTGGCGGCGGCTCGCGTGGGTTTATCCGAGCCAGTCAACGTGGTGGCGCCCGAAGCGATTACTGCGTGGCAAGCCATCCTGCGTGGTCGCCGCTTGCCGTTGCCGTTGTTCGGTCCCGAATGGGCCATGGCTCGCAGGCTCAGCCATTTTGTGGGCGCTCCCGTGCCTGATCACGTAATCGAACTGTTGCACCGCGGTCGGCTCGTCGACGGTGGTCGCGCACTTGAGTTGCTTGGCGTTACTCCCGCGCAGAGCACGCCCGAAGTCATCGATCGTCTGTATGCCTGGCCGTCGGTTGTGCATGTTCGACCCGCCACACCCGCACCATGGCAGCAGGGTCTCGCGTCATGAGCGTTCACTTGGCCGATACGTCGAGCAGGTCTGTCACCGAGACCCCAAGCATTCGTCGCGACCCCATTGCACAGGTTGTGCGGCTCGCGACGCGTCCGGTGTCGGTGGTGTGGCCGCGGCCAACCGTCGATCATTGGGGTCGCGATCAGCGCCTTGTTGAGGCCATTGCTCCGTGGGCCAATATGCGTTGGGATGTGAGCGTTGGTGGCGAGCAGTTGTTGCCTCGTGGTGGCGCGCTCATCATTGTGAACACCCGTCGGTTTGCGCTCACACCGATCTCTACGGCGTTCGCACTGGGCGAGGCATTGCATCGGCCGGTGCGCTTTGTCGGTCGCCCCGACACGGTTCCGTTCGGTCCGTTGCTTCGTCGAGTCGGTGGCTTGCTGGCACACCCCGATGAAATCGCTGGCGCATTGCGCGATGGTCAACTCGTGGTTCTCGGATCCCATGGCTCGGCCAACCCTCGTTTTGCGGGCGCAGTAGATCCTCAACTCGTGGGCGCTGCCATTCGCGAAAATGTTCCGGTGCATGTGGCTGCCACATTGAGCACCATGGTCAGTCGCCAAGCTCGCGTCGAAGTTGTTGCAGCGTTGCGGTCGCGCAAGAAGCGTCGTGGCCCACTTGCCGAAGTCGAGTTGGCAGAGCATGCCCAACGGCGACTGCAAGATCTGCTCGACGAGATGGGTGGCACACGCACCGGGGTCCCCGGTCTCGGATGGCTGGGCGAGGGCTGAGCAATGACATACACACGCGCAGCCGACGGAGTCCGTTTGCACTATCAGGCCATCGGTCGTCGCCATGGCCCGCCTGTGTTGATGGTGCAAGGACTTGGAGCCGACAAGCACGGATGGGACATGCAGCGAATTGCGCTTGCGTCGCGGTATCAGGTGATTGCACTCGATAACCGTGGTGCCGGCCGCAGCGACAAACCGTTCGGCGCGTATTCCATTGAGCAGATGGCCGACGATGCAGTCGCCGTGCTCGACCACGCCGGCATTGAGTCAGCGCACGTTGTTGGCGCATCAATGGGCGGAGTCATCAGCCAGTTCATTGCGCTCAAATATCCCGAGCGAGTTCGTTCGCTCACGCTTGCGTGCACTGCGTGTCGCAATCATCCGTGGCGACGCGAGTTGCTCAGCAGTTGGGCATCAACCGCAAGCGAGCGCGGTATGGGAGCAATGGCCAACGAGGCCGCTCGATGGGTCATCGGGCCGCGCTCATTCCGTCGTGCTACTCCGATGCTTGGTTGGCTTGGGCCGATGGCATTTGGCCGCCCAACACATGCGTTCGTAGCGCAGGTTCGCGCAATTCTGTCGGCCGATGAGTCGATGGCCGATGAGCTCACCAAGCTCAATGTTCCAACGCTGATCATGGTGGGTAACCAAGACATCCTCACGCCTCGCGGCGACTCAGAAGAGCTTGCTGAGCTCATCCCATTCGCCGAGCTTGCCGTGATCTCGGGTGCCGCACATGGGCTGATGGTCGAGCACGCCAGCACCTTCAACCGGTTGCTGCTCAACTTCCTCGATCGTTGTGTCGCTGCCGAACACGCAGCAACATTGGCCGCTGCCACGGCGTCAGATGCCACCGACATCTCGTCGTAGTTACTGGTGCTCGTTGTCGTAGTTGTGGCCGGTCTGGCCGGGTTGACCGCCGCTCGACAGCTCAGCGATGCGGGTCATCACGTTGTTGTCTTCGACAAAGGTCGTTCGCCCGGAGGCCGCTTGGCAACGCGTCGCATCGGGTCGTCTCGGTTCGATCACGGCGCTCAGTTCTTCACGATTCGTAGCGACGAATTCGCAGCCCTCGTGCAGCCGCACCTGGATGCAGGGCTGGTGTTCGAGTGGTGCCGGGGCTTTTCTGCGCAGGGCGATGGCTACCCGCGCTACGCGGTGCGCGCGGGCATGAACGCCTGGGCGAAGGCGCTCGCCGTTGGCCTCGATGTGCGCTGCAACACGTTGGTGTTCGCAATTCGACCCGGCGCTGCCAACAGCGGCGCCGCGTGGGAGGTTGCGCTCGACGATGGCACCTCGGTGCCTGCCGATGCGTTGGTTGTCACGTGCCCGTTGGCTCAGTCGTATTCGTTGATCGTGTCGGCCGAGGTGGCCTTGCCAGAAGAACTTGTGCGCACCGAATACGACCGCACGATCGCGCTGCTGGCTGTGCTCGATCGCGCTCCTGCCGTCGACGAACCAGGTGGCCTCAACAACCCAACCGACACGTTGAGCTTCGTTGCCGACAATCAACGCAAAGGCATTAGCGAAGCGCCAGCGCTCACGGTGCATGCAGCGGCCGGCTGGTCAGACCAACACTGGAGCCAATCGAGTGACGAACTCATTGCCGACCTCAGCGCTGCTGCTGCCGACTACATCGGCTCGGCGAACATCGTCGAGGTGCAGCTGAAGAAATGGCGCTTCGCGACGCCGCGAGTCATCTGGCCCGAACCGTGCTGGGTGGCTGCCGAATCGGCTGGTCCGTTGGTGTTGGCTGGCGATGCATTCGCGGGGCCACGGGTAGAAGGCGCCGTGTTGTCGGGTCTGGCTGCGGCCAACGCGTTGCTGTAGTAGGCGCAAGCAACGGGGCACCGATACTCAGTTGCTGGCGGTGACCTCGGGCGAACACTGCACGGCGGTGACGCGCTGCTTGGCGACATCGATGGTGGTTGTGCTCTTCGGCCCGAACTTCGACACGAACTCCGAGAGGGATCCGGTTTCTTGCGGACAGTTGTAGTCGACGCTGGCGGCGGTTCTCACGATCCACCCGTTGGAGAGCCGCACCAAGCCATTGCCCAGCAGCGACTCGACCGGCGGCACGGTCACTTTCGAGCCAGCCTCTGCGGGAACCAGTGCGAACCACACCACTGCCTCGCCGAGTAAGTCGGCGAACACCACGCATGCGCTGACGTCGGTGATGTTTGTGCACGAGTTTGAGCCGATGGTTCCATCGACGATGTGCATGGTGCGGTTGCCATCGATGACGGCGTCTGCCGAGCCGTGCACCACGCCGTCGGCGACGGAGAAATCGGTTGACGCCAGCAGCTGAAACACGGGTGCCATGAAGTCGATCGTTCGCTCCGAGGCGCCAGACACAACAGCGTCACTGTTGCCCGTCGCCGGAAGGATTGTCTTCAGTGCAAAGGCGATCCCGATCAACGCGACGAAGGCAGCCCAGATTCGCCATGAGAAGAACTGCCGCATCCCGACGAGCGTATGCCAGTGGGTGTGCGTTGGAGTGTCAGTTAGGCGAGTGAACGCATTGCAGCGGCCGCAGCGCGATGCGCGGCAACTGAGATTTGATCGAGGACGGTGTCGTCGTGGCCAAGCCCAACGAACAGTGCTTCGTACGCGCCAGGCGCCAAAGCGATGCCCTCAGCGAGCGCTGCACGAAACAGCGCGGCGTAGGTGGACTCGCTGGTTGTCTTGGCTTGGTCGAAGTTGGTGGGTAGCGGACCATCGCCCAGATACATACCCACGAGCGTGCCGACAACCGGGAACTGAGCGACCAGACCTGCCGACGAACACGCATCGCTCAAGAGCGACGACAGCCGAAGCGCTCGGCGCCCAAGTTCGGCGTACACGTCGGGGGTGAGTTCGTTGAGCACCGCAAGACCGGCCGCGGTGGCGATGGGGTTACCGGCCAGAGTGCCCGCATGAAACACCTTGCCGATTGGCGTGAGCACTTCCATCAAATCGGCGCGCCCGCCGACAGCCCCAATGGGTAGACCGCCACCGATGACTTTTCCGAAGCAGGTGAGGTCGGGCCGGACACCGAAATGATGCTGGGCGCCGCCCGATCCAAGGCGGAAACCGGTGATCACTTCGTCGAAGATGAGCAGCGCGCCAACGCGGTCGCACTCGGCGCGCAGGCCGCTGAGGAAGCCGGCAACTGGCGCAACGACGCCCATGTTGGCGGCCACTGGTTCGACGATGACGGCTGCGACCTGATCGTCGAGCTGGGGCACCACGTTGTACGGCGCAACGATGGTGTTGGCCACGGTGGCGTTGGGGATGCCAGCAGTGCCGGGCAAGCCAAGCGTGGCTAGACCGCTGCCGCCGGCCACGAGCAATGCGTCGGTGGCCCCGTGAAAGTTGCCCGAGAATGTGACGATGCGATCGCGGCCGGTGGCGCCGCGAGCCAAACGAATGGCCGTGCTGGTGGCTTCGGTGCCGCTGTTCATCAGCCGCACTCGCTCGCAACTTGGCACGCGTTCGCGGATGGCCTCGGCCAGTTTCATCTCGCGGGGTGTGGGCGCTCCGAACGAGGTGCCATCGGCGGCCGCAGCGGTGATGGCTGCGGTGATGGCCGGGTGCCCGTGACCCACGATGACAGCGCCGTAGCTCTGCACGAGATCGATGTAGCGCGTGCCCTCGACATCGAACACGTATGGACCTTGGGCGCGAGCAACCACGTATGGGGAGCCGCCCACTGACTTGAACGCGCGAATTGATGAGTTGACCCCACCAGGAATCGCGGCGCACGAACGATCGAAGAGTTCGCGGTTTGATGGAATGCCACTGCCGGTGCACACGGTGGGCACGCATCCGGCGGCCTCGCATTTCGAGGGATCGCAATAGGGGATCATGATGGCGACCCAGTTGCGGTAGCGCTGCCGTTGGCGCGCTCAGCGAACCACCGCGTGAAGTAGGTAAGGATCACGTCGGCGCCGGCACGCTTGATAGCAGTGAGTTGCTCGAGCGCCACGGTGTCGTGGTCGATCCAACCGTTGGCTGCGGCCGCTTTGATCATCGCGTATTCGCCGCTGACGTGATACGCCGCCACGGGCAAGTTGGTGATGGCTCGCACGGCCACGATGACATCGAGATACGACAGTGCTGGCTTGACCATCACCATGTCGGCGCCCTGCGCGATGTCGGCTTCAACTTCGGTGAGGGCCTCACGCGCGTTGCGCCAATCTTGTTGGTAACCCTTGCGATCGCCGCCACCAACGATTTGCACATCTACTGCGTCGCGGAACGGGCCGTAGAGGCCGCTCGCATATTTGGCCGAGTAGGCCAAGATGGCAACGTCGGTGTGGCCGGCGGCGTCAAGCGCGCCGCGAATAGCGGCCACCTGTCCGTCCATCATGCCGCTGGGCGCAACGACGTGGGCGCCAGCGTTGGCTTGGGCTACGGCGGCCTTCGCGTAAATCTCGAGCGTGAGGTCGTTGTCGACATCGCCACGAGCATCGAGAACTCCGCAGTGACCATGATTGGTGTATTCATCGACGCATAGGTCGGCCATCAGCACAACACGATCGGCGAACTCGCTGCGTAGTTGTCGCAGAGCCACTTGCACGATTCCTTGCGGGTCGAATGCGCCTGAACCGACGGCGTCTTTTTGGGCCGGAACGCCAAACAAAATCACGGCTTTCACGCCGAGAGCTACAAGCTCGCGAACCTCGGTGCACAGGCTCTCGACCGTGTGCTGCATGACGCCAGGCAACGACACAATTGGTAGCGGTGCTGCGATGCCTTCGCGAACGAAGAGCGGGGCAACGAGATCATTGACCGACAGACGGGTCTCTGCAACGAGTTCACGAAGCGCCGAAGTGCGACGGAGGCGGCGAGGCCGAGCGATGGGGAAGTGTGCAACCACGTCAGCCATCGTAGGGGTTCACGGTCGAACGGCACGCCCTAGATCGGTGAG
>CANNMD010000115.1 GCA_947505655.1 Acidimicrobiaceae bacterium | reverse complement strand
GTTCCTGTGGGTGTGTTTCCCCCACGTTTGTTCTTCTCGACCAAGTTGGTCTGCCGCACCGTGGCGCACCTGGAGCTGACCGACAAGTCGTTCGTCGAAGTGGGCTGCGGCTCTGGTGCCGTGTCGCTGGTGGCGGCCAAGGGTGGCGCGCGTGTGACCGCACTCGACATCTCTGATCTGGCGAGCTCGACCACCCAACGCAACGCTGAGGCCAACGGACTCGCGATCACGGTAATCGAAAGCGACTTGTTCGCCAAGCTCGACGGCACGTTCGACATCGTTGCCATCACGCCTCCGTTCTTTCGCCACGACCCAGCAACGCAACTCGACCACGCGTTTCATGCGGGCGCGAACTTCGAGTACTTCCAGCGCTTGTTCGCCGACCTTGGCGAGCATCTGCATGACACGAGCGTGGTGCTGCTCTCGTTGGCCGAAGGCTGCGACACCGACATCGGCCGCATCGCCGCCGAGCACGGCTATGAACTTCAGATCTACCGCCGGTGGATGGTGCTGTTGCAGTGGACCTATGTGTTCAAGGTTGTGCGCACCGGGGCCCAGTTCTCGTCATAGAGCCACGTCCGGGCAGGATGGCGTAATGAGCAACACTGCCCTCAAGATCGAACGGCGTGGACGCGTGGTGATCCTCGAGAACCAGCACCCGCCTCACAACCGGATGACCCTCGAGTACATGGACGAACTTGAGCGTGCAGTGATGTCGCTTCAGGACGATCGCGAGGTTCGCGCCGTCGTCATCACGGCCGCCGGCACCGAGCACTTCAGCGTTGGGATGGATCTCAAACAGCTGAGGGCAAACGCCGACGATCGAGGCGGATTCGAAGCGGTACTCGATCAGCGCTTACGGGTACTCGCTGCGATCGAGCAACTCGACAAACCCGTCATCGCCACCATGTTCGGCTACTGCCTCGGTGGCGGCCTCGAGCTTCCGCTCGCATGCCACTTCCGTTTTGCGGCCAGCGAAGGCGCACAGATTGGCCTGCCCGAGCTCGATCTCGGCACCGTTCCCGCATGGGGCGGCACAGCCCGATTGACCCGCACCGTCGGCAGAGCTCACGCGCTCGACCTGATTCTGCGAGCGAAGAAGATCGATGGCCCCACCGCGCTCGCCATCGGCTTGGTGCATGAAGTCCATCCCATCGACGAACTCAAGGCTCGCGCCTTCGACCTAGCCGAAGAACTCGCCGCTCAACCTCCGCTTGCCGTGGCAGGCGTGCTGCGCGCCGTTGTGGGCGCCGAGCACCTGCCGCTCGACGAAGCCCTGCGCATCGAGCGAGAAGCCGTACGACGGTGCAGCGGCACCGCAGATCAGATCGAAGGCATGAAAGCCTTCATCGAGAAGCGTCGTCCCAACTTCCAAGGACGATGACCACTCGCCCGCCAGGCAGCCCGAAAAAGCAAAAGGCCTGATCAGTTCCCCGAGGGGCGCCGATCAGGCCTTTCTCAACGAGCGGATGACGAGATTCGAACTCGCGACCCTCACCTTGGCAAGGTGATGCTCTACCAGCTGAGCCACATCCGCATATTGCGAAGGGGAGTTTAGCAACTACTCTGCCGGACCGGACAACGTGCGTTGGGTTGCCGCTCAAGATCGCGCGTCAATCACAATTCCGGCCAGCGCAACCAGCACTACAGCGGCAAAAACCCCCTGAAGTGCGCGTAACTTCTCGTCAAAGATGAGCCAGGCTCCTGTTGCGGAGATCACGGGGCAAGCCAAGGTGAGCAGCGAAGCCACGGTCATGTCGAGGTGGCGCTGCGCCCAAGTCATCAACCCATGGCCCATCAGACCTGGCCCAACCACGGTGAGACCGAGCAGCAACCAGTCGGTGCCTCCGACGGTATGAATATCGGTGGCGGCCGCGAGACCCCACGGAATGGCCACACACGAGGCGACCGTGAACACCGCCGCAAGGAACGACCACGAATGAGCGTCGGTAGATCGAACGCGTTTCACTTGCACGAAATACATGGTCCAGAGAAACAGGTTTGAAAGCGCCAACAAGTTGCCGCGCATTGCCGTGCCACTGGTGTTGCCCGAAGCGAGCACCACGCCAAAGACACCCGAAAGCGCCGCAACTGCGCACACCACCCGTCGGGCAGGCAAGCGCTCGCCGAACAGCCGAGAGGCGATGAACAAAATCAATGCCGGCTGTACCGCTGGAATCAGGGTGGCAAGCGCAATCGACGTGGCCTTGTACGACGAGAAACTCGCCATAGTCGACAACGCAAACAGCACACCGGGCCCAAGCGCTTGGCGAAACACGGCCAGCGAGAGTCGGCCGCCGGCGAGGTACGCAATGGCAATCATCACCGGCACGGCGAATGCAAAGCGAAAGACAATGATCGACGCAGCAGATGCGTGAATGCCGCGAACAATCAACGGACCAAAGCCCCACGCGAACACTGCGAGTGCGCCAGCGACGAGCGGAAGATCTCTAGACGTTGCACGGGTGTGCAACGAGGCGGTCATGCGCGTTGGTCTGGTGGACGCAGGTCGACGCGGAGCACGAGAATGCCGTCCTCGATCGCTGCGACTGCGTCGCCGATGATGGCGAAATCTTGGAAGTCGGCCTGAGCCTGCTGGATGAACGCTTGGCGCTCTTCACCCGCAACTGGCGGCAGCGGCCGCTTCTTGACGGCCACAGCCCTCTCGCGGAATCGTGCCAACATCTCGTCTACATTCAACTCAGCCATTGCATCAACCGTACCCGCTGCGGCCCGACCACGATGTGCTTAGTGGTGACCCTTTTTCACGTTGCGCAGTAGCGGATCCATGAGGTCACGAGCTAACGGCGTTGATGGATCAAGAACCGGCTCTGGCACTGGCACTGGCGCTGGCTCGGGGATTGGCGCTGGCTCGGGAACAGGCTCAGCTACTGGCTCCTCGAGCAGCGACTGCTCGGCCACTGGCTCCTCGACCACTGGCTCCTCGACCACCTCGGCATCGCGAAGGTCGTCGAATCCCCTCAGCTCGGCGCGTGCGGCCGCTTCGAGATCGATAACGCCGCCGTCGAGCGACTGGCCTTCGACAACTCCCCAACGCATCGGCTGCGCGTCTTCGGGGCGCACCGAGTTGAGCCGGTCTTGTTGGGCAGCTTCATCGAGGTTGCGGAACTTGCGCTCACCCATCACCTCGAGTGGGGCCAGCAGCGCTGGGTCGGGACGAGTGCTGCGCCAAAACCACACGGTGATGATGAGCAGCGTGATGCCAAGTGCGGCGAGTCCAGCAGCAAGCAGGTACACCTTGCGCGTGCTGCTGACGTCGTTGACCGAATCGGCAAGGAGTCCAACCACGAACGGTGCGAGTGAATGCAGCGAGAGCAACTTCATGACTCGGCAAGTCTGGCATGTTTGCCTCGTGAGTGTGCAGCTCACTCGCTGATGCGCCAAGCTATGAAGCAATGACAAGCCTGCTTTCATTCGCCGGCATCGCAGCCGTGTGTGCGGCGATGTTGTGGGCCGCATTCCGCATCGAGCCGCACTGGGTCAGCAAAGACGCGCAACGCATGGTCTGTTACGGCCAAACGATCAGTCGCGACGGACGCAGCGTCGGAAAGTGGCGCGAGTTTCGCGTTGCCAACGGCGCCGACGGCACCATCGAGGTGCGGCCACGCCGCGGTGGACTGAACAGCCCGCAGGGATCAGGACGCGCCAAGCCGTCCGGCGCCTCGATGCCAAGCCGGATGCCGAAGTCATCGACCTGGCGCGTGGCTGGACCGTCTGACAACCCACCGAAACGACGGGTGGTCTATCTGCTCGAGTGCGGCCCCGACGATGACCTCGATTTCCTGGTGGCCTTACGCTTACCAGCCACCAGCAAAGGGATTCCGATGCTCGATGCCGCCGCGGCGAAGCGACACGGCTAGTTCTTCGACACCGAGTCCAAGAACGCCTCGATGGGCGGGGCAACCTGGTCAAGGTTGAGCAAGAACGCGTCGTGACCGTGGGGTGAATCGATCTCGACATACTCACACGGGGTGCCCGCAGCAACGAGCAGATCGCGCAGGTGCCGCTGCTGATAGGCCGGGTACAACATGTCGCTCCAGATGCCCATCGCCAGCACCGGCACTTTGATTCTGGCCATGGCCGACACCACACCGTTGCGGCCACGGCCCACGTCGTGCAGGTCCATTGCTTTGCCGATGATGAGGTAGCTGTTGGTGTCGAATCGACGGATCAGTTTCTCGCCGTGATGATCGAGATAGCGCTCAACCTCGAAACGCTGCCAGAGATCGAAGCCATCCCGATGCGTGCCGCCGTCGGCGAGGTCTCGTCCGAATCGTTCGGTGAACACGTTGTCGCTTCTGAACGTAACTTGCGCGATCATGCGCGCCACAGCCAAACCCTCGGCCGGGCCATCGCCCTCGGGTGCGTCGTAGTAGTCGCCACCGCGCCAGCGCGGATCGAGCAAAATCGTGCGGCGTCCAATCGCGCCCCAAGCAATCTGTTGCGCGGTGCTCTGCGCACACGTAGCGATAGGCACCAGCGAGCGAACGCGACTCGGATAGGTGATGCCCCACTCGAGCACTTGCATTCCGCCCATCGAGCCACCGATAACGCTGTGCCACACATCGACGCCAAGGTGATCGGCGAGGCGGGCCTGAAGGCGAACCATGTCGCGAATAGTGATGACCGGAAAGCGAGATCCGTAGGGCTTGCCATCGGATGGGTGCGGCGACGACGGGCCGGTTGTGCCCTGACATCCGCCGAGAACGTTGGCGCACACCACGAACCAACGGTTGGTATCGATGGCCTTACCCGGGCCAATTGCGTCGGCCCACCAGCCTTCGCCCGAATGGCCCTTGCTGTCGACGCCTGCCGCATGGCTATCGCCTGTCCACGCATGACAAATCAAGACTGCGTTGCTCGCGCTGTCGTCGAGCGCACCCCACGTTTCGTACGCGACGCTGACATTGGTGAGCGATGTCGCGCCATCGAGAGCGAAGGGTCGATCTGCTGCAACAGTGAGGAACTGACGATGCCCAGGGTTGTCGCCCGGCATCCATGCTCCGGTCACCGGAAATGATTGCTTGTCCACATCGTCCTCCTCTCGAGCATGCTGAAATCAACAACATCAAGAGCGGCCGGAGCCTTTGTTGCCGAACCGAAGTGCGGCCACATCCCATCTGACGATGGAGGCACCTTGGGGCTTCCGACCCAGGTTGCCGGGCCTTTGGAAAGGCCGCTCGTAATGCTTGAGGCAGTGTAACGGCTCTGACGTTGGAGTCAACGAACCATTACCTCAGGGCGTTTGGTTGTAGCGCTGCTCGAGCGCGAACTGATCGCCGAGGCCGACGAGCGCTCCGAAGTCGTCGAACGCGACGAGGCGATCGAGATGGCTGCGCAACGAACCTTCGGTGCGCAGCAATGCCAGCGACTCACGGATCGCATGCACCATCGTGAACAATCCGCTCAGCGGCGACACGATGAGATGAAACCCAAGCTCGGCCAATTCAGCGGGCGTGAGCAATGGTGTCTTGCCGGTCTCGACCATGTTCGCGACCAGGGTTACATCGCTGAGTTCGGCGGCGATGCGCTCGAGCTCGGCCACCGACTCGGGAGCCTCGATAAAGACTGCGTCGACCCCAAGATCGCGGGCCATCTTGGCGCGCTCGATGGCATCGTCGAGTCCGTTCATCGCGCGCGCATCGGTGCGCGCAGTGATGTGGAGATGCGTGCGATGTTCGACAGCAGCGCGCAGCTTGGCCAGCCAGTCTTCGGCCGGAACCACTTGCTTGCCAGGCATGTGCCCGCAACGCTTGGGCCACACTTGATCCTCGAGGAACATTCCTGCGGCGCCTGCTTGCTCCCACAACTCGACGGTGCGGATTGCGTTGAGCGGACCGCCATAGCCGGTGTCGGCATCGACCACCACGCTGGTGTTGGGCGCGGCGGCGCACACCCGCCGAGCGACCTCGGCCATCTCAGTTTGGGTAAGGAATCCAAAATCGGGTTTGCCGAGCATGGTGGCGCTCACGCAATATCCGCTGACGAACACCGTGTCGAAATCGGCCTCGACAGCAAGCTTGGCCGACAACGAATCCCACACGCCGGGCATCAACACGCTGTCGCGATTCGCGAGCCGTGCCCGCAGATGATCGCCTCTCATGATTGACCCGCAGCCAAGCGCTCGATGGCCAATTCCTTGAGCCGTTTGTAGTCGACCTTGCCGTTCGCTGCCCGACCAATGGTGTCGACGACCACCACATGACGCGGTGCCTTGTAGTGAGCCAGCAACCCCTTCACGTGATCGGAGAGAACCACCGAGTCGATAGGACGGTCGACCTCGGACTCGACCACCGCGCAAATGACTTCGCCAAACCGTTGGTCGGGCAAGCCGACGCACACGGCGTCGCGCACGCTGGGATGAGTCTTGAGCGCCTCTTCGACCTCTTCGGGGAAGACCTTTTCGCCGCCCGTGTTGATGCACACCGACCCGCGGCCGAGCAGCCGTAACGTGCCGTCTTCGTTGACCTCGGCGAAGTCGCCAGGCACGCTCCAGCGGCGGCCTTCGTAGGTACGAAATGTCTGCGCCGACTTAGCTTCGTCTTTGTAATAGCCGAGCGGGATGAAGCCCCCCACTGCAACAACTCCCTGCTCGCCAGAGCCCGGCACAACACGCTCGCCGTTTTCGTTGAAGACCGCACAGGTCGCGCCGATCTGAAACTTTGCGGTCTGTTGTGGAGCGCCCTTTGAGCTGATCGATGCACCCATGCCAACCGCCTCGGATGAACCGAACGAATCAAACAAGATCGCCTGCGGGATGAACTCGAGAAGGCCAGCTTTGTTCTCTTGGCTCCACATGACACCGCTTGAGGTCACGACCGCGAGGCTGGTCAGGTTGTAGCGGTTGGGGTTGAGTTGCAGGTGATCGAGCATGGGCCCAGCGAAGGCTTGACCAACGATGATGACACTGTTGACCGCGCGCTTTTCGATGGTGCCCAAGAGTTCGGAGACATCGAACTTGCGGTTGGTCAGCGTGACGACGCATCCCCCAAGCCCGAGATTGTTGATCGCGCTGAACTGTCCGGTGCCGTGCATGAGTGGGCACGCCACCAGCATCACCGGACCGGTTGGTTGCGATGGATCGATGCGGCTGATCAAGTCGTCGATGCCATCGGCGGGCGGGATGCCCGAAACCGCGTTGCCGCCACCGCCGAGCACGTTGAAGAGATCGTCTTGGCGCCACATCACGCCCTTCGGCATGCCGGTGGTGCCTCCGGTGTAGAGCAACAACAGATCGTCGCCGCTACGGGGCACCTGCGGCATGCCCACAGGAACCGAGGCGCCGACAACCGACTCGTATGGCGTTGCCCACTCGGGACCATTGCCCGTCTCGTCGCTGACCACGTACCACCGCTTCACCTTGGTGAGCCTGCTGCGCACGGTGTCGAGCAGATCGCTAAACACTGCGTGAAACACAATCGCTTCGGCGTCGGCGTTATCGAACAAATAGAAGATCTCTTCGGCTGCGTAGCGATAGTTGGTATTCACCGGCGCCATCGCTGCCTTGAACGCACCGACCATCGACTCGAGGTACTCGGGCGAGTTGTAGAGGTAGCAGGCAAGCTTGCCTTGATGGGTCATGCCACTGGCGAGCAGATCGGCGGCCAATGCATTCGTGCGCTGCTCGAACTGAGCCCAGGTGAACACACGCTCGCCCTGAATCTGACATGGGCGATCGGGCACCCGCGCCGCCACCGCAGAAAGGATCTCGGCAATGTTCCAGTTCGTCATAGGTCCCCCACCTCGTGATGCGTACTCGTCGCCAAATTAGCCGTACCAAGTAGGCCGCAGCGTTCCAGAGACCTAACGACGACAGTCGAACCCCCCGCCGCAAGCGCGGCTACCCTCGG
>CANNMD010000114.1 GCA_947505655.1 Acidimicrobiaceae bacterium | reverse complement strand
GGTAGACGTGCGCTCAGCCATCACGAGAACCACAGCTGCCAGACACGCCACCAATCGCGTGATGGCCCGCACGTCGTCCCACGGAATCAGCCACGGTGGCAGCAGCAACACGGCTGCGCACCACGTTGCTTTCGGCGTGATCGAGTTGGTCTCATACAGATCCCACGCCAACGCACCGAGCATGAAGCCGGCCGTGTAGTAGCTCCAAGTGCCTGGGTCGGTGATCATCCGCACGGCCACTGCGGCCAACAGCACTCCACCGAAGCGACCGCGCCACACCACCAGTGCTGCAAGTGCGAGTGCCCCAAGAAGCTGGGCGATGCGCAGCCAGCCGGGAATTGAGCTGTCGGCCAACCCGAACAGCTCGAGCACCGAGTCGGGCGCCACGCTGACGGCTGGCTTGATGGCCCGCAACGTGTGCGGCTCGGCGATGAAGAACGGAAGCCACAAGCACCCGCCAACGACACACGAAATGAGCGGCGGCTGCAGACGTTTCCACAACGGCCCCACGGTGCCAAACGTGAGCGGCACGAGGATGACGGCCCATGGTTTTGTGGCGATGGCGACGCCGATCAGTACCGCCGCGAGCACAGCTCGACTGCGGCGCAAGCAGAGCAGCGCTGCGGCTGCCGACGTGAGCACAAGTGCGTCATCGAGGTGGCCGTACCCGCCGAGTTTCGCCCACCAGAACACCACCACGATTCCGCCGAGCAGTGTGGTGAATGTGGCGGCGTGGTTCTGGACAGTGCGATCGGGTCGCTGGGCCTTCTCGAGACAGCGGATGGCAACAAGACCCAACACTGCGCAGACGACGACGCACGCAATAAAGCCATTGCGAGGTGTGATCGCGAGCACCCGGGCCAACACGAGTGAGACCGGGCCGGTCTGCACATCGGGTCGCAGTGTGTACACGCTGAGGCCTTCGGATCCCAGCAGCGATCTACCCGCCGATACGAACACATCCCAGTCGCCTCGGCCACCCGATACCACCGCACAAGCGACCGCGAGAGCGGCAAGAACCACGTAACGCAGGCGCGCCACTCGAGCGAGTTCGATGCGCCAGTGCGCGCTGCTGATAGCCCCAGTCATCGGAGCATTCTGGCGCACGTGCAAGGAGCCAATGTGAATAGACCCGTGAACGCGAAGAAGCCGGGCCCGAAGGCCCGGCTCTTTCAGATTGCTATGAGGTCTGATTGAACTCAGACGCAGGTTCCGATTGCGGTGAGGGTGTAGTCCTCAACCTGGCCGGTGGCTGCAGGAATGTGTGTGTAGTCGTAGTTGGTCGAGACGGCACGCAGCAGACCAGCGTCAACCATTGCAGCGGCGCTGGCTGGGTATGGGCCGTTCTGAGCCGAGTAGGCCTCGGCAGCGAGCTCGAGGGTCTTCTTGTCTGCGGCGCAAGCGCTGGTCTTGCCCTTATCGGTGATGCCACGAACCGCAAACACCGTGACGGTGGCGAGGATTCCGAGAATCACGATGACGATCAGCAATTCAACGAGGGTGAAGCCCTTGTCCTTTTTGCCGTTGGACTCTTTTACTTCGGTGTTCTTGTTCATGTTGGTGCGTTCCTCCGCAAGTTAGTTGTCCCACGAAACCCACCGAACAGAACCCGTTTGTTCATCCGGTGCGAAATAGTCATCGGCACTCCATCGCGAACCTTGAGAACCTTTCCGACAATTTTTTGAAAATCTTTCGTCGGCTTCCGCTCATGAGAAATTCAAGAACCTTCGCCCCTCTGCCGATACCTATTTCGCACCCGCAGTCAGGTAACTGACAACGAAGCATCTGGTGCTGACACAACAGGCGAGAGGGAACAGCAATGCGACGCAAATCAGACATGTGGCAAGAGCTCGATGAACCGGCCCAGGCGTTTTTACCAGAGGCCGATGTGCAGGAGACGCGCACCGCAGTAGTAGAGGTGCGTCACCGCCTCGACACGGTGGAGAGCCAAGTGTTGTCGCAGTACACATCGATCGCCGCGTACGCACACATCGCTCAGCAGTCAGTAGACACTGCCCGCGCAGAGGCCCGTGCCGATCTCGATCGCGAGAAGGATGTGTTGCTCTCGCTCATCGATCGCATGCGCGATGTTCAACAGGGTGATCCGGTTGGCGCCGATGCGGTGCAGCGTTTGATCTCGCTCGAAGCGCGCTTCGACCAAATCAACGATCTGTTCTCGCAGTGCCTGCGCAACCAAGAAGAGTTGGCCAACTCGATTGCGTTATTGCTCACGAGTCGCGCCAAAGCGCCGGCGAGCAAACCTGCTGCCACCAAATCTCCACGCAACCGCGAAGATCTTGAGCTTGTGTCGTAGGCACGAATCGGTAGGCGTGGCGCCTACCCTCTGTGCTTATGGAAGCAACGTTGGCGCTCCGCGCTGGCCGTGAAAAATCAACTCGCCGATTACACCCTTGGATCTTCAGCGGTGCAGTTGCCGACGTTCGTGGTAACCCCTCGCCTGGTGACACGGTTCGCGTCGTCTCTGCCCAAAACGATTTTGTTGGGTTCGGTGCGTATTCCCCCGAGTCGCAACTGCGAGTTCGCATGTGGTCGTTCGATCCCGATGCAGTGATCGACGCCGAATTCGTTGCCGGCCGCGTCATCGCCGCGGCGCATCGCAGGGCTCACTTGGCGTCCATCAGCGACTCTGCTCGGCTCGTCTTCAGCGAGGCCGATGGCGTGCCTGGTGTTGTCGCCGACCGGTACGGCAACTCAGTGGTGTTGCAACTCGGCACCGCTGCGGCCGACAGGTGGAGCGACGTGGTTGCAGATGCGCTGATGTCGCTCGACGGCGTCGATTGCGTCTACGAACGCTCCGATATCGATGCACGCGAGCGCGAGGGCCTGACCCAGCGAACCGGCTTGCTGCGCGGCAATCAGCCGCCGCCGGAGTCGATCATCAACGAGCGTGGTTATCGCTTTTCGGTGGGCTTTACCGAAGGGCAAAAGACCGGCTTCTATCTCGATCAGCGCAATGCGCGTGCGGCCGTTGCCGAGGTGGCTCAGGGCCGTCGAGTGCTCAATGCGTTTTCGTACACCGGAGCCTTCAGCGTGATCGCTGCAGCCAAAGGCGCTACCGAAGTGACCAGTCTCGATTCGTCGGCTTCAGCGTTGGTTGGCGCTCGCCGCAACGCCGAACTCAATCAGGTTGAGGTTGGCGAACAGATCGAGGGCGATGCGTTCGCCGAACTACGCAAGCTTCGAGATCGGGCACGCAGCTACGACCTCATCTTGCTGGATCCGCCCAAGCTTGCGCCCACCGAGGCTCAGGTCGAGCGGGCCAGCCGCGCTTACAAAGACCTCAACTTGTTGGCCGCCAAATTGCTGGCACCCGGTGGCATCTTGATGACCTTCTCGTGCAGCGGTGGCATGAGTCCCGACCTGTTTCAAAAGGTGGTTGCCGGAGCAGCGCTCGACGCTCGTCGCAACCTGCGCATCATCGGTCGGCTCGATCAGCCAAGCGACCATCCGGTGCCGTTGAACTTTCCGGAAGCTGCCTATCTCAAGGGCCTCATCCTCGAAGCCGACTGAAATGTCGGCCGCCTGAAATTAGTGGCCGCTGGCCGACTCTTGCACCAGCTCAATCAGCGTGCCGAAGCTGCCCTTTGGATGGATGAACGCAACGATGGTGTTGCGGCTTCCCGGACGTGGTGCTTTGTCGATTGGCGTTGCGCCCGCTGCGATCATCGAAGCCAACGCCTCGGCGCAGTCGTTCACCCGATAGCCGATGTGGTGCAGACCTTCGCCACGCTTTTCGATGGCCTTCGCCACCGGTGAGTTCTCGTTGGTTGGCGTGAGCAACTGGATGTAGCTCTCGGCCACCTTCAGCAGTGCTTCTTCGACACCATCTGACTCGACGATCTCGCGATGCTCAACCGTTGCGCCAAATGCGCGCTGGTAATAGTCGATTGCGGCCTCGAGGTCGCGTACGGCAATGGCAACGTGGTCAATCTCAGTCAGCAGCATGAAACGAGCCTACGGCCGACGCAACGCTGGTCGCCAACTGTCGTAACGCGTCAGCGCACGGCAACCGTGCGCTGACGCTTTATAGAGATCAGCCGCCGTGACGGCGGAAGATGGTGATCTTGTCTTCGCCGATGAGCTCACGCTTTTCGGGGTTGTCGATGCCGAGACCCTCGGTTGGCGCCAGGCACAAAATGCCGATCTTGCCTTCGTGCTCGTTGCGGTGGATCTTCAGCGAGGCATCGCCCACTTGCTCGAGCGGGTACACGGCCGAGAGCAGCGGCTGGATGCGACCCATGTCGATGAGGCGGTTGGCTTGCCATGCCTCGGAGTAGTTGGCGAAGTGCGAGCCGATGAGGCGCTTGAGCTTCATCCAGAAGTGGCGGTTGTCGAACTCGACCATGTAGCCAGCGGTTGCGGCACACGTGACCACGGTGCCGCCGCGGCGACACGCGAAGATCGACGCACCCATGGTCTGGCGGCCGACATGCTCGAACACGATGTCTGGGTCGTCGCCAGCGAGCGAGCGAATCTTCTTGCCGAAACGGCGCCATTCGCCTTCGTCCTGGGTGACATCGTCTTTCCAGAACTTGTAGCCCTCGGCCTTGCGGTCGATGACGGCCTCGACGCCAAGCTCGTTGAGCAGCGCAGCCTTCTCGGGTGAGCTGACCACACCAACGGGGATGCCGCCGCCGTTGAGCACGTATTGCGTGGCGTAGCCGCCGATGCCGCCGGTGGCGCCCCAGATCAGCACGGTGTCGCCCTGCTTCATACGTGCGCCGTTCTCGCCCACAAGCATGCGGTAGCTGGTGCTGTTGCACAGCGCGTTGACGGCTGATTCTTCCCACGTGAGGTGGCTGGGCTTGGGCATCAGCTGGTTAGCCTTCACGATGGTGAGGTCGGCCAAGCCGCCGAAGTTGGTCTCGAAGCCCCAGATGCGCTGATTGCTCGCGTGCATCGAGTCGTTATGCGCGCTTGGGTCTTGGTCGTCGACATGGTTGCAATGCACGGTGACCCTGTCGCCGGGCTTCCAGTTGCGAACGGCCGAACCAACGCGCAGCACCACGCCCGAGGCGTCGGAGCCAACGACGTGATAATCGAGTGCGTGGCGACGGCCGAGCTCGCTCTCTTTGCCGAGGCGATCGAGAAAGCCGAAGGTTGGCAGCGGCTCGAAGATGCTGGTCCACACGGTGTTGAAGTTGATCGAGCTGGCCATCACGGCAACGACGGCTTCGTCGGGGCCGATCTCGGGCCGGGCCACGTTGCCAATATGCAAGCTCTTGCGGGGATCCTTATCGGCCGAGGCAACGCCTTCGAACATGCCCATGTCTTCGCGGCGCACATATGCGGCCCGATACGAGTCGGGCAATGGGATGCTGCTGAGCTCGGCTCCGGATGCACCGGCTTGGATGGCTTCAAGGATCTTTTCCATCCGCTGACATTACCTATTGATAGCGAGCGACCTCTAACCGTTCATCTCCGGTTTTGTCGGCCGCTTCTGCTCGCTTACCGCTCGGTAGCATCTCTCGCCTACGCTCGAATTCATTGACTTCGACCGCTTGCGGTCCCAAAGAAAGGTCTGGCCATGGCTGGTTCATACATCGTTGCTGGAGCACGTACCCCTATTGGCAAGATGAGCGGCGCCCTCGCCAGCTTCAGCGCTGCCGACCTCGGCGGGTTCGCCATCAAGGCCGCTCTCGAGCGTGCCGGCGTGTCGCCCGAAGCCGTTGAGCACGTGATCATGGGCCAAGTGCTCATGGCGGGCCAGGGCCAAGTGCCTTCACGTCAGGCCGCCGTCAAGGCTGGCATCCCCATGAGCGTTCCCAGCATCAACATCAACAAGGTGTGCTTGTCGGGTCTCAACAGCATCTACCTCGCCGATCAGATGATCGCTGCCGGCGATGCCGACATCGTCATCGCTGGCGGCATGGAGAGCATGACCAATGCCCCATACCTGGCCCCTGGCGCTCGTGGCGGCTTCCGCTACGGCAACACCGAGCTTGCTGACGCCATCATCAAAGACGGCCTCTGGTGCGCATTCGACGCTTGCCTGATGGGCCTCGGCACCGACCGTTACGTGGGCGACACCATCACCCGCGATCAGCAAGACGAGCTCGCCATGACGAGCAACGTGCGCGCCGCCGCCGCAATCGCAGCTGGCCGCTTCACCGACGAGATCATCCCGGTCTCGATTCCTCAGCGCAAGGGCGATGCCCTCATTGTCGACACCGACGAAGGCGTGCGCGGCAACACCACCATGGAGTCGCTCGGCAGCCTGAAGCCAGCGTTCGACAAGGCCGGCAGCATCACCGCCGCCAACGCTTCGCAGCTCAGCGACGGCGGTTCGGCCGTTGTCATGATGTCGGCCAAGGCGCTCGAGGCCTATGGCGTTCAGCCACTCGGTCAGGTTGTTGGCTACGGCATGGTTGCCGGCCCCGACAGCGCATCGCTGCTGCATCAGCCAAGCCGGGCCATCCTCAAGGCCCTCGCCCGTGCCGGCAAGAGCGTGAGCGATGTCGACCTGTTCGAGCTCAACGAAGCCTTTGCCGCCGTTGGCATCGCCTCGATGGCCGAGCTGGGCATCACCGACGAGATCACCAACGTGAACGGCGGCGCCATCGCCCTTGGTCACCCAATCGGCATGAGCGGCAACCGTTTGGCACTCACCGTGTTGCACGAACTGCGTCGTCGTGGCGGCGGCATGGGCGCTGTGGCCCTGTGTGGTGGCGGCGGCCAGGGCGATGCCTTGCTCGTTCGCACCGTCTGATCACCCAAAAGTAAAGATTTGGTTTTTCTACGCAACGATCGTTGACATGAGTTCGTAACGTTCGTAACGTAACTGACACAAACCAACTACCCCGGTTGTCGAGCCTCTTCTCTCGGCCGCCGGGCAAAATCTGAGGTACCACCTTTGCAGCTGGCCCGTCCGCCCGCTACCAGCTTTAAGGGTGGTACCTCAGCCCATTTTCGGGCAAAGTGCGCGTGCGCAATGCGCCGGGGCGAGTGGGCTACAGCAGTTCGCGACGACCCTCGAGCGCACGGCCCAAGGTGAGTTCGTCTGCGTACTCGAGATCGCCGCCAACGGGCAGACCGCTGGCAATACGAGTGACCTTCACGTTGAACGCCTTGAGCATGCGCGCAATGTAGAGCGCAGTCACTTCGCCTTCGGTGTTGGGGTTGGTGCACAAGATCACTTCTTCGACACCTTCGGGCTCAAGCCGGGCGAAGAGTTCTTTCACCTTCAGCTGCTCGGGTCCAACGCCTTCGAGCGGATTCATCGCGCCAAGCAGCACGTGATAGCGACCGTGAAACTCGCCGGTCTTTTCGAGCGCCACGATGTCTCGTGACTCTTCGACAACACACAGCAGTTGGCCGGTGCGGCGATCGTCGAGACAGATCGGGCACAGCTCGGCTTCGGCAAAGTTGAAGCATCGTGCGCAGAACCGCACGCGGGCCTTGGCATCGGTGATCGAGTGAGCCAGACGTGACACATCGTCGCGGGGCGCCTTCAGCAAATGAAAGGCGATGCGCTGCGCCGATTTGGGGCCCACGCCAGGAAGCCGACCGAGTTCATCGATCAGTGCCTGCACGGGTTGGGTGTAGGTGGCGGCCATTTCAGCGAGGTTCTTCGATGAGCTTCGAACCCGGGAAGGCCTGGCTGAGTTGGTCGATTGGGCTGATTACAGATTCGGGCGGAGCGTCGATGAGATCGTTGACATCGACATCTTCGTCTTTGGGCAAAGCCTGAGGCTGCGCAGGGCGAGGACTTCCCGTATCGGTTGGGTCGGTGTTGTTGTTGTTCTTGTTGCGAGATGTCGACGAGCCGCCCTGCCCACCCTCGGATGGTGACGACGTGTCGACCACCAAGGTGAGCTTGATGCCAACCCCGAAATGCTTGGTGATGGCCGC
>CANNMD010000113.1 GCA_947505655.1 Acidimicrobiaceae bacterium | reverse complement strand
GGCAACGCTGCCAGCATCGAGCGTGAGGTCAAGCACCAATTGCCCGGCCGCGTCGGGCACCACAAATTGCAGCGTGGCAATGCGCGTGCAATCGTCGGCTTCGCTGGTGCCCACGAAGGTCCATTTGTGTTCGCCGTTGGCCCATTGCAGGTGGGCGTGCAACACGGCGTCTACAAGCGGTTGGCGCAGGTCGTTCACCACGTGCACATCGAGCGCGATTGCATCGCCTGGCGCCACGGTGGCGGGCAGACGATCGGCCGCGATGATCACTGGTCGGCACGCGTCGACAACCACTTGAAACGCCAGCTTTGGTGCCCGAGTGTGGTCGAGGATGCTCCACGAAATCATCGGGCTTGAGTCGTTGAGCATGAACAAACAGAAGCCGCCATTGGGTCGGTACTTCAGGCGGCGCATGGTTTCGATGTGATAGCGCAACAGCGTTGCCTGGTAGCGCTGGGTTGCCTCGCTCCACTCTTCGAACGTGGCGTAATCGACAGCGCGCACATATCGCTCCATCATCGTGCGCTGCAATCCGTAGGTGTTCTCGAGCGTGTCCCAATCAAGGTTGGGCCATGTGCCGGTGTCGATGAACTCGTGATGCGGCGGCACTGCTTGTGCGCCGAACTCGCTGACGAATCGCACCATGCGCGGAAACGCTGCGGCAAAGGCGGGGAACTCGTGCTCGTCGCCGTGATACCAACCGAAGTACAGATGGCTGTCTGATCCGTTGATCTCAGGAAGGTGAGGCATGACCCCGCTGTGGGCGATGGTGGGTCGGGTGTCGTCGTCTTTTTCGAACGCTCGCTTCACCCACCGATCAAGGATGTTCTTGTTCCACGACGGCACCTGTTGGCCAACAAAGTAGCGAGCAGCGTTCTTCCAGCGCGGTTGGTTGTCGCGCAGGTCGATGTTGGTCGCGGCAGGTTCGTTGTGGGCGCACCACGTGATGATCGACGGGTGATGGCCCAGCTCGAACACAGCTTCTTGGGCTTGGCTCACGGCACGGCGGCGAACATCGCGTGCGTATGACCACTGCAGCGGAAAGTCTTGCCACAAGAGCATGCCGAGTTCGTCGGCAGCTTCGTAGAGCGCTGGCGGTGCAATGTGGCCGTGCACCCGCAGCAGATCGAGGCCAGCGTCTCGTGCGAGCTCTACGTCGCGGCGAAATGCAGATGGTTCGGTGGCTGCGAGATTGAGTTGAGTGGGGGCAAGGTTCGCGCCCTTGAGATAGATGCGTTCGCCGTTAATCGACCACACCCAATCTTGCATCGCGACCTCGCGCATGCCGGTGCGCACAGTGCGCGAATGGCTGACGATTCCGTCGACCACAACTTCGACATGCACATCGCTGAGCTCTTGAGCGCCAAGTGAATATGGCCACCACAGCCGCGGATTATCGACATCGATGTTCCAGTCGACTGCGTTGGTGCCACGCGCCAAGGGCTGCTCAACCTCGGCGGCGATGACTCCATCGACCAAGGTGCGAATCTTCACGGTGCGTGATTCGTCGCTGTCGAGACGTCCGTGCAAACGAAGGTGCGCCCTCGACTCGTTGACGTCGCGACACAGCACGCGAAGTTTGTCGAGACGCACGGGCCCCGTGGTCTCTACCTGCACCGAGCGCCACAGGCCACCGGGGTTCCAGTTGGGATCGGCAGCGTCCCATTGCTGCATGACGCCGGTGATGTTGCGGCGACCGCGATGCGACTTGTGCGGGGCACATGCGACCTCGACAGCGAGCACGTGTTCGTCGCCGATGCGCAGCAGCGATGAGACATCGAACGAGTGAGGAAAGAAGTAGCCCTCGGGGTCGCCGAGGTATGCACCATCGAGCCATACATCGGCTTGGTAAAAGAGGCCGTTCATGATGATCCACGAACGCTGGCCAGCCGGCGGAGTGTCGAACGCAAAGTGCGTGCGGAACAACAGCGGCCCGTCGCTCTCGGCGAACTCGGCAGTAGATCTCCAATGACCCGGCACTTCGATGGGGGTCCATGTGGAGTCGTCGTACTCCATGCCAATGGCGATGCGCCGGAGTTGGTCATCGGCAGCTACTGCTCGCCACGTGCCGCTGAGATCCATTCGACGCAGCCTAATGGCGCGGGGCGAGGCCAACGGGTTGCAGGCGAGCCGCCCGTGCGAACGCCCAACACGTTGCCCGTCTGAGCGCGTGGTGCGAATCTTCGCTAGGTTTCGTTCATGGCGCAGATGGCAACAACTCTTGGTGAACTCAAGGCTTCCGGCTGGAAGTCGTGGCCCGTAAAGGAGGAGATCCGTCGCAACGCTGTTGTCAAGATCTCCGCCGGCGAGCCGCTCTTCGATGGCGTGATGGGTTACGAAGACACCGTCATGCCTCAGCTCGAGAACGCGATCTTGGCGGGTCACGACGTGATCTTCCTTGGCGAGCGTGGACAAGCCAAGACCCGCATCATCCGCTCGCTCACTGGCTTGCTCGACGAATGGATGCCCATTGTCGCGGGCAGCGAGATCAACGACGATCCATACTCGCCAGTGTCGAAACACGCTCGCGATCTCGTTGCCGAAAAGGGCGACGACGCGCCAATCTCATGGGTGCACCGCAGCGATCGTTACGGCGAGAAGCTGGCGACACCCGACACTTCGATCGCCGACCTCATTGGCGAGGTTGACCCCATCAAGGTTGCCGAGGGCCGCTATCTCAGCGACGAACTCACGTTGCACTACGGCCTCGTGCCGCGCACCAACCGCGGCATCTTTGCCATCAACGAAATCCCCGATCTCGCCGAGCGCATTCAGGTCGGTTTGCTCAACGTGCTCGAAGAGCGCGATGTGCAGGTGCGTGGCTACAAGATCCGCCTGCCACTCGATGTCATTCTCGTTGCCTCGGCCAACCCCGATGACTACACCAACCGCGGCCGCATCATCACCCCGCTCAAAGATCGTTTCGGTAGCCAGATCCGCACGCACTACCCACTCGAGGTCGAAACCGAAGTGGCCATCATGCGCCAAGAGGCCCGCCCCGCAAGTGTGGGCGATGTCAGCGTGCGCGTGCCCGACTACATGGAAGAAGTCATCGCCACGCTCAGTCACCTCGCCCGCTCAAGCAGCCAGGTGAACCAGCGCAGTGGTGTGTCGGTTCGCTTGTCGGTCAGCAACAGCGAGGTGCTCGCCGCCAACGCGTTGCGCCGCGCGTTGCGTGCCGGTGAAACCGAGGTCGTGCCACGCGTGTGCGACCTGGGCGCTATCGCCGCATCCACATCGGGCAAGATCGAAATCGAGTCGCTCGAAGACGGCCGCGAAGGCGCCATTCTCGAGAACCTCGTTCGTGCCGCCGTGCTCACCGTTTATAAGCAGCGGGTCACCCCCGATCAAGTGCGCGATGTCATCGCAGCATTCGACGAAGGTGTTGTTGCTCATACGGGCGAAGACATTGCCTCCGCCGACGAAGTGGCGTTGCTCGAGTCAGTGCCCGCGCTACGCGCGCCAGTGTCGGCTCTCGCCGGCGCCGACCAATCACCTGCAGCACTCGCCGCAGCGGTCGAGTTTGTGCTCGAAGGTCTGCATCTCTCGAAGCGTCTCAACAAAGACGCCTCGGGTTCTCGGGCCACCTACCGCGGCCGCTGATTCTCGGGTGTTATTCGGTGAGGCCGAAATACACGCGGCCGCTGTCTTTGAGTTCTCGATCACGGCTGATGATGCCGCGATCGCCCTCGACAACATCGAACGCCGGACTTATGGCGATCGCCAACAGCTTGAGCCCCGAGGCCGCTTCGTTGGCCTGCTGCATGTAGCGCTCGATCACCAGTTCGCGGTCGGCATCGGTGCCTGCGGGCAGCAACATGGTCACTGCCATGGGGCGGTCGAGTCCCATCTCGGCAGCGCGGTGCAACAACCCCAACACATCGCGTTCGTGACGAACCGTGATGCCCAACACATCGCACGAACCAGCCAGATCGGCCACCTCAATGTCGGCTCTGCCGGGAATGCTCACGACACCGTCTCGTAGGCCCTGCAGCCAGAGCCGCCAGCGAATTTGATCGAGTCGCTTCGCCGCGTGCTCCGCAGGAATTGTCTGGTCTACGGGTCGCACGATCTCTACGCCAAACGACGTGATGATCGGCGGCCCGCCCTGCAGAATTCGCCACGCATCGCGCCACGCCTTGATGACGGTGTCGAGCACTTCGCCGTGACGTCGCGGATCATCGGGATATAGACGATTGGCAACGGCTAACGGATGATCGATGGGCACCCAGCCGCCAACGCTGTCGCCGAACGTGTCGGCGCATGTTTCGACCCACCGCGGCCACCAATGACCGGTCCATTTGGCATCGCCGAATCCGCCATCGTTGTCGAACCACTTCGGCACATTGCGCTCGAGCAACGTGAACTGCAATGAGACTCCACACGCTCGGGCCGTTTGCGTGGCGCCAAGGTAAAACTCGACAGCGTCGCCGTTCACTACACCGGCTGCGGGTTGCATCCAGTCCCAGTCGATGCCGATGCGCAGCTCTTGCGCGCCCAGTTCGGCCAACAACTCGATGTCTTCGTGCAGGCGCGTGCGGTCGAGGTGTGAGCTCGGAATGACGATGCCGCGCGCAGGCAGCGATGGATCTCGTTCGGGCACTAGATGCCGTACGGGGTGCGAGTCCAGAGTTCGCTGGTGTCGGGCCTGGCGTTCTCGGCGAGTGCGCCACTGATCTCGAAGACCTCGATAGGTCCGGGGAAGCCGCGCAGTTCGAGTGAGCCCTGCGGTGTGGCGTGGATGCCTTCGGGCAAGCGCTCGAGCTGCATCGAGGGAATGAGGATCTCGTACGGACCCGCGGCGTCGCACAGGCGTGCAGCAAGGTTCACGGCCGAGCCAATGTAATCGTCGCCTTCGAACAGCAACGCGTGTCCCGAAGCGATGCCCACGCGCAACGACAGGGGAGCGCACACCTTGGAGGCTTTGTCTTCAAGCTCAATCGCGAAGGCAACACAGTCGGACTGGTTCATGGCCACGATCATGCAGCCGTCGCCGAGCCACTTGGCAATTCGCACCCCGTGGGCGCTGGCCAGGTCTCGGGCAATGGCGCGAAACGCGCTGAGGATCCGCCCCGCGGCGTCGTCGCCGAACGCAGCGGTGTAGTTCGTGAACCCCGAAAGGTCGACAAAGGCGAAGGTACGAGGAACACGCATGACGATCGGCAGGCTAGCGTGCCTCCATGGCCGCACGGTTTATTTACTCCCGCTGGGATGGCTCCCAAAAGGGCTTCGATCTCGACGCCGAGACACTGTTCGACGCGATGACCGACGATCTGCTCTATCACGGCGACGTCAACAGCGCCCTGCGGCGGATGATGCAAGAAGGTCTGCGCGACCGCAACGGCGATCGTCTGCAGGGCATGCGCGAGATCATGGATCGGTTGCGTAAAGAGCGTCAAGAGCGTCTCGATCGCGGCGACCTCGGTGGCGTGTTTCAAGAGATCGCCGATGCGCTCGACGACATCGTCGACGAAGAACGTCACGCCGTAGAGAACGCCAAGAACGCAGCCGAGCAAAGTGGCGACGAACGGCGCGCCGACACCGCTCGCCAGACTGCCGAAGATCGCAACTTCAGACTCGACATGCTGCCCGACGATCTGGCTGGCAAGGTGCGCGAACTGCAGGCCTACGATTTCGAATCCGCCGAAGCCAAACAGCGCTTCGATGAGCTGATGGACAAGCTTCGCCAGCAACTCATGCAGCAAGCCGTCGACAAGATGAGCGGCGACATGCAGAACATGAGCCCCGAAGACATGCAGCGCATGAAAGACATGCTCGCCGGGCTCAACGAAATGCTCGACAAGCAACAGCAAGGCGAAGACCCCGGCTTCGAACAGTTCATGGAACAGTTCGGCGACTTCTTCCCCGAGAACCCCGAGACGCTCGAAGAGTTACTCGAGACTATGGCCCAGCGCATGGCCGCAATGCAGGCGATGATGAACTCGATGACGCCTGAGCAGCGTGCGCAGATGCAGCAGCTCAGCGATCAACTCATGGAAGACATGGATCTGCGTTGGCAGATGGATCAGCTCAGCCAGAACCTGCAGGGCATGTTCCCGCAGATGAACTGGAACCGCGAGTACGACATGCAAGGCCAAGACCCAATGGGATTCGGCCAGGCGATGCAGACCATGCAAGAGCTCGGCGAGCTCGATCAACTCGAGAACTTGTTGCGCAACGCTTCAACGCCGGGCGCTTTGGCCGAAGCCGACATGGATCGTGTCCGCGATCTCATGGGCGACGATGCCGCCAAGTCGTTGGCGCGTCTGGCCGAGATGGCCAAGATGCTCGAAGAGGCCGGCCTCATCCAGAACAAAGAGGGCCGCCTTGAGCTCACCCCCAAGGGTCTGCGCAAGATCGGCTCCAATGCGTTGCGCGAGCTCTACACCAAGCTCGCCAAAGACAAAGCCGGCCAGCACCAAATGGATCGTTTCGGCCAGGGCCACGAGCGCACCTACGAAACCAAGGCCTACGAATACGGCGACCCGTTCAACCTCGATCTGCAGCGCACCTTGCGTAACGCCATTCGTCGTGGCGGCTCAGGCACGCCAGTGAAGCTGTCGCCCGACGACTTCGAGATCGAGCGCACCGAGCACGTCACCAAGTCGTCCACCGTGTTGATGCTCGACCTCTCGATGAGCATGCCCATGCGCGACAACTTCTTGCCCGCCAAGAAAGTTGCGATGGCGCTGCACTCGCTCATCACTTCGCAGTTCCCTCGTGACTACATGGGTCTTGTTGGGTTCGGCGAAGTTGCTCGCGTCATCACCGCCGAGCAACTGCCCGAAGTGAGTTGGGACTTTGCGTACGGCACCAACATGCAGCACGCGTTCATGTTGGCTCGTCAGCTGTTGTCGCGTCAGACCGGCACCAAGCAGATCATCATGATCACCGACGGCGAGCCCACGGCTCACATCACACCCAACGGCGACCCGTACTTCAACTATCCGCCCACGCAAGAGACCATCGAAGCCACGTTGCGCGAAGTGGTGCGCTGCACCAAAGACAACATCCGCATCAACACGTTCATGCTCGATGCCGATCGTTCGCTGAAGAGCTTCGTCGAGAAGCTCACGGCCATCAACCGTGGTCGCGCCTTCTTCACCACGCCCGACACGCTGGGCGATTACGTGCTCGTCGACTTCATCGAGAACAAAAAGAAGATGGCCCGCGGCGGCGGCCGCGCTGCCGGCTGATCCCCGCAAGGTTGTCTCGCCAACGAAGTAGCGGCGCACGATTCCGTGAGGGGCGTGAGCGCCGCAACTTCGTTGCGTGGGGGTGCAGCGTGAGAACCAGTTCGCGCGGACGGCGCGAGAAATCTCACAAATAATGAATCCTCTCTTGCGCGAACGTGATGTGATAGGGGACAATGACAGCAATGTAATTACACGGGCGCGATATCGCTGCAATTTGAGCGACAATCGCACTCATGGCCGACGAAGGGCAGGAGGCCTCCTTATGAGTTTCAGTAACACACATGACGACGATCGCAGCTGGCAAGACCAGGCGAACTGTTTGGGCGTAGACCCAGACCTCTTTTTCCCAGAGCGCGGCGCAAGCACGCGTGAGGCAAAAGAGGTTTGCCGGGGCTGCGTCGTGCGTCTCGACTGTCTTGAGTTCGCTCTCGTCAACGGCGAGAAGTTCGGTATCTGGGGTGGCCTCAGCGAGCGAGAGCGTCGTCGCTTGCGTCGTCAGCGCGCCCAGAGCACACGTCGCACGGCCACGGCCTAACGCCCCGCAGGTCGCTGCATCTAGACGAAAAACAGAGTCTGGCGACTATTTCTCTCAACGACCCACTGGTAAGGTATTCATATGCTTTCTTTTCTTGATCCCCCAGAGATTGGCCTGCTCGTTGTTTTGGTTCTGGTGCTTTTCGGCGGCTCACAGCTGCCCAAGTTGGCCAAGAACCTCGGCAAGGCTCAGAACGAATTCAAGAAGGGTCTTGATGCCGGCAGCAAAGAAGCCGTCGTCGAAAGCGATGCCGACAAGCTCAAGCGCCTCGAGGAACTCGACAAGGCCAAGGCTTCGGAGAAGACCGAAAGCAACTGATTGCTTGCTGGTGG
>CANNMD010000112.1 GCA_947505655.1 Acidimicrobiaceae bacterium | reverse complement strand
GTTCATGAACCTCGAAGACGAAACGGGGCTCATCAACATCGTGTGCTCAAAGGGCTGCTGGGCGCGGTATCGGCGCGTGGCTCGCGAGGCATCGGCGCTGTTTGTGCGTGGCCGTCTCGAGCGTCACGAGGGAGTCATCAATATCGTCGCCGAACACATCACTGCCTTGAGCATGCCCGCGGTGCATGCCAGCCCGAGCCGCGATTTCCGCTGATGGATATCGCCTCGTCGAGGCTTATGGTTCTACGTCGATCGGCTGCGGCGGGGGACCCATGGTGAGGTAGTTGTGCAGCAACCGCACCAGATCGCGAGGCGCGGTGTCTACGCGAGCCTGCTTCAGTTCGGTCAGCGTCCACCAGCGCAACTCGAACACGAACTCGGCGTTGAGTTGTTCCCAACTGAACTGTGGCTGCGGATCAAAGCCGGCCGGAACGTCTACTTCGTAGATCTGTTCGCGTTGGCCATCGAACTCGCCGCTCATGAACGCCACGATGTGCAGTCGGTTCCAGAGGTGTGCGCCGATCATTGGGTCATGCAATCCAACCTCTTCGGCGAGTTCTCGACGCAGCGCATCGTGATGAGTTTCGCCTGCATCGAGTCCGCCGCCGGGCAGGGCCCAACGTGTGGCCGCCGGAAACTCGAAACGAACAAGCAACACTCGGCCTTCGCTGTCGACCACAAGCCCGCGCACTGCCTCGCGGATTCTCAGCGCGCTGATGTCGTCAGAGTTGCTGGCGGCGCTGATGTCGTCGGAGTTGCTCATTCGAAGATTGCGGTGGCGACGCCCGACGCGTTGTACACCGGCCCTTGGGCATCGATGCGGTACTTGGCCACTTTCGCGCCGGTGATGCCATGCGCCCCGAGCAGTGTGCGCATGTCGATGTAGTTGGCGTGCAGAAAGTGCGCCTCGAGCGTTTCGGCCGATTCCCATCGTTCGTAGACCGAGATGCGGTCGGGGGCAACGGGGTCGGCGGCAAACACGTAGGCAATGCAACCTGGTTCGTCGTTGCGGGTGGCAGCTTGCAGCGCGACCGACGCAGCGAGCGCAGCGTCTCGCAGCTCTGCCGGGATATAGATGGTGCCAGCGACGATGATCATGGCTCTAGCAGAGCACACCGGGCGCGGGACAAGCGTTACTCGCCGGGTTGGTCGTGCAGGCCATCGTTGAACGCTCGGTAGATCTCGTAGACCTCTTTGCACTTTTGACACACCGGCAATTGCTTGGGGTCGCGTGAAGGCACCCATACGTAGCCGCATAGCGCCTCGACGGGGGTGCCGTAGATGCGCGCCTCGAGTACTTTGGCCACAGCTGATTCGCCGGGTTCGGTCTTCACGATGTGGGCCATCACCGGCTCGCCCGTTTGCAGTACCTCCTGCAGATCGGGGACGGTCTTACCGGGCATCGTTTGAACCTGACTCATAGGTGTTTAGTCAAGCACGCATCTCTCCATCACGCCTACATGCGGCTATTATGTCGCCGATGCCTCTGTACGAATACCGCTGCCGTACCTGCGAAGACACCTTCGAACTGCGCCGCGCAATGGCCGAGTCAAGCGACCCCGCCACATGCCCAAGCGGTCACCTCAATTCGGTGCGCCTGCTGTCGGTGTTCGCCAGTGTCGGTGCTGCCGGTTCGTCGCCTGCGCCTGCCAGCGCGGCGCCATCGGGTGGCGGCGGCTGCGGCTCGTCGTGCGGTTGCGCTCACTGAGTTTGAGTGCAGCGCGCGCTGGGTCATCAGGCCTACGCCGAAATGAAATGCCTATTAGCACTTGGCAGATCGCGATCATTCCTCTAGAGTCAACTTCGTGATCGTCTCCGCCTACGCCCTGCTTGCTGCAATCGCAGCAGCCATTGCTGTAGCAGCGCCACGCGTACCCGTAGCCGTACCGGCAGCTATTAGCTGCGGGTGGGGCACACGGGTCAGCCGCTCTTAACAGAGCACACTCGTTAGCTCCACTCCAGCCGGTTCGGTTGCGAGTGTCGCAGCTGAATCGGCTTCTCCACGAAGGAAAGCCATGTCGAACGACGCATCATCATCAAAACGCCTTACCAAGCCTTCGGCTGGGTACGCACTCAACATCGAGGCGGCAGCCGACGACGCTGCCGACATCGCTGGTGCAGTACGAGCTATCGCGGCGTGCGGTGGCGACATTCGTTCGATGAGCACGTTGGCCGATGGCGCTCGACGCTTCGTGGTGGCGTGCTCGGGTGTCGAGCATCAGCAGGCCGTGCGCGCAGCGCTGGCCACCTCGCCCGGTGTGCGCGTGGTTGCCATCACCGACGCCACGTTCGATCTGCACGAGGGCGGCAAAATCGAGGTAACCCCTCGCGTCAGCGTGACCAACGCCGACGAGCTGGCGATGGCCTACACGCCAGGCGTGGGGCGCGTGTCTACAGCAATCGCCGAAGATGTGTCGAAGGTGTGGACACACACAGGTCGCTCAAACGCTGTTGCCGTGTTGTCTGACGGCACTGCGGTGCTTGGCCTCGGCAACATCGGCCCCGAAGCAGCCATGCCCGTGATGGAGGGCAAGGCCGTGTTGTTTAAGCAGTTCGGCGGTGTCGACGCATACCCCATCTGCATCAATGCCAAAACGGTGGATGAGATCATCGCCGTAGCGCGGGCCATTGCGCCCACGTTTGGTGGCATCAACCTCGAGGACATTGCCGCTCCAGCATGTTTCGAGATCGAAGAGCGCCTGCAGGCTGAACTTGATATTCCGGTGTTCCACGATGACCAGCATGGAACCGCAATTGTGGTTCTGGCCGCAATGCAAAATGCGGCCAAAGTGGTGGGTAAGTCGCTGTCAGATATGACGGTGGCAGTGGTTGGCACTGGTGCAGCCGGTGTTGCATGCGCGAAGTTGCTGCACCTTGTGGGTGTGGCCAACATCATCGGCGTGGACCGCACCGGCATTCTGCACGAGGGTCGTGGCGACAAGCTGGTGCCATCGAAGCAGTGGTTTGTTGACAATGGCAACCGCGAAGGTCGTACTGGTGGCGTGGCCGAGGCGCTGAAGGGTGCCGATGTGTTGTTGGGCCTGAGCGGCCCCGGGGTCATCGAGGCTGAATGGTTGGTCGACATGGCCGACGACGCCATCGTGTTCGCGATGGCAAACCCGGTGCCCGAAGTGATGCCCGAGTTGATGCCAAGCAATGTTGCCGTGGTGGCCACCGGCCGCAGCGACTATGCGAACCAGATCAATAATGTGTTGGCGTTCCCCGGTGTGTTCCGCGGGCTACTCGATGTTCGTGCAACGACATGCAACGACTCGATGAAGCTCGCCGCCGCCGCCGCACTTGCCGCGTTCGTGCCGAATCCCACCGCTGATCGAGTGGTTCCGGGCGCGTTCGAGCCAGGCATTGCCGAAGCAGTGGCCCACGCTGTTTCGGCAGTGGCCGTGGCCCAAGGCTGCGTGCGAGGCTGAGGCCTTGACGATTCTGGTAGACGACCCGATTTGGCACTGGCGGGGCCGCCGCTGGTGCCATCTCGTGAGCGACACGAGTGTGTATGAACTGAATGAGTTCGCCGCGCGTCTCGACATACCGGCGCGCGGGTTTCATGGCGACCACTACGACGTACCCGAGGAGTATCGGGATGTGGTGGTGGCCGCGGGCGCTGAGCCGGTGAGCAGCCGTGAGCTGTTGCGCCGCCTACGCAGCGCTGGCCTACGGCAGTCGCCCGCCCAACGGCGCGAGCGGGTGTTAGAGAACAACGCATTGGCTGATGACCTACTGAACCCAGCGTGACCCATCGGCGATCAGGTCGGGCACGCTCGTGGCGCCGTAGCTATCGACAATGAGCCAATCGATCAGTTCTAGCCCGCACGCTTCGACGGCATCGACAGCTTCGATCCACAGTTCGCGGTCGTTGGGGTGTACGTCGCCGAATGGCCGAACTGTGGCGATCACGAGACCCACGGTGTGGTCATTTGCGGCGCCATAGGCGCCCATGGTGTTGGCGACATCGACCACGTGAAACGGATCGGTTGTGTCGTTCACGGACACCAACTCGTGACCCCGCCACAGTTCGTCGAGAAACATCACCAATGTTTCGGGCCGCAACGGTAACGACATCGCGAGTTCGAAAACGAGCATGGCTTGATGGGCATTGACGATTGGGTCGATACGGGCGCGTGGCACACGGCCGTGAGCAGAAACAGGCATAACGAACCCCCAAATTGAGGACTGACGTATAGGGGGAAGCCGTACGTCGCAATGTACTCAGGGGGTGTGACAGCGAACGCGTGGCAGCGCACCGCAGCGACAAGCGACCCGCGAACTATTGACCGTCGGCGTCGAGGTCGAAGCTTCCTTCGTCCGTGTGGGTCTCGGCGCCAGCGAGCGCGGGGGAGAAGACGCACACCAACCACAAATCGCCGGCGATGGCGCGCACAATATGCAGATCGTGCTTGTCGAGCGCATAGATAGTGCCCGGCCGCAGGGGATAGGTGATGCCCGTGACAACATCGGTGACCTCGCCTTCGCCAGCCATGCAGTAGTTCACCTCAACGTGATTGAGGTACTGCATGGTGAGTTCGGCGCCCTCGCTCACACGTGTCTCGTGCATCGAGAACCCCACGCCATGCTCTTTGACGATCATTCGTTTGCTGTCCCAGCCGGGGCCAACAACGTGACGGGGCGAGTTGGCGATCTCTTCGGAGGTGACGACGATCATGTCTCCAAAGTAGTCGTGTTGAAACCGGCCGCTGCGCGCCGCACGGCCTAGCCTTGCGGCATGGCTCAGATCACCATCTATCACAACCCGAATTGAAACTCTTCGGTCAATGCCGTGAGCATTGCCAAAGAGCTGGGCGTCGCTGCCGACATCGTGTTGTACATGAAGACTCCGCCCGATGCAGCGACATTGGCTGACATCATCGCCAAGCTCGAAGACGCGCCGACAGCCCTCGTTCGTCGAGATGCCAACTTCGCCAAGCTGGGCCTGTGCGATGCCGATGTGCAGACGCCTGCTCAGGTGATCGACACGTTGGTGAAGCACAAAGCATTGCTGCAACGGCCCGTGGTGGTCACGCCAACATCGGCGCTAGTCGGTAGGCCCAAGGATCGAGTCACCGAGGCACTGCGCCCCTACGCGTAAGTGGCGTTAGCCATTCTTGGGTAGATCGCGATACGGCGTGGTGCGGAAATCGCCTGGCTCTTTGGGCAGGCCCAAGCCGCGCTCGCTCACGATGTTGCGTTGTACCTGATCGGTGCCGCCGTAGATCGATGGTCCGGGCGAGAACACGGTGAGTTCTTGCACGATGCCGCCCGACAGCGAATCGGGGCCCCACAACATGCCTTGCGCGCCGATGATCTGGTTGCCGATTTCGCGAGCACGACGAAGCGTGTGTGTGGTGAGCAACTTGGCGAGGTTGCCCTCGACTTGGGTTGAGCGCTGGCCGCTGCGGGCGCGCAACATGTTGAACTTGTTCACCTCGGTGAGCGTGTGCAATTCGGCGAGTCCCTGACGAACCGTGGGGTCATTGATGCAGCCGGTGTGGCGGGCCAACCCGGTGAGCAGTTTCACGGTGCCGCCGCCGATAGAGCCGGCCGATGAACCGGTGCGCTCGACAACGAACTCGCCAACGGTGCGCTCGAGGTGTCCGGCAAGCGAGCCGGGCAAGGCCACGCCGAGGCCGCCGCTGCTGCCGCTACCAAGGCTTGCCCGCTCGACCATCAATGTGGTGTTGGCAACGGCCCAGCCGTTGTTGAGGCCGCCGATGATGTTGGCCACTGGCACGCGGGCTTCGTCGATGAACACTTCGTTGAACATGGCGCGGCCGGTCATCTCGCGCAGGGGGCGTACCTCGACACCGGGCTGGTGCATGTGGAACGCGAAGTAGGTGATGCCCTGATGCTTTGGTGCGTCTGGGTTCGTGCGCGCTAACAGCATTCCCCAGTCGGCGTGCTGGCCGCCGCTGGTCCAAACCTTTTGACCGGTGATGACGTATTCGTCGCCATCGAGCTCGGCCTTGCAGCCGAGGCCAGCAAGGTCGGAACCGGCGCCTGGCTCGCTGAACAACTGACACCAACCATCGGTGCCATCGAGGATGCGAGGAATGTAGGTGGCCTGCTGCTCGGGTGAGCCGTGCACCGCAATGGTGGGAGCGGCCAACATCAAGCCAAGTCCCATTGCTGCGCCGACCACGCCGCGAGCGCCCATGGCGTTGCTGACGGCGATCGAAAGGTCGCGGGTGTAGCCCTTGCCGCCCATTGATTCGGGCAGCATCGGCGAGGCGTAACCGCTTGCAGCGAGACGCTTCCACCACTCGGCAACAGTGATCGTGGGATCCCATGCTGAGTCGAGCCATGCGTTGACATCGTCGCGAACTTGTTCTGCGGAAATTTGAGCCATGGGTCGACGATAGGTGCCACACCGACGTGAGCAAGAACTGGCCGAACCAGCGCGTGGGGCTTCTGCTCAGACTGTTTGCTCAACGAGGTCAACCGCTACTCTGGTTGCGTACGCAAGCAATTGGGGGAAATAGTGGCGCAGGTGGTCGAGGAGGTAGAGGCGCAGCCTGCTGCCGAGCGCACACCGTGGCGGCTCCTCACCTCATTGCTCGGCCAGCAAAAGCGTGGTCTCACGGCTGGCGTCATTGTCGGTATCTGCTGGGCTGCTGCCAAAGTTTCCATCCCGCGCCTCATCCGCAACGCCATCGACCGCGGTATCCGCGGCAACGAATCGCTGTTGAAATGGGCGCTCATCATTGGCGCCGTCGGCGTGCTCGCAGGCATCTTCATTTCGTGGCGGCGATGGCTGGCGTTTCGTGAAAGTCGTCGCACCGAGACAGTGCTTCGCGAACGGTTGTTCAACCACATCATCCGCCTCGATGTGCGCTACCACGATCACGCCCAGACGGGTCAGCTCATGAGTCGGGCCTCGAGCGATCTGCAGCAACTGCAGGCGTTCGTGGTGATGATTCCGCTCACCATCAGCAACCTGTTCCAGGTTGCCGCGATTCTGGTCTTGCTGCTCACGAGTGACCCGTTGCTGGCGCTTGTTGCGTTGGCGCCATTGCCGTTGGTCAACCTGTTGGCGCGCCGATTCAGCAACAAGATTCATCCCGCCGTGATGGAGGTGCAGAACCGTCAAGCAGCGCTGGCCACGGTGGTCGAAGAATCCATCTCGGGAGTTCGCGTTGTCAAAGGCTTTGGCGCCGAAGGTGTGCAGGCGCGCAAGTTGCTCAGCGAAGCCGATCAGATCAGGGCCGTCTCGCTCGAGGCCGCCAAGATCCGCAGTCGTTTCCTACCCGCCATCGATGTGTTGCCGTCGCTTGGCCTGATAGGCGTGTTGGCAATCGGCGGCCATCGGGTGCTCAACGGCGACATGACCATCGGCCAACTCGTCGAGTTCAACTCAAGCGTGATGCTGCTCATCTGGCCAATGCGCACCATCGGTATGACACTGGCCACCGGACAGCGTGCTGCGATAGCGCTGCAACGGGTACAGCAGGTGCTCACTACCGAGTCGGCTGTGGTCAGCCCGGCCCAGCCCGTTGCGTTGCCGCGAGCCGGTCAGCTCGGCGCCCTCGAGCTGCGCAATGTGCGATTCGGTTACGACGCCGACAGGCCAGTGCTCGACGGTTTCAATGTTTCGATTCCAGCGGGGTCGTCGGTTGCCATCGTTGGCGCCACCGGCACGGGCAAGTCCACCATCACCCGCTTGCTGCTGCGTTTCTACGATGTGCAAGCCGGCGGCATCGAGCTCGATGGTTGCGACCTTCGTTCGCTTGGGCTCAACGAACTACGTCACGCGGTTGGTGTTGTGTTCGAAGACACCCTGCTGTTCCACGACACCGTTGCTGCGAACATTGCCTTCTCCGATCCGCATGCCTCGATGGGACGCATCGTGAGCGCTGCTCGCCTGGCCGGCGCCGACGAGTTCATCGATCATCTGCCCGAGGGGTACGACACCATTTTGGGCGAGCGCGGCTTCTCGCTCAGCGGCGGCCAGCGCCAACGCATCGCTATCGCCCGCGCCGTGTTAGCCGACCCGCGCGTGCTCATCCTCGACGACGCCACGTCGGCCGTCGACCCATCGAAGGAACACGAGATTCGCGATGCAATGGCCACCGTGATGCGTAACCGAACCACCATCG
>CANNMD010000111.1 GCA_947505655.1 Acidimicrobiaceae bacterium | reverse complement strand
TCGGCGCGTTCCGGCGCCTATATGGGCCGACCTTTCGAATACATCAAGCGTCTCGAACAGTGGCGCGCCGACGGCAAATTCGAAGGCCTCGAAGTCACCCGGAGCGTCTGAACTGCGGTGATCTTGTGGAGCTGAGGGGAATCGAACCCCTGACCCCTTCCATGCCATGGAAGTGCTCTGCCAACTGAGCTACAGCCCCGAATCGGGAACATGAAGTTACCAGCGCGATACCCAAGGTACAAACGCGAAGGCGAGAGATTCCTTAGAGTCGGCGACGAGACCGCAACCGCGAACGCATCGGCCCAACCGCCAAACGCATCACCAAGGTGACCAGCGCGGCCGACAACAACGTGCGCGCACTCACCGGCAAACGGGCCAGTAGCGGCGCCACAAACAACGACGCAAGCAGCGCCACTGGGTACACCCATGCCACGTCAGTGACAATGCGACGCCACAACGGACGTGCCGGCTCGGACCGCGACGGCAGGTCGAACCATTCCTCAACACCCACGGTGCGATGCACCCGTTCGCCCGTGACAAACCGATCAGCTTCGGCCAACAGCACCGCACGCTGCGGCGAACGCTCCCACAAGCGCAGTGCCAGGCCGTCGACAAAACGGAACACAATCTGAAACTCGCCGCCGTCGGGACCTGGGGCCAAGACGCCACCACCAAGACTGCCCGGGAAGGCATTGGCCCGTTCGACCATCGTCTCAGCCCATTGGCCGAACTCACGCTCAAGGCCAGGCTCAACGACTCGAGACACCGTCACCGTTACTGGGGCCGGCGCGATGCGCGGCAATTCAGCAGTATCGAAGGGGCCGGACAGGAGCATATTCATAACAGTGATAGACCGTACCCGATCTATCCCTAACAGCGATCGTGCCGTTGGTCACGACATCACGGTGTCACGACATCACGGTGTCACGACATCACGGTGCCGCTGCGACCACGAATCAGTTCGCGGCTTTGGCAGCCAGTGCTGGATCGATCCACTCGATGGTTGGCGCATCGCGATACAAACGCTCGATCTCATAGAACGATCGGGTCTCGTCGCTAAACACATGCACAACCACATCGCCGTAATCGATGAGCACCCATTGCTGCTCGCGGGCACCCTCGACGCGAAGCGGCGAACGACCCGAGGCCTCACGCACCTTGGCCTCAACCTCGTCGGCAACGGCACGCACAAGGCGGCGGTTCGAGGCACTGGTGATCACAAAAAACTCGGTGATGGCCAGGATCGGACCCACCTCGAGCACCAAGGTGTCGGTAGCCATTTTGTCGTCGGCGGCACGGGCCGCAACGATGGCCAGGTCTTGGGAGCTCAGGTCAGCATTCATATCAGGACGACACGGTAGCGCCGGATGGGTCGACAACCGTTGTGGCGGTGCCATCGGGGGTAGAACCAACAGCGGAGGCATCGAGGTTTTTCTTCACCTCGGCCAGATAGCTCCGACCGATAACGACCACGATGTCGACCAGCGGATATGCCACAGCCGGGCGGCGAAACTCAACCGGGCCATACAGCGCAACGAAGTCTTTTTCCTCGGCCGGCAGCACGTCGTTGAGCGTAAACACAATGGTCTTGTCGGGAACCACTTGCGTCGGCAGCGTGGCGATTTCGGCGGACACCGAAACCACGTTGCTCTGCAGGAAGATCAATCGGGCGATGATGTCTCGGCTCAACGAGGCACTCGTATAACCGGTGAGGCCAGCGGCCACCACCTCGGCATCGGTGAGCCCGTTCTCGATTCGAAAGCTCAGGTTTGGATTGGGGGCGATCATCGCGCCCGGCGCCACTGCTGCCATCACGAACACCACCGACGCCCGGTCGAGGCTGCCCACATCGAGACGCTCCGGATTCGCAGCGCCGGTGAGCGCCACCGTGTTGAGATCGTTGTAGACCTGCACCGGCCCGGCCAAGAAACGAGCGAGAAATTCGTTGAAGTTCGTCGGTGCGGCATCGGCGGCATTTGCCGTGGCGAGGCCAGACCCAACTGTGGTTGCGAGCGCAGTCCACACCGAGCGCACGTTGGCAAGACGCCCGGTCTCGGGCTGCGTTGGATCAGTTGCCGTGAGGACGCGTGCGGCCTGTGCCGCCGACAAGGTGGCCGGACCAGCCGGAAACAACGTGCTGCCAGCGCCCTCGACGTCGGTGTTCACCACCGGATTCGGAAAGGTAACCGCCAACGGCCCAACCGGCTCGAGCAACGTGGCAACGTCGGCCTCAGTAGCGATCGCATTGAAGTTGAGCGTGACGCTGCTGAGCGACTCAACATCACCGAGCAGTCCCTCGGCGCCACCCGTTACGAAACTGGCGGCCACCGGCACGTTGAGATCGTCGATTGTCTGCGCCCGCGAAGCGTTGGTCGGAAACGACACAAGCGTGCCGCCACGACCAGTTCCGGGAGCCAAAATCATCACGGCCAGCGCCGTGACGTCTTGCTGGTCATTCACAACGGCCAACACAGCCGTTGGGGTCGAGGGAAATGGCACCTCAGGGATAGTGAGTGCCTCAGTGCCGGCCTTTGAGTTGCGCAGCACATCGGCCCCGAAATAACCCAACACCGGAGCGGCACCCAGCACGACCACACCAGCCATGGCGGCGGTGAGAGTTCGTTTGCGCCGACGAGAATCCAAGGCCGTCATTGTGCTCCTACATAGAGTCCACGTTCGCGGATAACCGCCAACACCGGTTCGGTGATCAGATAGTCAAGCGGGCGACCATCGCTGAAACGCGAACGAAGGTCGGTGCTTGAGACGTCGAGATGCGGCACCTCAACATGGTGCCACTGAAACTGCTCGGGCAGCGTTGCCGACACCCCAGGGCGGTCGACAACCACCAGCGACGATCGGGCAGCGACGTCGTTATAGCGTTCCCATGTGGTGAAACCGGCGGCAGCGTCGAAGCCAACAATGGTGAACAGCTCGGCGCCGGGGTTCTCATCAGCGAGAATTGCCAGCGTGTCGACGGTGTAGCTCGGCCCGCCAAGGTCGATTTCGGTTCGACCAGCCGCAAGACCAGGCACGTCGGCTACCGCTGCTTGAACGAGCGCAAAACGGTCCTCAGCAGGCGTGATGCGGCGGCTGGACTCTTTTTGCCACGGCACATTGGCCACCATCAGCACCACCACATCGAGTTGCAAAGCGTGTCGCACATTGACAGCCGTGACGAGGTGTCCGACGTGCGGGGGATCGAATGTGCCACCGAACAATCCAATACGGGCAGGCACGATCGGGAAGTCTAGAAGAAGCCAGCATCGAATCTGCGCCACACGGCCGAGTGGGGCTCAGCGCTCTGACATGACATGGCTTGACGCATGGTGTACTCTGTCCTTCCCCCTACATAAGAGCTCTTCAAGATCTGCCCAACACCCTCCTTGGACAGCAGATTTCGTCGTGACGTGCCCTATTTGCGCGTTCTGACGAGGTTTGCCTCGGTGGGTGCGTTGCCCGAGATACACAGCCGGTGTGTCGCTTGCCACGCCACACCGCGGAATGCGAACTCAACAAGAACGGTTAGACAACCTGATATGAACGACTCCATTGGTCTTTACCTCAACGACATCGGCAAAGTTGCCCTCCTCAACGCTGAAGAAGAGCGCGAACTGTCACGCGCCATCGAAGCTGGCCGCGAGGCAGCTGAGCGTATCGCCAACGGCGAGAAGTCGGTTCAGCACAAAGCTGCCGTCACCGCCGCCGCAAAGGCAAAGGATCGGTTCATCCGCTCCAACCTTCGTCTCGTGGTGAGCATTGCTCGCCGCTACCCGTTGCCACAAGGCATGGATCTGCTCGACCTCATCCAAGAGGGCAACCTGGGCCTCGAGCACGCCGTCGACAAGTTCGACTGGCGCCGTGGCTTCAAGTTCAGCACCTACGCAACCTTCTGGATCCGTCAGGCCATCGGCCGTGCCCTTGACCAAAAGGCCAGCCTCATTCGTATTCCTGGCGACCGTTCGGCCAGCCTGCGCGCTGCATTGCGTCAGGCCAGCGGCGACGGCGAGACCCTCGACCTCGGCAACGCCGAGTTGCACCGTCTCACCACGCCAGTGTCACTCGATAAGACCATCGGCGACGACGGCGATGCCACCCTTGGCGATCTCATGGCCAACGGCGACGGCACCCCCGAAGATGCCGTGATGGCCATGGTCGACAGCGATCTGCTCGACGAGTTGCTCGGAACCCTCGACAAGCGTGCGCGTTACGCCGTCGAAGCCCGTTTCGGCTTGCTCGATGGCGAGCGTAAGAGCTTCCGCGAAGTCGGCGAGAACCTCGGCGTCACTGCAGAGGCGGCCCGCCGTCTCGTCAGCCGTGCGGTCGCTGGTCTTCGCGAAGACGCTGTTCGCATTCTCGCAGCCTGATTTCATCATGGCCAAGACGTGGACACCTTCTTCTTGGCAGTCATTTCCGGCCGCACAGCAGCCTGAATGGCCCGACGACGCACTGCTCCAAGGCGCGCTCAAGCAAATCTCGAGCTATCCCCCACTGGTATTCGCCGGTGAGGCTCGTAGTTTGCAGACCGCACTTGGCCACGTGGCCGCCGGTAACGCATTTTTGCTGCAAGCAGGCGACTGTGCAGAAAGCTTCGACGACTTCTCGGCGGTAAACATCCGCGAGAAGTTGCGAGTGATTTTGCAAATGGCCGTGGTGCTCACCTATTCGCTCGGCGTGCCGGTGGTCAAGGTCGGCCGCATGGCAGGTCAGTTCGCCAAGCCACGTTCGTCACCATTCGAGCGCGTCGGCGACGTAGACCTGCCCAGCTTTCGTGGCCACATCGTGAACTCTGAGCACCCATCGGCCGAGGCCCGTCGCCCCGACCCAGCACGCTTGGTGCAGGCATACAACCAAAGCGCCTCAACGCTGAACCTCGTTCGCGCATTCGTGAAAGGCGGCTTTGCCGACCTGAACCGGGTGCACGCATGGACCCAAGAGTTCGTGGCCAGCAGCCCCGAGGGCCAAAAGTACGATCAGTTGGCCAGCGAGATCGATCGGGCGCTGCGTTTTATGCGTGCCTGCGGCGTCGACACCGAATTGAACAGCCAACTGCACCAGGTCGACTTCTACACCAGCCACGAAGCACTGCTGCTTGGCTACGAAGAAGCGCTCACCCGCCAAGACTCGCTCACCGGCGCTTGGTATGACTGTTCAGCGCACATGCTCTGGATCGGCGAGCGCACCCGCCAACTCGACGGAGCCCACATTGAGTTCCTTCGTGGCGTCGGTAACCCGCTCGGCTGCAAGATTGGCCCAACCACCGACGCTGATTTCGTGCTCGAACTGTGTCAGGCGCTCAACCCGTCACGTATTCCTGGCCGCATCACCTTGATTGCCCGCATGGGCGCCAACCAGGTTGAAGACAAATTGCGACCCCTGCTGCGTGCGGTTCGCGACGCCGGTCACCCCGTGGTCTGGGCCTGCGATCCCATGCATGCCAACACCTACACCGCTGCGAGCGGCCGCAAGACCCGCGACTTCGATCAGGTATGCGCCGAAATTGGCGGCTTTGTGCGAGCGCATGCGGCCGAAGGCACCTGGCCCGGCGGTATTCACGTTGAGCTCACCGGCGACGACGTCACCGAATGCATCGGCGGCGCCGACAACATTCTCGATTCGCAGCTTGACGACCGCTATCAGACCGTGTGCGATCCCCGCCTCAATGGCCGCCAGAGCCTCGATCTGGCCTTCCGCACTGCTGGCTTGATCAGCAGCAGCGGTCTCGCCTGAGCCCTGTTGTGGGGCCGCTGTCGCTCATCGACAGTTGGCCAGTGAACCACACTGCTGCAGCGACGGTTCGTTTCGATGGGTCCATCGCTGTTCACGGCAATGCATCGCACCTGTTTCGGTTGGCATCGCTCACCAAAGTGCTGAGCGCCTGGGCGATGCTGGTGGCGGTTGAAGAGGGCTCAATCAGCCTCGAAACACCGGTTGGTCAGCCCGGCTGCACCATGCGTCATCTGCTCAGCCACGCTGGCGGCTATGCGTTCGATGGCGTTGACCCGATTGCACAGCCCGAACGCAACCGCATCTACTCGAACACCGGCATCGAATTGGCTGCCGACATGGTGGCCGAAGCAACGGGCATGCCGTTTGGCGACTACCTCAACGAAGCGATTCTGAAGCCACTCGCAATGGCCCACACCCAACTGCACGGCTCCCCCGCCCACGGCATCTGGAGCACGGTCAACGACATGGTGCGGTTCATCAACGAAGTGATGCACCCCACGTTGCTGGCGGCGTCCACTGTGCAGCAGGCAACAACGGCTCAGTTCGCCGACCTGGCCGGCGTGGTGCCAGGCATCGGCAGCTTTCGGCCGTGCCCGTGGGGACTTGGGGTCGAGATCCACGGCGCAAAGTCGCCGCATTGGATGGGGTCGGCAAACAGTGCCGCCACGTTTGGGCACTTCGGCGGCGCAGGCACCTTGATGTGGATCGATCCGGTGGCCGGCGTAGGCGCGGTTGCGCTGACCGACAGGCCGTTCGACGAATGGCGCACCGAAGCCCTGCAACTGTGGCCCGAGTTCAGCAACGCCGTGGTTGAGTCAACGCACGCTGAGCCCTAGGCGCCGATGGTGGGCGGCCGACACGAATACGGCGGAGACCACGGTCCGCGACCACACGACACCCACAGATCGCTGGCGGCATCGGCACAGTCGCGCATTGACTTGCGCACCTTGGCTGGCGTCCACCCGTGCCGGCCGAGCTCGCCCGTGGGGGCGAAGGTTCCCGACAGTACGTTGAGCTGAAACGCACAGTGTGAGTCGTCGCGAGTCTGTTCGTTCACGGTGACCGTCTTGTGTAAGCAACCGGTCTCGCGGGACGCGATGTACACCGCCCACTGCTGCGTGGCCAGATTGGCCCCATCGCGCGCGAACTGGTCGGCGATGATGTTGGCGTAGCGCATTGAGCACGCCGGGCGACCACCGAAAAATGGAACACCGTCGCTCGTCAGACTCCATTGAGGCTGAGATTGCGACGGTGCGGGCCATGGTCCGGCCGGCACTGGCACGTTGTCGCCCGAAAGCGACAACGAACCAGGCGGCCCGAACATGAAGTGTTGAAAGAGACTGCAGAGGGCGACGAGAACTACCAACGTTCGCCGACGGCGGGTTCTTCGATTGGTCAGCTGAGGCGCTCGATGATCATCGCCATGCCCTGGCCGCCGCCGACGCACATCGTCTCAAGACCAAAGGTCTTGTCGGCGGTCTGCAGGCCGTGGATGAGGGTGGTCATGATGCGGGCGCCGGTCATGCCGAATGGGTGACCGAGGGCGATTGCGCCGCCGTTCACGTTGAGCTTCTCCATTGGGATGCCGAGTTCACGGGCCGAAGGAAGAACCTGAGCAGCGAAGGCCTCGTTGATCTCGGCGAGGTCGATGTCGTCGATGGTCAAACCGGCACGCTTGAGTGCCTGACGAACGGCGTCGACTGGGCCGAGGCCCATGATCTCTGGGTTGAGACCCGACACGCCCGACGAAACGATGCGAGCGAGTGGCGTGAGGCCGAGGGCCTTGGCCTTCTCGAGGCTCATCACCATGACTGCGGCAGCGCCGTCGTTGAGTGGGCAAGCGTTGCCGGCTGTGACTTGGCCGTCGGGGCGGAACGCTGGCTTGAGGCCGGCGAGGGCTTCGAGCGTGGTGCCTGCACGTGGGCAATCGTCGGTGGAAACAACCGTGCCGTCAGCAAGTGTGAGCGGTGTGATTTCCTGCTCGAACCAGCCGTTGGCCACATTGGCGCTGGCGAGGTCTTGTGAGCGCTTGGCGAACTCGTCCATGTCGGCGCGGCTGACGCCGGTGACTTCGCGCACGTTCTCGGCGGTCTGACCCATGGCGATGTATGCGTCGGGCAAACCGGCCTGTGGGGTCCATGATGCATGGCCGCCGGCCGAACGCTCGCGGGTGCGCTCGCCTGGGGTCTTGAAGATTGGGTTCGGGGCGGTGTCGCTGGCGCCGAACTGGTAACGGCTCACGGCTTCGACGCCGGCCGAGATGAAGCAATCGCCTTCGCCCGACTTGATCGCGTGAGCGGCCATGCGGATTGTCTGCAAGCTCGACGAGCAGTAACGGTTGACCGTGACGCCGGGAACGTTGTCGAGGCCGGCGAGGATGGCGACCATACGACCGATGTTGAATCCGGCTTCGCCTGCTGGCTGGCCGACACCCATGATGAGGTCTTCGACATCGCTGGCCTGCACCGATGGAACCTTGGCCAACAGCGCGCGGACGATCTGGGCCGACATTTCGTCGGGGCGCAACGTGGTGAGCGAACCCTTATTGGCAC
>CANNMD010000110.1 GCA_947505655.1 Acidimicrobiaceae bacterium | reverse complement strand
GTCAAAAGTACACCGTCGTCGAAATCACATCGATCGCAAAGGGCTGAGCCATGTCAAAGACAAAAGGTGGCGGGTCTACCCGCAACGGTCGTGATTCCAATGCTCAGCGCCTCGGCGTGAAGGCATTTGGTGGATCGTCCATCACAGCCGGAACCATCTTGATCCGCCAGCGCGGCACACGGTTCCACCCAGGCATCAACGTGGGCATCGGCAAGGACGACACCTTGTTCGCTCTCAAAGCTGGCAACGTGCAGTTCGGCGAGCGCCGTGGCCGTCGTGTCATCAACGTGATTGTCCCTGAGTAGTACTTTCTTCACTGAATTCTTTCTGACCCGGCCCTTGCGGCCGGGTTCAGTCGTTTTCGGGCCTACTTCGCTGGTCGACAGTTTGCTATTCGGCCATGCCCACGCCGTGCGGTAACCGCTCTGCGCTCCAACCCAACAACATCATCGCTTGGCGGCAGGCAAAACGATCGGTCATGCCGCTTACGTAGCGAACGGCTGAGTGCAGGGCTTCGGCGCTGCCCGCCTGAATGCCTGCTACCGGCACTGCGCGGTGTTGGTGGTCGATGTGGTGCTGAGTGTCGATATCGGCGAGCAGGTTGGGTCGATCGGCGTAATGCTCGACCAGCGCCTGCAGCAGGGCGATGACAGCCGTTGCTTGCGCCTGTGAGGCCGGGCGGAGGTAGACGTGCTCGTAATTGAATTGGCGAAATTCGCTGAGCGCCGCCGCATAGTCGTTGAGCATGCCGATGCGCCCGGTTTGCGCCGCAGCGTCGGTCATTGCATGCACGAACGCACCGAGTTGGCGCGAGCGGGTGGCACCACAGCGGTCGCGAACCAACGCGGGCAGCATGTCGGGTGCCACGATTCCGGCGGCCACTGCGTCTTCGAAGTCGTGACACACGTAGGCAATGCGATCGGCCCATGACACCACTTCGCCCTCGGGGGTTGCCGGGGCTGGCCGCGACCACGAATGATTGCGGATGCCATCGAGGGTCTCGGAGCACAAGTTGAGCGAGGTCAAGGTGACGTCGGCACCCCACAGCGCATGGTCGTAGCCGCCGGGCACATACGGCGACAGGGCGTCTTCGCTGGCATGGCCACCCGGGCCGTGACCGCAATCGTGGCCGAGCGCGATGGCCTCGGTGAGCGCCAAATTCAACCCGAGGGCCCGTGAGATCGACACGGCCACCTGAGCCACCTCGAGCGCGTGCGTGAGGCGTGTGCGCTGGTGATCGTCGGGAAAAACGAACACCTGGGTCTTGCCGGCAAGGCGGCGAAACGACGAAGCATGCAAGATGCGGTCGCGGTCGCGTTCGAAACAGGTGCGGTATGTGTCGGCCGCTTCGTCGATGACCCGGTCGCCCGCGCCGCTGGCTCGGGTGGCGAGGCGTGCCATCGAGGCATCTTGGGACTCTTCGCTGCTGCGGCGATCGACGAGTTCGGTGCTGCCCGGCCCGGCCCACGAGTCACTGTGGGCCAATTGGATGCCTGCGACCTGATGCCCAGACATCGTGGCGGCCCAGCGTTGTGCTCGTTCTTGCACCGATTCGTCCATGTCTCGCAGGATACGCGGCGCAATCAGCGACCACCGACTACTGCTGACAGATAGCCTGCATTTGCCCTATGAGTGGATTTGTCGACGAAGCCCAACTAAATGTCCGCGGAGGCGATGGTGGTGCCGGCTGTGTGTCGTTCCGTCGCGAAGGTCCAGAGGCCATGGGTGGACCGAACGGTGGCGATGGAGGCAAGGGCGGCGATGTCTGGCTCGTAGCCACTCGCAACGTTGCATCACTGCTTGCGTTTCGTGATCATCCCCATCGTCGCGCCAAGGATGGCGTGCATGGCAAGGGCAAGGACCAACACGGTAAGCGCGGCGAAGGCATCGAGGTCATGGTCCCTGAGGGCACCATTGCCCGCGACATGTACACCGGCGAACTGCTCGCCGACCTCGTGCATCACGGCGACCGTTGGCTCGCTGCTGCTGGCGGCCGTGGCGGCCGTGGCAATGCCAAGTTCTGGTCGAACCGTCGTCGTGCTCCGAGCTATGCCGAGCAGGGCGAGCACGGCGTCGATCAGTGGCTCAAGCTCGACCTCAAGCTGATGGCCGATGTCGCATTGGTGGGATTCCCCAACGCTGGCAAGAGCACGCTCATCAGCAGCATCAGTGCGGCAAAGCCGAAGATCGCGGCGTATCCGTTTACCACGCTCGAACCGCACCTCGGTGTCGTCAGCGTCGACAGCGATACCGAGTTCATCGTGGCCGACATTCCCGGCCTCATCGAAGGTGCCAGCGAAGGACGTGGCCTTGGCCATCAGTTCCTGCGCCACATCGAGCGCGCCCGCGTGTTGTGCGTGCTCGTCGATCTCGAGTCAACCGATGGCGTGTCCCCAGCCGAGCAAGAGCGCATCTTGTTGGGTGAGCTTGGCAACTACGAGCCCGAACTGCTCGAACGTCCTCGCCTTGTGGTGGGCACCAAGAACGATGTCGGCTTCGAGACCGAATGGGATGGCCTACGAATCAGTGCCATCACCACCGAGGGCCTGCGGGTGCTCGTGGGCAATCTGGCCGAATTGGTCTCGAAGGTTCGTCACGAGCAGCCCAACCAAGAAGGCATTGTCATCATTCGTCCCGAGGTCGATGGTGCAGTTGTCGAGCGCATCGATGAGAACCAGTTTCGTGTTCGTGGCCGCAATGTCGAGCGCGTCGTCGCGTTGAACGACGTGACCACGCCAGAGGCACTGAACTGGATTGACGAGCGGTTGAAGAAACTTGGCGTCGATCGCCTGCTGAGCCGTGCCGGTGCGCAGGATGGAGACGTCGTGTGGATCGGTGAGTTCAGCTTCGAGTACGAGCCTGACCTGTAGATGCGGGTCGTAGCCAAAGTCGGAACATCGTCGCTCACCGATGCATCTGGAGTGATCCAGGTGCACGTGATCGCGTCGCTGTGTGATCAATTGGCGGCGCTTCGCGAGCATGGCCACGAGGTCATTTTGGTGAGTTCGGGCGCAATCGCAGCAGGCGTGGCGGCGTTGAGACTCGAGGCACGGCCAACCGATGTGTTGAGCCTGCAAGCCCTTGCTGCTGCTGGCCAGCCACGCCTGATGCAGGAGTACAACCAGCAGTTCGAACGCCATGGTCTCGTCGCTGCACAAGTGCTGTTGGTGCCTCACGACTTCGCGAACCGTCATCAGTATCTGCACGCTCGCGACACGCTGGTTCGTTTGCTCGAACTTGGTTGCGTTCCCATCGTGAACGAAAACGACACCGTTGCTAGCGACGAGATTCGTTACGGCGACAACGATCGCATCGCGGCACTCGTCGCCCACAACGTGAGCGCCGACGTGCTGGTGCTGCTCACCGATATGCCCGGCTTGTATACGGCCGATCCGCGCACGAACCCCGACGCCACGTTGATCAGCAACGTTGCCGCCGACGACCCCTTACTCTCGGTCTCGGCTGGGTCAACGGGCACCAATCGGGGCAGCGGTGGCATGGCCTCAAAGCTGGGTGCGGCGCGCCTCGCCAGTTGGTCAGGCGTGCGCGCGGTGATCGCCGAAGCGTTGCGTCCAAATGTGTTGGTCGATGCTGTTGCGGGTGTCTCTGTGGGTACCACCTTTGAGCCCAGCGATCGACGTTTGCCAGCACGCAAGCTCTGGATTGGTTTCGCCAGTCAGGTCGACGGTTCGGTCACGGTTGATGCCGGGGCTGCGCGAGCGTTGGTCGAGCGAGGCACTTCGTTGTTGCCGGCAGGGGTCACTGCGGTTGATGGCGACTTCGAAGAGGGTTCCACCATCGAAGTGCGCGATGCCGAAGGCATTGTGTTTGCCCGAGGCATGGCTGCCGTTTCGTCGGCCGTGGTGCGCGTGAACGCTGGGCGCAGTTCTCGCGATCTCGCCCCGCAGATTGCACACGAAGTGATTCATCGCGACGATCTGGTGCTGCTGCCCCGCTGAACTGAGCTGAACTGAGCTGCGGGCGCGGGTCGCCGCCGTGGGTCGCTCAGACCTCGGCGTTGCGGCGGTGGAGCAACCGGTCGGTAATCAACGTGAGTTCGGGCGCCTTCAACACGGCCAACACCGCTACGTACACGCCGGCGCCAAGGATGGTGCCCAGCAGTGCGCGCGGCATTGCTCCGTTTCCAGCGTTGGCGCCTACGTGGCGCGCAAACAACCACACGACCTCGCCCATGATTGCTGAGGCCAACAACATGCGCCCCATGCTTTCGTAAATGGGGCGCAGTTCGAATCCAGGCACCTTGTAGCTCAGCACCAAGAGCGCAACGGCGGCGCTGACCAAATATGCAATACCAAACGACAGCCCGAGGCCGAGGACTCCGTAACGACCAACGAGTATCCATGCGAGCACGATGTTGAGCGCGTTCTCGCCGAGGTTGATGATGAACGGCGTGCGCGCGTCTTGATGGGCATAGAAGCCGCGCAGCACAAAGAGGTACACGCTGAACCCCACGAGGCCCACAGCGAAGCCACCGAGCGCTCGACTGGTGTTGAGCGCCTGCAGTGCAGTGAGGCGGCCGTGTTGCAGGATGCCGCCGATGATCGAGCGGCGCAGAACGAATAAGCCAAAACCGGCAGGCAAGGTGAGCAATGCCACCATGCGGATACCGAGCGACGTGCGATCGATAAACGCCGCTTTGTCGCCGCGGGTCACGAAGCGAGAGAGTTCGGGGACGAAGGTGGTTGCGATCGATACTGCCAACAGCCCGTGGGGGAGTACGAAGAAGGTGAAGGCTGCGGTGTACGCGGCCTGTTGGCCCTCGCCCGAACCCAGCGCGAGGTTCTTCACCACAACGATGGAGACCTGGTTGGCGATTGCGTAGCCAAGGGTCCATCCCGAAAGCTGCACGAGTTTGCGCACGGCCGGATGACGGAAGTTGGCGTTGAAGCGCAGTGGTACATGCGCCTTCTTCAGCGCCGGCAGCAGCGCGATTGCCATCACCGCGATGCCGGTGGTCGCGCCGAAGCCGAGCATCAGCCGTAAGCCGGTGTTCGATAACACCTCGCCGAGTTCGATTTCTTTGTGGCCGACCACGCCAGGAATGAGCAACAGGCTCACGATGATGACCAGGTTTGAGAGCACCGGTGACCACGCTGCGGCAAAAAAGCGGCGGCGCGCATTGAGCAGCGCGGCGCCAAGCGCCGACAGGCCGTAGAAGAAGATCTGGATCAAAAAGATGCGCGCGAGCGACGAGCCGACGTCGCGGTACTGAGTGGCGTTGATGGTGCTCGGAGGATTGAACGAGAACAGGTGAAAGATCCACGGCGCGGCGACGAATGCCACTGCGGTGATGGCGGTGAGTGCCAACACGGCCACGGTGACCACGGCGGTTGTGGCTTCGTCGTCTTCTTGTTCGGCGTGTTTGGTGAACAGCGGCACGAGGCTTGCCGACAGAATGCCGCCGAGCAGCAGCTCGTAGATCGCGTTGGGGCTGTTGTTGGCTCCGTCGTATGCGTCGGCCAATGCTGTTTGTCCGACGATGATGCTGAAAACGACAATGCGAATCAACCCGGTGAGCCGGGACAATGCTGTGCCCAACGTGACGACGACGTTGGATCGCAACATACCTCGTCCCCCGAGCGCGTCGTTGTTCACCTGCGCATAGTACGGCTTCAGCAACGAAGGTGTAACTCGATTGAGGCACCGACGAACGGTGCGGTTAGGGTGCGATCCGTATGGGAACACGCTTTGAATCTGTTCAGTCGGTACGCGAAGGGCTTCGCGCCGAGAATTACCTTGCTGACGAAGGGATCGCCGGTGTCGTATTTCTGGCCGATCGTCTCGGCAAGCCAGTTCTCGTTGAGGGCCCAGCGGGCACCGGTAAGACCCAGTTGGCCAAGAGTGTCGCCGAGATGCTCGGCGCTCGTTTGATCCGTCTGCAGTGCTACGAAGGCCTCGACGAGTCGAAGGCCCTCTACGAGTGGAACTACAAAAAGCAGCTGCTGCGCATTCAGGCCGACAAGAGCAGCGACTCGTGGAGCGATGTGCACGACGACATCTTCTCCGACGAGTTCTTGTTGACCCGCCCGTTGCTTGAGGCAATCACCGCCGAAGATCCAGTGGTGTTGCTCATCGACGAAGTCGACCGTGTCGAGGTTGAGACCGAGGCGTTGTTGCTCGAAATTCTTTCCGAGTATCAGGTGAGTATCCCCGAGTTGGGCACCATCACCGCCAAGCAGATTCCGCTGGTGTTCCTCACGTCGAATAACACTCGCGAACTGTCTGAGGCACTCAAGCGTCGCTGCCTGTTCTTGCATGTCGACTACCCAGAGCTCGAGCGTGAGAAGCAGATCGTGATGACTCGCGTTCCTGACGTCACCGAGAACATGGCCGATCAGATTGCGCGCATTGTGCGCAGCCTGCGTCAGCTCGATCTGAAGAAGGCGCCAAGCGTCAGCGAAACCATCGACTGGGCGCGCACGCTTGTGTTGCTCGGTGTGCAAAACATCGATGCGCAGCAGGCCAAAGAGACCTTGCACGTTCTGCTCAAGTACCAGACCGACATTGCCAAGGCCGCCAAAGAGTTGTCTGTCGAAGCCAGCAAGTAGTCGGCGCGTACAAGGCCTCATCTCATGATTGATCTTCTCGCCGGCTTCGTCGTAGAGCTTCGCAATGCGGGCATACCTGTTTCGCTGACCGAGAACCTCGACGCGATGGAGGCCATCCAGCACATCCCGATCGAGGATCGAGACGCGTTCAAATACGCGCTCGGCGCCACGATGGTGAAGAACAACAGCCACTGGCGCGCGTTCGAAACCGTGTTCGAGGTGTACTTCAGCCTGCGCGGACCCGAGTACAAACTCGTCGATGGCGACGAGAGCGAACTCGACCAGATGTGGCGCGAGATGCAAGAGCAGCAGCAGGGCCAAGGCGAAGGTAAGGGCGCTGGTGGTGGCGGTATGGAGGCGTTGACGCCCGAAGAGATGATGAATCTCCTCATGAAGGCGTTGATGAAGGGTGATCAGGGCATGATGCGTGCCTTGGCCAAGCAGTCGGTGCAGCGTTTTGCTGGCATGGAGCCTGGCCGTCCGGTGGGTGGCACCTATTACCTGTATCGCACGCTTCGCAATCTCGATCTCGAAGGCATGCTCGACAAGCTGATGGAGGCGAGTCGTCAAGAAGTTGGCGGCGAACTCACACCACTCGAAGAGCGTCTCGAGAAAGACGAATACGACAGCCGCATCGATCAGTTCAAAAAAGAGATCGAAGCCGAGATCCGTCGTCGCCTCGTTGCCGATCGCGGGGCTGAGGCAATGGCCAAGACCCTGCGCAAGCCGTTGCCCGAAGATGTCGAGTTCATGCATGCGTCACGTGACGAAATGCAGAACCTGAAGAAGTCGCTCTACCCGCTCACCCGCAAGTTGGCTGCACGGTTGGCGCGTAAGCGTCGCCATGGCCGCAAGGGTCCGCTCGACTTTCGAAACACCGTTCGCCACTCGTTGTCGTACGGCGGCGTTCCGGCTGATCCCAAGTTCAAGTACCCGCGTCCGGCCAAGCCCGAACTCATGGTGATCGCCGACATCAGCGGTTCGGTTGCGGCGTTTGCTCGCTTCACGCTGATGCTGGTCTATGCAATCCAGGGGCAGTTCAGCAAGGTTCGCTCGTTTGTGTTTATCGATGGCCTCGATGAGGTCACCGAATACTTCAAGGGTGTCGAAGACATCAGCGAAGCAATTCATCGGGTGAACACCGAGGCCGATGTGGTCTGGGTCGATGGCCACAGCGACTACGGCCATGCGTTCGAAGTGTTCTGGGACAAGTACGGCAAAGACGTTGGTCCCAAGACAACGGTGCTGTTGCTCGGCGATGCTCGCAACAACTATCACGCCAGTCAGGCGTGGGTCGTGAAGAACATCCGCCAAAAGGCCCGCCATGTCTATTGGCTGAACCCTGAGCCACGCAGTTACTGGAACACCGGCGACTCAATCGTGGGTGACTACGGAACTCACACCGACGGCGTGTACGAGTGTCGCAACTTGCGTCAACTCGAAGCCTTCGTCGAAAAGCTCGCCTAAGCCCCTCGTCGGCGGCGTCGCCCTCCAACGTTTGTTGCCCTCCAACGTTTGTCGCCCTCCAACGTTTGTTGAAGACTATTGGTCGACCCTCGACCAAATGTCTTCACCAAACCGCGAACTGGGGGGAACCTGGGGACTCGGGAATGGTGAAGACATTGGCGATGTTGTGGGCGGGCGCTAGCTGCGCTGGTAGTTAGGCGCCTCTTTGGTGATGGTCACATCGTGCGGATGCGACTCTTCGCGTCCGGCGGTGGTGACCTTCATGAACCGAGCGGTGTCGCGTAGCGCCTGTAGCGTGCCAGCTC
>CANNMD010000109.1 GCA_947505655.1 Acidimicrobiaceae bacterium | reverse complement strand
TGAGGCGGCGTTGAAGATCGCGGATGGCCTCGTCGTGCTGACCAGGGGTCAGAGGGAGCTGGCCAGGAATTCGTCGAGCTCCTGCATGAGTTGGCCCTTGCCCTTGGCGCCCACGAGGCGCTTGGCAATGACACCATTGGTGAACACGAGCAACGTTGGGATGCTCATCACGTTGTACTTCATCGCCAGATCGGGGTTCTCGTCGACATTGAGCTTGGCGATAGTGATCTTGCCGGCCTGCTCTTGGGCGATTTCACCCAAGATCGGGGCGATCAACTTGCATGGCCCACACCACTCGGCCCAGAAATCGACTACGACGGGCACATCGGCCGCATTGATGGTCTCGTCAAAGGTATTGGTGGTGAGAGTAACGATGCCTTCAGCCATGGGGGCTTCCTTTCAACGGAATCCGTAGTGTAGCGAACCTAACCTCACGATGATGCCGGACATTCCCGGCTCGTAGAGATAGTGCGAGATCGCTGGTAATTGTGCTCAGTGAACGTTGGCTTCGAGCCAACGCTCGGCGTCGATTGCCGCCATACAACCCGAGCCCGCAGCAGTGATGGCCTGACGGTAGGTGTGGTCTTGCACGTCGCCGCAGGCGAAGACACCATCGATGTTGGTGTAGGTAGATCCGGGCTTGGTGATGAGGTAGCCGTTGTCTTCCATATCGAGCACACCGCTGAACAGATCGGTGTTCGGGCGGTGGCCGATGGCAACGAACAGGCCGGTGACAGGCAAGAAGGATTCTTCGCCAGTGATGACGTTGCGAACCATTGCGCCTTCGAGCTTGTCGGTGCCTGCGAGATCGGTGACGGTGGTGTTCCAGAGCATTTCGATCTTGGGATTGTTGAAGGCCCGATCTTGCATGATCTTCGAAGCGCGCAGGCTGTCTCGGCGATGGATGAGCGTGACCTTTGAGGCGAACTTGGTGAGGAAGGTGGCCTCTTCGATGGCGCTGTCACCGCCGCCGACTACGGCGATTTCTTGGCCTCTGAAGAAGAAACCATCGCAGGTGGCGCAGGTAGATAAACCATGTCCGAGCAGGCGTTCTTCGGCCTCAAGGCCAATCATCAGCGACTGTGCACCGGTGGAGACAATGATGGAATCGGCGGTGTATAGCTCGTCGCGGACCCAGACCTTGAATGGGCGCTGGCTGAAATCGATGGCCGTGGCCTTGGCCGTAATGAACTCGGCGCCGAAGCGTGCGGCCTGCTCGCGAAAGCGACCCATCAGCTCGGGGCCCATGATGCCCTCGGGGAACCCAGGGAAGTTTTCGACCTCGGTGGTGAGCATCAGTTGGCCACCTGGCTGATCGCTGGTGCTGCTCAATTCGCCTTCGATGACGAGTGGCGTGAGGTTGGCGCGTGCTGTGTAAATAGCTGAGGTGAGCCCGGCAGGGCCCGACCCAATGACAACGACTGGATGGTGGCTCATGATGTGGCCTCGGTGCTGTCGAGACGCTTGCGCATCAGGATCAATCCAGCGACACCGAACACAACGCCAGCGCCAAGGTATGACACCCATACGGCGTCGCTATGGGTGAGCGGCCACTCGAGGATTGACTGCAGGCCTCGAGTGAGAAACGCCGTGAAGAGCACGAGAGCGGCAATGCCGCCACACACGCCGATGACGCCGAACACGGCGCCCCGGTACATCACGAGAAGCGGCTTGGTGGTCTTGTCGCGAACTGTTGCGACGACACGCTCAATGTTGTCGGCGAGGCTAGATGCCCAGTTCGGATCGGTCAGTGGGTTGCCCGGCATGGGTCGATACTAACGCTCGGCGGTAGGGCGCGGCGTGGTCGATCGGTGAACGCGTCAGGCGCGGGTTGATCAGGGGAGCGCAACGCTGGCGAGCACGGCGCATGTCTGCGGCTCGAGCACTCGTACCGACTTGGTCTGATCGTCGCGGATAGCGATGCCATTTGCTCCTTTGAAGATCACGGCCGCGTAGGGCTCGTTGGCCACGCTGAGACAGTCGGCGTTGATCTCTGCGCCATCTGCGACATCTGCGATCCCTGCGTCATCTGCTGACGTCGACGCACGAACGTTGCTCGGGTCTGTCATATAGGCGACCAGTTCGCGATCGGTGGCTAAGTTGGCCGCAGTGGCCCAAAGCGTGACCACGGCGGCCCCATTGATGCTGTCGATCGCAGCGGGCAATGCAGCGGACATGGGCGACTGCATCTTGCTCGATGGTTGGGCGGCGTCAGCGGCGTTGAACTCTGGCTTGGTGTTGTCGTTCGTTGACTGACCCGTTGTGCTGGCAACTGCGACGACGCCAACAATTGCAGCGGCTGCAGCACCTGCGAGCCATCGCTGCTGTCGTTTGAAGCGCTGTTGACGTTGGCGCAATGGCACCACCACACCCGTGTTGTCGGTGGCCACACTGAGCTCATCGAACGCCGCGAGAGCTGCGCTGAGGGCGCCTTCGCGTGCCCGCGTTGGCACGGCGACAGCAGCGAGTTGATCACGCAGGGTGCTATACGAATTCATGACAGCCCGTAACTCGGCTGAGCCTTCAACCTGGGCGCGTTCGGCCGAGGTGATCTCGCCATCGAGGGCCGCACTGGCCAATTCGGTGTCAGGGGTGAATGTGTGGTCGGTCATGGCGCAGTCGTTGGACGTTGAGGTGGATTGGATTGGTTCCGAGAATCTTGTCCGAGGTTTGCGGCGAGCACAGCGCGGCCTCGGGCGATGCGGCTCTTGACGGTGCCAACCGGTACTCCAAGAACTTCGGCGATTTCTGCGTAGTCGAGATCGCCGACATCGCGCAGCACCACAGCGACGCGGAAATCTTCGGGAAGCGCCGCGAGGGCCGAGTCGATCAAGATGTGGTCACCGATGGCGTCGATGCGCGTTGTTGATTGCGGGTCGGCGATCTCGACGTGGTTGTTGTCGTTGTCTTTGTGAGCCAGATGGTTCATGGGGCGACGTTGACGTCGACGCAACTCATCGAGGCTCGCGTTGGTTGCAATGCGATACGTCCATGTGCTGAAACTGCTTCGACCATCAAACTTCGCGAGTCCGCGAACGATTGCGATCATGGCCTCTTGCGCTGCATCGGCGGCGTCGGCATCGTGACCGATGACGCGACGACACACGGCGTATATGCGGTCGTAGTGGCGACGAAGCAGCGCATCAAGGCTGGATCGATCACCGCCTTGTGCGGCTGCTACGAGCGCGTGGTCGTCAAAGTTCGAGGCAATGCATTGATGGTAGCCACGATGCCGCACCGGGTGCGGCCAAGCGACGAGTGAAACTCAGCCCGCTGAAACGAAGGTGATGTTGCTGATGTAACCGCGGAACGGGCGGGCTTTGCTGCATGCGCTGTCGCGGCCTACCTCGTGGAGCAGTACAAGGACATGTCGTGCGGGCGCAGCGCTGATCGTTGCTGTGACAACGCCGGGCGCGGTGTTGTAGCTCTTCTTCTGCACGGCCTTGCCCCAACCATCGAGGGTTTGCGGCGTTGCTTCGGCGTTGCTGGCGAACACTTGTAGTTGATACGGAGCGTTTGCCATCGCGACCGAGAGGGTTCCGGTGGCCGCTGCCGAGAGCTCGACGATGACGCCGACGCCGGCCTTCCCGCCGAAGTACTGCGATGCGTAACAGTTGGTACTCCACGAACTGTTGGGGTCGCCGTCGATAGCGAGGCCGACTTGGTCGGGGTTTTCGCTCGCGTCGGTGCGATCATCAGGGTCGAAGGTCTGAATCGAGGCAATCGTTGCGGCCGCCGACGCCACTGGCGCCACCACGGTTGCGGTGGTCGGTGCAGTAGGCGCTACGAACACGGGCGTCTTGGTGCTGTTCGCAGAATTTGGCCACATCAGGGCGGCGACAACAACAGCTACGAGCAACAAGAGCATCACCACAATCGTGGGTGTGCTCTTTTGCTGGAAGTTCTTTGCAGGCACGCCACGCGGGCTGCCGGCAGTGGGAGTGCGGTCGCCGCCAGGCGGGGGAGCATTGATGGGACGCTGCGAGCCTTGGCGAGGTGTTGGCGCTGCAGAACGATCGTTGGCGGCGCGTGATTCGGCAAGGATGATTGGCGCAGCGGCTCGGTTCGGAGTGTTGTCGCGAAGAGTGCCCGCAGGTGTTTGGCCGTTGATCGCGGTGCCCTTCGGCGGTGTGGCCGATGTAGTGGGATCGTCGATGCCGCTGGCGATTCGAGTGATGCTCTGCTTGAGCGCACCACCCGTGTCTGGCCTGTCGTCAGGGTTACGGGCGAGCAGTTGATGAATGAGATCGGCGAGCCCATACGGCAACGTGGGGCGCAGTTGCGACAGATCGGTGGGGTCACGTTGTAGCCGCGCAAGCGCGGTGTCGGCGTCGCTCTCGCCCAGGAACGGCACTCGCCCGGCGAGGCATTCGTAGAGCACGAGGCCAAGCGCGTAGAGGTCGGCGCGGCCATCGAGTTTCTTTCCGCGAACCTGCTCTGGCGACAGGTACTTCGCCGTGCCCATCATCACGTTTTCGCTGGTGAGGTCGTCGGTGGTGCCGAGGCCCTTGGCGATACCAAAGTCGGTGAGCAACACGCGACCATCGGGTGTGATCATGATGTTGCCAGGCTTCACATCGCGGTGAACGAGGCCAGCAGAGTGAGCCGCATCGAGTGCGGCTGCGACACAACTGCCGATGTGCATGGTGAGTTCGGGGCTCAGTCGTTTTTGCTCATCGAGTAACTGGCGAAGGCTCTTGCCATTGACGAGCTGCATGACCACGGCCTGACGACCGTTGTAGTCGATGCTGTCGTGCACGGCGACAATGTTGGGATGACTGAGTCGAGCAACGGTGATGGCCTCACGTCGGAAGCGTTCGGCAACCACTGGATCGGTGGCAAGACCCGACTTGAGGATCTTGACAGCGACCTGTCGAGACAGCGACGTATCGGTGGCAAGCCACACTTCGGCCATGCCTCCTTGCGCGATTCTTCGTTCCAAGCGATAACGCTGGGCGAGTAGCGCCTGAGGCGGCAGGGGGCTGGTATCCGTGGGCATGTTGCGCTCACCGACGCTAGTCGTGTGGCGCAGCCCGAAGCTGTCAATCGCGCTTTACGCGCGAACTTGAAAGGCAATACCGATTGTGCCGCGGCCGGCATGCGTGCCAACAACTGGCCCGATGTCGCCCACCACAATGCCACCGGAATAGTGCGGCCGGAGCATTTCGACAAACTGATCAACGTCGCTGCAGTCGGCGTGCATCACGTGCAGGTTTTCGATGGGTCCAGAGCTCAGCAACTTCTCGACCAAGAACGCCAACGCCTTGCTCCGAGTGCGTTGCTTGCCGCCCTCTTCAACCTTGCCGTCGCGAACTTCGATGATGGGCTTGATGGAGAGCACCGATGCGAGCAGCGCTTTGGCGCCACCGATGCGGCCGCCCTTTTTGAGGTTGTCGAGTGTGTCGAGAGCGCCCCACACCTTGGTGCGCTGAGCGAGGTCGCGAGCCATTGCGGTGACATCGTCGAATGAAGCCCCGTCGTTTGCGGCACGAGCGCAGGCGGCCACGATGCTGCCAAGGCCAAGCGTTGCTGACCTGCTGTCGACAACGGAGATGGCGGTTTCACCAGCGACAGCGCGAGCGGCGAGCTCGGCGCTTTGCATCGTGGCTGACAAACCGGCACTCAATGAGATGACCACGATGCCGGTTGCACCCGAGGCCATTGCAGATCGATATGCCTGCTCGAACTGTCCGGGCGACGGTGCGGCGGTCTCGGGGAGCTGCGCCGAAGCTGCAGATTTTGCCCAGAATTGCTCGGCGGTGAGGTCACGCCGATCGATGAATTCTTCTTCTCCGAAGCGAATCGACAAGGGCACAATCTCGATGCCGAGTTCGTCGGCTACTGATTGCGGAAGATCACATGCACTGTCAGTAATGATTCGAACGGTCACGAGTGCGAAATGTTAGTCGAACTTGGTTCGTTTGAAACGAGGCCGCCGTTTGGTCGAACCACCGGGTGGTTCGATCGGCCGGCTGCATTGTGTTTTGAGCGACGGCCACGGCGGACATTTCGCCCCCACCAGGCGAGCAGCATGAGCAGTCCGCCACCGGTGAGCAACTGGGCGACACCGGTGAGCGCGCTCACGCGCGCCTTCAGATACAACGTGTTGATCAGCGCCATTCCGCCATCGGGACTGAGCACATCGAGTGATACGGGGAAACTGCCGTTGGTTCGGGCCACAACAGGTACTGCGACATCGGTGATGCTCTTCGCCTCAATGGTGACCACTTGGTCGCCCTTGGGGAAGGTGAGTTTGGTTGCGGTGAGCCGCACCATCACCCGCAGCGGTTCGTCGCTGATGTTCTCGATTCGAAGCCGAATCGTGGTTCGCCGTCCGCTGAGGGTAAAGGCATAGATGGGTCTGGGGCTGACGGCACCGGTAATTGCGGCCAGTTCGTTGTTGAGTGCGGTCGTTGCGATGGCGACGGCCTCGTCGGTGAGCGCAGATGAAGCCAGCACGGCGATAGTGGCTTGCCAACGCGTTGGGCGGTCGCGAGTGTTGACAAGCATGCCCGAGACCATGAACGCATGGGCGTTGAGTTGATCGAGCGACTCGAGTCGGGCAGCGATGTCGACCGGACTGATCGTGGGTAACACAATTTCGACAGGTAGGCCATCGACCAGCAGCGTGGTTGTGTTTCGTTCGACCCCGTTGAGGGTGACGAACTGCGTTGCTCCGGTGGCGGCCGCCATTGATTGAATCCGCGACACGAACGCAGGGTTGGGCACGCCGCCTCCGCTGAGTCCGATGACCATCGTGTGGCCGCTAATCGGCGCGGACGCGGCAGCAAGTTGGTCGCGAGTAGCGACCAAGTCGGCGGCCGCGTAGATGGCGTGGAGTTCGGTTGGTGGCGAGGTGGTGGCGAGGTGGTCAGCGAACGCTGCGTCGAGCACCAGTGTGGGCACCGAGGTTGCATCGGGAAGTGTGGTCATCAGCAACTGAGTCGTATCGGTGGTTGGGCCGAGTGATCCTTTGGCTTTTGCGTACTCGTTTGGCGACAACACCAGCAGCCGAGCGCCGAGGTCGCGAACAAGTGACGCACCAGGCGTAGTGAGCTGACCCCATGACCACCAGATTGACCGGTCGCTGCGGGGCACCTCACCGAGAGCTGAGACGGTGTTTTCTCCTTCGCGCAGCAGTTGCGTGAAGAGCGCACCCTTGTTTGCTGCAGCGGCGGCCGATGGGTCAAGTGGTATGCGTGGCTGCGAGATGCCGTAGTTGGCGTTCAGTGTCTTGCGCAGGCTGTCGAGCGCCGTTGAATCAATGCGATTGAGGATCTCGGGTGAAATCGCCACGGTCAATGGAACTGCTGCTGGGAATGCGTTGAGGTCGGCAAGTTGTTGCGCAGTGGCAGGCAAGAGCGCAGGGTCCAACCCGGGAATGGCTGGTGGCGCAGTAAGCGCCACAGCAAGTGCGACGCTGAGCGAACCCCTGGGCTCGTCGCCTTCTTTTGGCAGGCGATCGACGAAGGTGGTGAGCTCGCCGGCGACGCCGGAATCGCCTTGGATGTCGAGCACCACGGGAAACAGACCCTGTTGGCTGAATTGCAGTGCGCGGCTCGTGCGCCGCGATGTTTCGGTGGGGACAGTGAACGTGATGACATCGTCGGCGACAGAGATCGCTTCGAGCGGTAGATCGACGGTGTCGACTGAGCGCGGCAGCTTGCCTGCGATTGCGTCGGCGAGGTCGGAGCGGGTCTTCAGCGGTCGGTACGACGTGAGCACAAACGTTGCTCCGACGGGCAACGCTTGATCAAGCCGCACGCTGAGCACAAGGTCGCCGTCGGGGGCAAGCGCCAACTCTTGGCGTACCAATGTGATGCCGAGTGGGGCGGGGGCTGCGAGCGCCGGCGCCGGGGCAGATGACGGCGCGACAACCAAGAGCGCGACAGTGGTTGCGCCTGCAATAAGGGCTCCGACGAGCCGATGCGCGACGGGGCGGATCACGACACACAATCCCGAGTTTTGTTTGGCGCGTTGTTCACATGTCGTCCAGTTGGCGGGTGAGCACCACGAGGCCCTGCGGCAACAGCCGGAACCCGAAGCGTTGATACAACCCAAGCGCGACATTGTTGTCGGTGTGGGTGTTCACCATGGCGCGGGTGAGGCGTCGTCGTTGCATCCACATCAGTGAATCGCGTGTGAGGGCCCAGCCCGCACCTCGAGCTTGGAACTCGGGACGAATCGCGAGGCGCTGCAGATAGCCCGTGTAGTCGGCGCGGCCTGTGATGGCGTAGCCAATCGCTCCGGTGAAGTCGAACACCGAGCCGTCGATGTAGCGCGAACGCGACGCCGGAGTGGCCTTGCATGTTTCGCCAATACCGGTGGCATCGAGCGCCCACACGTCGCCGAACGCTGCGCGATCAAGCTGGGCTGCTGCTGGCCGATCGCGCACTCGCAG
>CANNMD010000108.1 GCA_947505655.1 Acidimicrobiaceae bacterium | reverse complement strand
TATTCGGCGGGCCAATCGACGATGCCATAGCCAAGTCCGAGATCGGCGCGATGAATTTCGACTTCACGCCAACGACGAAAGACAATGTCGAGCATCGCCACGTCGCCAACCAACGAAGCGCCTCGCCCCTGCCAGCCCTGTGCGGTTGTAGTGACCCACGTGGCTTCAAGTTGGTAAATGCTCGACCGCACATCGGCGACGAGCTCGTGGGCCGACCGCGCTGCGCCAGCTTCGATGTCGGCATTGCGTCCGCGAGCGCCATCGTCGTATTGCCGAGCCACTTCGCCACGTTCGGCACCCTGCAACATTCGCACGTGACTGTCGGCGTTGCGGGCGAGGTGGGTGAGCACATGTCCCACCGACCACTCGGGCAACTTTGACGGTTGACGCGCTTGCTCGTCGGTCAGCGAATCAAGCGATTCCAACAAGCGCTGATGCGAGTTCGCGCATCCGGCAACATCACGATCAAGCTCGCGTAGATCCACGAGGGATCACCGTAGCTGTCGGAGTCAGCTGACTCGGCGTGGCACCACGACGACGGTGCCATCGGGTTCGTGATGCACGGTGACACTTACCCCGTAAAACTCGGCAAGCGTTTCGGCGCGAAGCACCTGCGCGGCCGTGCCGGCAACAACTAAGTGGCCCTCGTGCAGCAACGCCAATCGATCGGCATACAAGCCAGCGAGCGTGAGGTCGTGCATTGCGGAAATCACCGTAAGGCCGTTCTCGCGGCGCAGGCGATCGACAAGCTCTAGCGCCTGCTGCTGATGTCCGATGTCGAGCGCGCTGGTGGGTTCGTCGAGCAACAAAATCGGCGCCTCTTGAGCCAAGGCTCGAGCGATGACCAAGCGTTGTTGCTCGCCACCACTGAGCGAACCAAGTTCGCGGTCTGCGAACTGGTCGAGATCGAGTCGGCGCAACACGTTGTGCACCATCGCGCGATCGTGTGCGGATTCGCCGCCGAAGTAGCTCACATACGGATTGCGCCCCAACAAGACGTATTCGAAGGCAAGCATCTCGTCGGGCAACACCGGCGACTGCGGCACATAGGCCACCAGTTCGGCACGACGGCGCGGGGTGCGAAGCCGAAGCGGTGAACCATCGACATTGATCTCGCCGGTGTGGGCCGCTAGCCCAGCTACCGCACGAAGGATCGACGATTTTCCGGCACCGTTGGGCCCGATGAGACACAGCCAATCGCCGGGCTTGATGGTCTCTGTGTACTCGTGCACCACCGTGCGCTTGCCGTAGCGAACGCTGAGACGAGAAAGAGCAACGGAACTCATTGCGACAACCTCTTGTTCATCAGCACCACAATGAAGAACGGCGCTCCAAAGAACGCAGTCACTACTCCGATAGGTGTCTCGGCGCCATGAGTGAGCACACGGCCGGGTATGTCGGTGAGAATCAAGAAGGTGGCACCGAGCACAACCGTGAGTGGCAACAGGCGCTTGTAGCTCGCACCCGCCATCAAGCGCACTGCGTGCGGCACCACAATGCCCACGAACCCAATGAGGCCGCTCACTGACACCGCAGCTGCAGTACCGAGCGTTGCAGCAATCACCACGATGAGCCGAACCCGTCCAACCTGCATGCCCAACGACGCGGCTTCGTCGTCGCCCACTCGCAGCAGATCGAGCTGACGTCGGTGCAACAACAACACGATCGAGCTGATCACGATGTACGGCGCAACGAGTCGAACGTCTTGCCATGTGGCTGTGTTGAGCCGACCCAAAATCCAGCTGTACACCTCGCGGATGACATCGTTGTTTTGGTACAGCACGAAGGTCTGGATTGCTGTGGCCAATGAGGTGACAGCCACACCCGCAAGCACCAACGTGATCGACGAGCGCGCAGAGCTCGAGGCCCCAAACGCCGCGCCCACCATGTAGGTGAACATCACAGCGATAAGGCCGCCGACGAAAGCCGCCAGCGGCAGCGGGTCGATCAGCCATCCGTTTGTGTTGGCTCGGCCGATCACGAACACGATGGTGGCACCAAGGCCTGCACCCGAAGCAACACCGAGCAAGTACGGATCTGCCAACGGATTACGGAAGGCCCCCTGATAGCTCGCGCCAGCGATGGACAACATCGCTCCGACCAACGCGGCCAGCGCAACGCGCGGCATGCGCACGCTCCAGATCAGGTGCCAGTTTGCACTAGAGATCCGACCAGCGGGTCCGATGCATGCACCGAGCACAAAGGCCCCGATGAGCAACACAATGGACGCGGGCAACCACCAGTTACGACCAGACACGCGACGCGAGTCGGTGTCGAGGCTGGTGGTTGCCAGGGCCATTCGATCAGCCTGCCGAACCCGCAGCCGCTGCGTTCACAGCGTCGACAATTGCACGCAAGTAATCAACAACACGAGGTCCCCATCGCGACGCGATGTCGTCGTCCATCGCCACTACGTTGCCGTTCTTCACGGCATTCACCTGCGACCAACCGTCGCGGGCGGTCACTAAGGCTGCGTCTTGCTGGCAGCACTTGGTGTCAGCAAGAAAGACGACGTCGGGGTTCTGCGACACAATGAACTCGGCGCTCAACTGCGGATAGTCGTTGCCGGATTCGGCAGTGTCGGCAATGTTGCGCAGGCCAGCCATTGCGTACAACTGACCAACGAACGTGTTCGACGTCGCTGAATAATACGTGGGATCGAGCTCGTGGTAATAGGTGAGCGGCTTGCGCAACTTGGGCACATCGGCCACGATCGAGGCAACGTCGGCGGTCATCTTCGCTACGAGAGCCGAAGCAGCGTCACCGTTGCCTGTCAGCGCGCCGAGCTGGTTGATCTGGGCGTAGACATCGTCGAGAGACGCTGCCGAAAGACCGAGCCACACCGGAATGCCGATTTGGCTCAGCTGCTCAGCGAGCTTGGACATGTCGGCGCTGATGACCACCAGGTCGGGTTTGTAACCAGCAATCGCCTCGATGTTCGGGGTGAAGCCCGACAGGTCGCTCTTCACGGCAGATGCTTCGGCTGGGAAGTTCGATTGATCATCAGCGGCAATGAGCTGACCACCAGCACCGATGGCGAACAACATTTCGGTGTGCGTAGGAGACAGCGAGATGATCTTCACTGGCTGGGCCGACAAGGTGACGGTGCCGTTGGCATCGGCGGCCGAGTAGGCAACCTCGCTGGTGACTGAAGCGACTTCAGTAGTAGACGACGCCGCGATCCGATCGGGCGCTGCAGAGTCGGCAGGAACCGAAGTGGTTGCATCGCTACCGCAGCCGGCAAGCACCGACAGCGACAAGCCCAGCAGCGCTACCGCCGGTCTGAAGCGGGAATAACTGACACGTGACATAAAAAAATCCTCCAAGGATTTGGAGGACAAAGACGGATCCGAACGAAGGTTGCCCTTCACGCGAACCACCCTTGCCTCGAGGGTTTCGGTTGCGCACACAGACCAGGCGACCGGACTCGTCTGCTCACTGGTTGTGAACAGCATCACCGTTGCGGGACAGCGTCGGGTTTACACCGACTTCGCTGGATTCTGCGTCACCCGGCGGACCGGGCGAACTGAACATATCAGGTGCTGTCTAGACTTCGCGCTTCCATGAGTACACATGCCCCCTCCGACAACTCGCCCGACGATCCACTCACCGAAGACCCTCGACCCGACGGTCTTCGCAGCGCTAAATCGCTGTTGCTCGTGAACACCGGCAACGGCAAAGGCAAGAGCTCAGCGGCGTTTGGTGTGATGGTGCGCGGCGTTGCGCGTGGCTGGAACGTGGCCGTGCTGCAGTTCGTGAAGAGCGGCGAATGGAAGGTTGGCGAAGAGACCATCGGTCGTCAGCTTGGCGTTCACTGGGAGTCGTTCGGCGAAGGTTTTACCTGGGACTCCGAAGACCTCAGCCACGACAAAGACCTCGCCCAACGCGGTTGGAACATCGCCCGCGACATCATCGAAGCCGGCAAGCACGATCTCGTGATTCTCGACGAACTCACCTACCTGATGACCTGGAGCTGGATCGACAGCGACGAAGTCATCCGAGTGTTGCGCGATCGCCCCGCACACGTGAGCGTCGTGGTCACCGGACGCGATGCATCGCAAGCGCTCATCGACATCGCCGACACCGTGACCGAAATGCGCGAGATCAAGCACGCCTACACCAGCGGAATCGCCGCCAAACGCGGCATCGACTACTGAGATCGCGCCGCCCATTTTCTCCAGCAAGCGTCAGCGCACGGTTGCCGTGCGCTGACGCTTGCTGACCGAAAGTGAAACCACGCGACGGGTGTGGGTCAGCCGGCGGCGAACTCGGCGATGCGGCGGATGCCCTCGATGAGATCTTCGTCGCCGAGCGCGAACGAGAACCGCGCGTAGCCCGGAGCACCAAATGCCTCGCCGGGGACGAACGCAACCTTCGACTGGCTGAGCACAATCTCGGAGAGTTCGAGCGTGCTTTTTGATGTGTGACCGCTGAGCGAACGACCGAGCAAACCGCTCATATTGGCGAAGCAGTAGAAGGCACCCTGCGGCTCGATGCACGTAACGCCCGGGATGTCGTTGAGCATGCTGTGCATGATTTTGCCGCGGCGCTCAAATGCTTCACGCATCATGTGCACGGCCGTTAGATCGCCGCTGACAGCGGCCAACGCCGCGCGCTGCGCAACGTTGCTCACATTTGATGTTGCGTGCGACTGGAAGTTGATCGCAGCCTTCATCACGTCGTTCGGCCCAATCATCCAGCCAACACGCCAACCGGTCATCGCGTAGGTCTTGGCAACGCCGTTGACGATGATGCACTGGTTCGCAACCTCGGGCACCAACGTGGGCATCGAGACAAAGCGGTTCTCGCCGTAGGTGAGGTGTTCGTAGATTTCGTCGGTGATGACCCAGACGCCCTTCTCGACAGCCCAGCGACCAATGGCCTCAACCTCTTCGGGCGGATACACGGCGCCGCTGGGGTTGTCTGGCGACACGAACAGCAACACCTTGGTGCGACTGGTGAGCGCTGCGTCGAGCTGTTCTACGGTGACCCGGAAGCCGGTCTCCTCGGTGGTTTCGATAACCACCGGAACACCGCCAGCGAGGGTGACCGCTTCGGGATAGGTGGTCCAGTACGGGGCCGGCAAAATCACTTCGTCGCCTGGGTCGCACAATGCTGCGAACGCTGTGAACACTGCGTGCTTGCCGCCGCACGTCACCAAGACTTGGTTTGCGGTGGTTTCAAAGCCGCTGTCGCGCAGGGTCTTGACGGCGATGGCCTCGCGCAACTCGGGCAGGCCCGCTGCTGGCGTGTAGCGATGGTTCTTCACGTCGCGACATGCAGCAACTGCTGCTTCGACGATGTGCTCTGGCGTTGGGAAGTCGGGCTCGCCTGCGCCAAAACCGATGACGTTCTCGCCAGTGGCTTTGAGCGCCTTGGCCTTGGCGTCAACGGCAAGGGTGGCCGACTCGGCAATCGAGGCCAGTCGCTCAGACGCGCGGCGAGGTGTTACAAAACCCATGGAGGAAGACGAACTCATAGCTGACATGCTTGCACAGTGACAGCGACGGACCCACGCTCAATATCAATTCCTGCCAGCCTGCGCCCAGTTGATGGCCGATTCGGTTGTGGCCCCTCGAAGGTGCGCCCAGCCCAAATCGAAGCCTTGTCGGCGGCCGCCATCAACATTTTGGGCACAAGCCACCGCCAGGCCCCAGTGAAGAATCTGGTCGGCGCCGTGCGCTCGGGCCTCTGCGACCTGTTCGGCCTTCCCGACGGATGGGAAATCGTGCTGGGCAACGGCGGCTCAACCGTGTTCTGGGACATCGCCACCTTCGGCCTCATTCGCGAGCACAGCGCCCACGCCGTGTTTGGCGAGTTCTCATCGAAATTCGCCGAGGCTGCCGCAGCAGCCCCCCACCTCGGCACCCCCACCGTGGTGCGCACCGATCCAGGCGATCACCCAACGCTCTCCGCCATCGACGGCGCCGACATCTACGCCCTCACCCACAACGAGACCTCAACGGGCGTGATGATGCCGCTCACGCGTCCCTCTGGCGCTGCGAGCGATTCGCTGGTCGTGGTCGATGCAACCTCGGCTGCAGGCGGCCTACTGTGGAATCCAGCCGAAGTCGACGTGTATTACTTCGCTCCGCAAAAGTCCTTCGCCAGCGACGGCGGCCTGTGGCTTGCGGCGTGTTCGCCGGCAGCGCTCGAGCGCATCCGTTCGATCAGCGCCACCAAGCGCTGGGTGCCGGCATCGCTCGATCTCAACATCGCACTCGACAACAGCGTGCTCAACCAGACCTACAACACGCCCGCCCTCGCCACGTTGGTGATGCTCAACGATCAACTGCAGTGGATGCTCAGCAACGGTGGCCTTGCCTGGGCGAACCAGCGCAGCGTCCAGTCGTCGCAGGCGTTGTACAACTGGGCCAGCCAGCGCGACTGGGCAAGCCCGTTTGTTGCTGATCCGGCCAAGCGCTCCGAGGTCGTGGGCACCATCGATCTCACCGGCGTCGACGCCAACGATGTGTGCACAGCCCTGCGCGCAAATGGCATCGTCGACACCGATAGCTATCGCAAGCTTGGCCGCAACCAATTGCGCGTCGGCATGTTCCCGGCCGTCGACCCCGCCGATGTGATCGCCCTCACCGAATGCATCGACTTCGTCGCTGCCGCGCTGCAAGACTGACGCCATGCGAGTCGACGATGTGCTCAGCACTCACACAGAAGGCCTCGCGCCGCTGAACCGACCCATCTTGATCGTGGCCCTCACGGGATGGTTCGATGCTTCGGCTACGGCTACCGGTGCGCTCGAGTGGTTGCTGCGCGATCGCGTCGCTCCGGTGGTTGCCACCATCGATCCAGATCCGTTCTACGACTTCACCCAAGAACGCCCCGAGGTCTGGTTCGACGAGAACGAAGAGCGCCAGATTCGCTGGCCCGTCAACGAGTTTCGCCTCGCTCGCTTCCCGGGTGGCTCGCACGATCTCATCGTGCTCTCGGGCGTCGAGCCCCACGTGCGCTGGAGCACCTACTGCGATTGCATCTCAACACTCGCGCTGCGGCTTGAATGCGAACTCGTGGTCACCATCGGCGCCAATGCCGACGCTGTTCCCCACACTCGGGTACCCCTGGTTGTGGGCAGTTCTACCAACGACGAACTCGTGCGTCGCTTGGGTCTCAGCCGTCCGCAGTACCAAGGCATCACCGGTGTGGTTGGCGTGCTGCAGCAACGGCTTGAGAAGCTCAACATGTCTGCCATCTCGTTGCGTGTAGGCGTGCCGCACTATCTCGGTAACGCTCAACATCCCAAGTCGTCGGCGGCCCTGTTGCACCATCTCGAGCATGTGCTCGGTGTGCCCACAGACCATGTCGAGCTCGCCGCCGAGATCGAGCGGTGGCAATCGCTTCACGACGAAGCCGTAGCCGAAGATGCTCAGGCGGTCAGCTATGTGCGCATGCTCGAGCGTCAATTCGACCAACGCACCGAAGCGCTGTTGCCCACGAGCGAAGATCTCGCCGCGGAACTCGAGGCCTTTTTGAATGACCTCGAGTTCCCCGACGAACCGTAATTTCAGTTACTGCGTGGCTCAGCCCGCGGCAGCAGCGAAGCCCAAGGCGAGGTCGGCGAGGATGTCGTCGATCGACTCAAGGCCCACGCTCAACCGGATCAGACCTGGCGTCACGCCCGACTGAACCTGCTCGGTGTCGCTGAGCTGGCTGTGGGTGGTGCTGGCAGGGTGAATCACCAAGCTACGCACATCGCCGATGTTGGCCACGTGGCTGTGCAGCTCTACGCCTTCGACGAACTTCTGGCCGGACTCAACGCCGCCCTTGATTTCGAAGGCAATGACCGAGCCGTAGCCCTTGCCGCCGCCGTACTTCTTGGCACGCTCGTGCCATGCGCTGGTCTCGAGACCGGCATAGTTCACGCTGAGCACCTGTGGGTGAGCAACCAAGAACTTGGCGACCTTGTCGGTGTTCTGGAAGTGACGCTCCATGCGCAAGCTCAATGTCTCGAGGCCCTGCAGAATCATGAATGCGTTGAACGGCGAGATGGCTGCACCGAGATCGCGCAAGATCTGCACGCGAGCCTTGATGATGAACGCACCATGACCCAACGCTGGGAAGTACGGGAGGCCGTGGTAGCTCGGGTCTGGCTCGGTCATGTTGGGGAAGCGACCGCTTGCGGCGTAGTCGAACGTGCCGCCATCGATGATTGCGCCACCGATTGATGTGCCGTGGCCACCGATGAACTTGGTGAGGCTGTGCACGATGATGTCGGCGCCCCACTCGAATGGGCGGATGAGGTATGGCGTGGCGACGGTGTTGTCGACCATCAACGGAATGCCGTTTTCGTGGGCGACCTTGCTGACACCTTCGATGTCGAACACGTCGTTCTTCGGGTTCGCCAAGACTTCGCCGAAGAACAGCTTGGTGTTCGGCTGAATGGCGCTGCGCCACT
>CANNMD010000107.1 GCA_947505655.1 Acidimicrobiaceae bacterium | reverse complement strand
GGGCTCGATTGGGTAGCCACAGTTCCGCCGACGGTGGCGTTGTGCGTGCAGCGCTTCGGCGTACAGCGCGGCCCATTGGTGTATGGCTGGGTGTTTGCCGGCCACCAGTTAGGCGGCGCCGTAGCCGCTGCCGGGGCTGGATACCTGCGTGACCTCACCGGCAGCTATCGGTCGTCGTTCATTGTTGCGGGCGCTTTTTGCATGGTTGCAGCGGTTGGTGTGTCGCGAATGACGGGCTCGAGAGCTCACTATGTCGAGGCGCCGAAAGAGTCTGCGGGCGTCTGACGCGGCGTCGACGCTGGCATGTCGGTGGTGCGGAGCCGGTGTGGCGGGGGTCGCTATGTCACCGATCGAGGCCTTGTGCTGGTAAGGTTCCGTCCGGCGCAGGTTGTTCTTGCGCCAAATTAACCATCAGAGCGGACAACTGGATCGGTTGTCAGTCGCCTCTGCCGGTGCTCCCGAGCCGCCTCGTTCACACGTATGGGCCCGCGGTCGCAGTACCGACATCGCCGACTGGGAACCGGCCTCCGCTCCAACCGTCGAGGCGCGAGAAAAAACGCGCCCGATTGAAAGGAGCTCGCCATGGCTGACGCCATACGAGTGTCGGGTGCCGTTTCCGGTACCGACAAGACCATGTCCTTCGAGACCGGCAAACTTGCTCAGCAGAGCCAGGGAGCGGTGTTGGCCAGCATTGGCCGTACCACCGTTCTCGCCACTGCAAACGCAGCAAAAGATGTCCGTCCCGGAATGGACTTCTTCCCACTGACCGTCGATGTCGAAGAGCGTGCATACGCAGCCGGAAAAATCCCCGGTTCGTTCTTCCGCCGCGAGGGTCGCCCAACCGAGGCTGCCATTCTCACGTGCCGCCTCACCGACCGCCCATTGCGCCCATGTTTCCCCGACGGTTTCCGTAACGAAACCCAGATCGTGCTCACCATCCTTGGTGCCGATCAGGAAAACCCACACGACGTGTTGGCCATTAACGCTGCTTCGGCATCGTTCATGATCAGCGGCATCCCATTCGACGGGCCAATCGGCGCCGTTCGTATTGCCTTCAGCCAAGACGGCGAATGGATTCCTCACCCAACCTATGCCGAGGGTGCCGCAGCTACCTTCGAGCTCGTTGTTGCTGGTCGCCAGCTCGACAACGGCGATGTGGCCATCATGATGGTCGAAGCCGGTGGCACCGAGAAGAGCTTTGCCTACTACGCCGATGGTGCGCCAAAGGTCGACGAAGCAGTTCTCGCCGGTGGCCTCGAGGCCTGCAAGGTGTGGATCAAAGAGTCCATTGGCCTGCAGCGCCAGCTCGTCGCCAGCGTCATCGCCACCAAGGGCCCAATCACGCCGTTGCAGTTCACTGCTCAGCTCGATTACGCCCCTGAGGTGCTCGAAGCCGTTTCTGGTCTGGCAACCGAGGCCTTGGCCCATGCCATCACCATCAGCGCCAAGGCTGACCGCAATGCGGCCACCGACGCAGCAGCAGCCATCGCCATCACCGCATTGTGCGGCGAGGGTGGCAAGTTTGCCGGCCGTGAAAAAGAAGTGAAGGAAGCTGTTCGCAGCCTCACCAAGAAGCTGGTGCGCAAGCGCATCGTCGACGAGGGCATGCGCATCGATGGTCGTGGCCCACGCGACCTGCGTCCGTTGAGCTCAGAGATTGGCGTCTTGCCAACCGCTCACGGTTCGGGCTTGTTCCAGCGTGGCGAGACCCAGGTCATGAACGTGGCCACCTTGGCCATGCCGCGCATGAACCAGCTGCTCGACACCCTCGATCCAGAGACCCACAAGTACTTCTTGTTCCACTACAACATGGCTCCTTGGGCCAACGGTGAAACCGGTCGTGTGGGTTCGCCAAAGCGCCGCGAAATCGGTCACGGTGCGCTCGCCGCTCGTGCCCTCATCCCAGTGCTCCCAAGCCAGGACGAGTTCAGCTACACCTTGCGCCTCGTGGCCGAAGTGTTGGCCTCGAACGGCTCAACCAGCATGGCTTCGGTCTGCTCGGGCAGCTTGGCGCTGATGGAAGCTGGCGTGCCGATCAAGGCTCCAGTAGCCGGTATCGCCATGGGCTTGGTCTACGCCGAAGGCAAGTACACCACCCTCACCGACATCCTCGGAGCCGAAGACGCCTTTGGCGACATGGACTTCAAGGTGGCCGGTACATCGGATGCAATCACCGCACTGCAGCTCGACACCAAGATCGACGGCATCCCTGCCGACGTGTTGATCTCGGCGTTGGCTCAGGCCAAAGAGGCCCGCGATGCAATCCTCGCCAACATGAATGCCTGCATCAGCGAAGCACGCAGCGAAGTTGCCGAGACTGCACCAAAGATCATCTCGGTCACCGTGCCACTCGACAAGGTCGGCGAGATCATCGGGCCAAAGGGCAAGGTCATCAACACCATCCAGCAAGAGACCGGCGCCGACATCAATGTCGACGACGACGGCGTGGTTGGCATTGTGACCATCGGTTCGGTCGATGGCTTCCGTGTTGAAGAAGCCAAGGCTCGCATCTTGAGCATCATCGACCCACCAAAGGCCGATGTCGGAGCTGTCTACATGGGCCGTGTTGTGAACATCACCAAGTTCGGTGCGTTCGTCAACATCCTCCCAGGCCGCGACGGCTTGTTGCACATCTCGAAGTTGGGTCGCGGCAAGCGCATCAACGCTGTCGAAGACGTGCTCACCTTGGGCGATGAGATCGAAGTCCGCGTCGACGAGATCGACGACAAGGGCAAGGTCAGCCTGTCGCCAGCAGGCGATCCACCAACCGAAGGTTCGGGCGAAGGCGGCGAGTCCACCGAGCGCGGCAGCGAGCGTGCACCACGCAGCGATCGCGGCGATCGCGGCGATCGCGGCGATCGTGGCCCACGCCGTAGCCCCGACTCAGCAACCTCCGACACCGTCACGGTGAGCTTCGAAGATGCGTTCGACGACGAACTTCGTGGCGAGCTCGGCGACCTCGGTCCAGCCAGTGAGGCCCCTGCGGCCGACCGCCCACCCCGTCGCGATGGCGGCGGCGGCGGCGATCGTGGCGGCCGTGGCGATCGTGGACCACGTCGCCACCGCTGATTCACACTGAACTGCGCTCGGTTCGCCGAGTTTGATTCACTCAATGGCCGTTGGTCACGCCCCAGGGCGCGACCAACGGCCATTGTCATTCACCGCCGAGGTCGGCGATGCGTGGAGCCGCCCCTAGAGTCTTTGCATCAGCGATTCATCTGCAGCGAGCGCTCTTCGCATCACGCAATTGTCCAACGGTCTCACTGTGGCCACCGAAGAAGTCAAGGGTGCGCTCTCGATCTCTGCCGGCGTCTGGGTTGGCGTGGGTGCTCGCGACGAACCCGAGCATCTGTCGGGTGTGAGCCACTTTCTTGAGCACTTGTTGTTCAAGGGCACCGCTACTCGTTCAGCGCGCGAGATCAGCCAGACGGTCGATCGTGTTGGCGGCGACATCAATGCCTTCACCACCAAGGAGTACACGGCGTATTACTGCCGTCTGCCCGCCCGCCATCAGGGCCTGGGCATCGGCCTGCTGGGCGAAGTTGTTACGTCGCCCGCATTGCGCGACGACGACATCACCAACGAGCGCCAAGTGATTCTTGAAGAACTCGCGATGGACGATGACAGCCCCGACGATGTTGCGCACCGCGCCTTCATGCGTCACCTGTTTCCCGACCATCCCCTCGGACGCGAAACCGCTGGCTCGCCAGACACCGTCGAGTCTGTAACGCCCCACGATGTGCGCAACTTCTTCAACTCGCATTACCGCGCTGGTTCGTCTGTGGTGGCAATTGCTGGTCCGCTCGATCACGACGAAACGCTGCGCCAAGTAGAAGCAGCATTCGGCGGGTTGCCTTCGGGCGATGGCACTGTGGCGCGCAGCGGCGCTGGTGCCGCAAGCTCGGGCGAGATCGTGCAAGACGACACCGAGCAGGTGCATCTGATCTTGGGCATGCAAGCGCTGCAACGTGACGATGCCGACCGCGAGGCACTCGATGTTGTGAACCATGTGTTCGGTGGCGGTCTTTCAAGTCGATTGTTCGACGAGATCCGCGAGCGTCGCGGACTTGCCTACAGCGTGTACAGCGGCGCCACCGCATACGCCGATGCTGGCGCGTTCACCATCTATGCGGGCACCCAACCAGTGCACGCCGCCGAGGTCATGGGCCTCATCTACGAACAGCTTGATCTGTTGCTCAAAGATGGCATCACCGACGACGAACTCGACATCGCCAAGGGTTACCTCACAGGTGCATTCGAGCTTGGTCTTGAAGACACTGGGTCGCGCATGTCGCGCACTGCTGGCCAGTTGATCACGCTTGGCAAGGTGCGTCCTGTGGCCGAGCAAGTTGCCAAGTGGGAAGCCGTGCAGCAAGCCGACACCCGCAGGGTTATCGAGCGTATTCTCAATCAGCCGCTCACCGTTGTGGCCCTCGGACCCATCGATGCGTCTGACCTTCCTCGTCGTTAGTCGCTGACTCGCTGGAGCGCGAAACACTTACTCATTGTTCTCGCCTGCTCGGGCGCTGCTACGTTCACCACCATGAGTGCGCAGGCAATGCCCATCAAAGTCGGAGTCGTCGGAGCCGGTGGCCGCGTGGGGCGCGCCGTGTGCGCAGCAGTGGCTGCCGATGCCGATCTAGCGCTGGTTGCCGCTGTCGATCCAAATGCTGTGGGCGAAGCCATCAGCGGAGTCATCGTCGGTGCCGAGCTCAAGTGCATTGTCGATGCCGGAGCGCAAGTGGTTGTCGACTTCACGGTGCTCGATGCGGCTCGCAGAACCTTGCCATGGCTTGCGATTCATGGCATCCATGCCGTTGTGGGCACGACCGGATTCTCCGAGGCCGAGGTCGATGAATTTCGTGCAGCGTTCTCGGGCAGCAACTGTTTGATCGCCCCGAACTTTGCAATCAGCGCAGTGCTGATGATGCGTTTCGCCGAGATGGCAGCGCCGTATTTCGAGAGTGCCGAGATCATTGAGATGCACCACGCGGGCAAGGTCGATGCGCCATCGGGCACAGCGGTCAGCACCGCCAAGCGCATGGCCGCAGCCTCGTCCGAATGGGCCCCAGACCCCACACGCCACGAGGTCTACCCAGGCGCTCGCGGCGGCAAGGGGCCAGCCGACATTCGCATCCATTCGCTGCGCATTCGCGGCACGCAAGCTCACCAAGAAGTGGTGTTAGGCACGCAGGGTCAGACCCTCACGATTCGCCAAGACAGCTACGACGCGAGCAGCTACATGCCAGGCGTGTTGCTGGCGTGCAAGCGAGTGAGCTCGCACCCCGGCGTGACGATTGGTCTCGACGGATTTCTCGACCTCTAGTTGCGGTGTCGCAGCCGACCAGCCCTGCGACGCAGCGAGTTATTCGCTGGGCATAGGTGGGGGAGGAGGCGCCGATGCGCGTCGGGCCGACTGCACAATCGAGACGATGAAGAACGCAGAGACGAGATACCACTGGTATTTCTCGATCCAGTCGAGCGCGTGCTTGAGTTGTGAGTCGAAGGCGCGAGCTGCGATCCACACCCAGGCGAGCCTGAATGCGATACCAATCGAGACGAAGACTCCGAAGCGACGCGCAGGCATGCGGCGCTGGCCAACGAGCGCACACACGATGTTGCTGCCTGGCATGAAGAGCACCAGTGGTCCGCCAGCGCGACTGGCCGTGCGTTGCAACCAACGAAGCGTTGCCGGCGGCTCGCCGCCGGCCTGACGCTCGAGCCAACGAAAACCGCGGTCGCCGTACCAGTAGCCGATGGCATAACAGAGCCACGCAGCGGCTGAGATTCGTAGGAAGCCGATGACGGCGTACGCAACGGGATTCACGTCGGCGGGTACTGCGAACAGCAGGTGACGAATACGCGATGACAATGCCAGCACCGCCTCGGGGCTGTGCTTGACCATCGATGGAGCGATGATGCTGCCCACCTGGGTGCATGCCACCAGCGCCGCGAATGACGAGACCAACATCACGAGTCGGCGGTCTCGACGCCCAAGATTTTCGTTCTCTAGTGCCACGATTTCTTCCACAGAGCGGCGACCCTATCGGACTTGTTGGCTCAACCGCTTTGTGTCCTAATCTGCAAGGACCCCTTCAGAGAAGACAGTTGTATGACCAATCTCAGCAAGCACATCCGTCTCGCCGTATCCGCAACTTTCGTGGTCGTTGCCGCCACGGGTTGTGCGTCAGATCCCAGCGACGTCCCGACGGCCTCACAGTCACCCGTTGCGGTGACCAATGCTCCCGACGTTGTGAAGACTGGCGTGGTCGTACGAATACCTGCCATCGATAACAACTTCCGTCCCGAGGACTCAATCGCCAAGGTCGGCGACACGGTTACGTTTGTGAACAAGGGCAAGAACGATCACAACGTGCTGCCGAAGACCGGCACCGAATGGGGCACCGACATCGATGGTCTCAAGCCCACAGAGTCGTATAGCTACGTGTTCAGCAAGCCCGGGGTGTACCCCTTTTATTGCTCGATCCACGGAACAAGCAAGGTCGGCATGGTCGGAACCATTACGGTGTCCGAGTAATCAATATTCAAGGGGAGAGTTCATGACGAAGATGGTGCGATTTCTCGCAGCGGCAACGCTGCTCACGCTCGCAGCCGGATGCTCGAGTTCAAACACATCGCCGGGCACCACAAATGCCTCAGATGTCTCGACGCAGCCAACACAACCAGCCGATAGCGCGACGCCAACAGCGGGAGCCACGATCAACGTTCCCGCCGATGTCGCCACTATTCAGGGCGCTGTCGACAAGGCCAAGCCTGGCGATCTCATTCTGATCCAGCCAGGCGTGTATAAAGAGGCCGTCACGGTTGAGACCGAGAACCTCACCATCCGCGGTATCGACCGCAACACCACGATCCTCGATGGCGGCTTCGAGTTGAACAACGGCATCAAGGTCGTTGGCGCCAACGGCGTGGCTATCGAAAACCTCACCGCCCGCAACTACACCAAGAACGGCTTCTTCTGGACCGGTGTCACGGGCTACCGCGGTTCGTACCTCACCGCATTCCGCAACGGCGACTACGGCGTTTACGCCTTCTTGTCGTATAAGGGTCAGCTTGAGCACAGCTATGGCGCTGGTAGCCCCGATGCTGGCTTCTACATCGGCGGTTGCTACCCATGCGACACGGTGATCAACGACGTCATCAGCGAGTACAACGGTCTCGGTTACTCGGGTACCAACTCTGGTGGCAACTTGGTCATCGTCAACTCGATCTTCCGTTTCAACCGCGCTGGTGTTGTGCCAAACAGCGGTAGCTACGAACTGTGTTACCCCGAGCGCGCCACCACCGTGGTCGGCAACGTGGTGTACTCAAACAACCAACCCGACACTCCCGCTATCGATGTGTCGTTGCTGGCAATGGGTAACGGAATCCTTGTGGCCGGTGGCGTGAACAACAACATCGAACGCAACCTCGTGTTCGACCACGACAAGACCGGCGTCGGACTTGTGCCGTTCCTCGAGCAAGACCCCAACGATGCTGAGCCAAGCCAGGACACATGGGATCGTGCCTGTGCCGACACCAAGAATGATCCAGCGCCAGATCCATCAACTGTGCCGGCAGCAGTGCTGTGGAGCCCATTCAACAACCGGGTCATTGGCAACGTGCTCGAGAACAACCGCGTGGCCGACATTGCCGTCGACACCGTCGACGTCGATCTGTCAACGCTTGGTAACTGCTTCAGTGGCAACACCTTCAAGACATCGGCTCCGCTCGACCTCGAAAATCTTGGTCCATGTGATGCTGCTGGAAATGGTGGCGACTGGACCGCAGGTTCGCTCAACGTGATCAGCTGGTTGGCCGAAGTGCACCCGCCATCGCAGGACTACAAGACATCGTCGCCTGAGCCACCAAGCCAGACGAACATGCCCGACGCGGCCACCGCGCCAGCACGCCCGGCAACCGATGTTCCAGAAAAAGTAGACGTAGCGGCGATCAAGGTGCCCGCAAAACCAGCACCGTGATTTCCGGAGTGCGCGGCGGTCGATTGACCATCGCTGTGTTGTTGTCGTTGAGCGTCGTTGCCTGCACCCGTGCAGGCAACGACGCCAGCACAACCGTTTCCGATTCCACCCCTGTGTTGAATCGCCCCCTGGCGGGCGCACCCGACAAGCCGGTCGCAGGCCCTCAAGGTCGTGTGCCGCAGTTCTTGGTTGAGTGTCCGTTCAGCCACTCGTCGTACGACGATCCGATCGTGTTTCCCAATGCGCCGGGTGCCTCGCATCTGCACGTGTTCTTCGGCAACAACGGAACCGATGCTGCGAGCACCTACGAGTCGTTGCTCGCTGGCACTACCAACTGCGATCAGCCCGCCGATACGGCCGCGTACTGGGTGCCCGCGTTGATGCAGGGCGAAACGATGATCCCGCCCGTCAAGAGCGTTGCCTATTACCGACCGGGCGAAGGTGTTGACCCAACT
>CANNMD010000106.1 GCA_947505655.1 Acidimicrobiaceae bacterium | reverse complement strand
GGTGGTGGCGGTGGCGGCGGCGGCGGGATGCTCATCGCCAAACAGTACTGGCGGCAACAGGACCCTCCGTGGACCTCGAATGCGTGGTGAGGGCTACGAGGTGGGGGGAGCCGAGTCGAGGCTGCCCGCAAACGCCTCGATCATGCCGCGCATTTCGGTGGGCGGATTGTTGGCAAGGCACTCGGCCGCGCGCACTTTGGCAGCAGCCATGTCGTTCTCGAATCGAGCAGCAATCACCGCCAGAAAGCAGCGCGGATCGGGGAACGTGGGGTCGATCTCGATAGCCCGTTCGAGATCTTTCTTGGCAACCTCGAGCGTTGCCGCAGAATCGCCCGCACTTTGGTTCTGTGTAGATATGGCCAACAGCCAACCGGTGTAGGTGTGCGCCTCGGCGTTATCGGGGTCGATGCTGAGCACGCTGAGATAGCGCTGCGAAGCCCCGGCCGGGTCTGTGCCAAGCAATGCCCGCGCCTCGCTGAGTAACACGGCCGTGCGATCGGGCGAGGAGCCACCCGTGATGGTGTCGCCGGGCAGACGCTGACCCGATGACCGAGCGACCAACCACCCCGCTGTGACGGCCACAGCAACGACGGCGAGACCCACCAACACCCTACGCATGCGCCGACGCGGGGCGAGCGGCGCTGCGGCGGCGAGACCATGCTCGATGTTGCGCAACACCGTTGCGGCGCGGGCGGTGTAGCCGTCGCGCAGCGCTTCGTAGTCGGCATCTTCGACATCGCCGGCTTCGCGCTCTCGCTCAAGATCGACCAGCGACCCCAGCAAAAAGCGACGCTCTTCTTCGAGCTCGGCGAGTCGATCAGGATTCATCGTCGCGTTCCTGGTCGTTCAACGCGGCCTGCACCAAGGCACGGTCATCGTCGGTGGGCACAGTGTCGGCAACCAACTTCCACCGTCGAAACGCAACCGCGAGACCGGCAACGGCCACCACAAACGCGAACGCCGGCAGTGCCCACACCAACGCGTCGAAGCCCGAGGCGTTGGGCACAAGCAGTGTCTTCGCGCCGAACTGATTCTGGATGTACTGAATGATCTGGTCGTCGCTTGGTGTGCCCTGCTCGACGAGACGCTTGATCTGTTGACGTATGCCACGTGCCGCTGACGCCTGCGACTCGTAGACGCTTTCCCCATCGCACGTAGGACACGCGAGACGTTGCGAAATGCTGTCGATGCGATCGCTGTCGGTGAGCGGTCCCGAAGAACCCGCCGTGGCGATGGCCAGAGCGATGACAACAACCGCTGCAAGCACGAGCCAACCAGGCCACCGCTTGATTTGCTTATTGAGCGCACGTCGGTCGATCGAGAGACTCATCAGCCCGCCTTGGCCTGCGCGAGTAGCCGCGTGAGTTGCTCATCGGTGGTGCCGCCGAGATGCCGCGAGACCACGAACCCGTTGGGATCGATGATCCATGTCTCGGGTACTTTGGCCACGCCGAACGCCACTTCGATTCGGGCGTCGTCGTCGGCGAGGATGGGCCACGAACCACCATTGTCGGCAAAGAATTTCTGCACGGCACCGCGGTTGTCGTCCCACACGACGGTGTAGAACTCGGCACCATCAGTGAGCTTCGATTGCTTATCGGCAAACTTTGCAAGCTCAGGATGCTCTTGCACGCACGGCACGCAGGTTGAGTTGAAGAAGTTGAGCACAACCCAACTTCCCTTGCGGCGCTGCAGATCGAACGGCTGGCCATCGAGCGTGGTGGTCTGCACGGCTGGCGCTGGCCGGCCAAGCAACGGCGAGTCGGCCGTATCGGCTTCGTCGGTCTTGGCCCCGATGAGCACCACAAAGAGACCGGCAAGTACCAGAGCCACAGCCGCAACGATCAGCGGCGCCCGGCGACGCGACGTGACGGCATCGGGCGAGACAGCATGAATCGAGTCGCCGACGTCGTGAATGGTGGTGTCGTCAGACATCGACAATCTCGGCAAGTGGTTCGTCATTGTCTACCGGAATCGGCGCCGACGTGGGCTGGGTCGGCAAGCGCCGGCGCGTGCCGGGGAACGCCGACAACAACGTGCCGAACACCATCAATGCTCCACCGATCCAGAGCCAGACAATGAGCGGCTTGATGAACACCTTCATCGGCAGCGTGGTGGCGCCAGCCTTGGCCCCCGATTCGAGGGTGAGGTAGATGTCGTTGAAGACGCCGGTGCGCACCGACGGCGTGGGGATGTTGCTGCCGAAGTTAGTGAACTTGGTGATGGCCGGCGCGTATGTCTGGCCGCCATCGATGCTGATCTGCGCTCTGATGCCGTTACTGCGCGGCGTAGTGAACGATTCCACCTCGATGAGCTCGAAGGTGTGGCCGCCGTAACTGGCTGGCTTGCCGACCTCGAGAATGAGCCGCGACGAATGCGTATAGGTGGTGGATGCCACGAGGGCGACCGCAACGACGATGACGCCGATGTGCACGACCATGCCGCCATTGGCACGACCAACCAAGCCACGCCAACCCTGACGGCGAGTAGCCAGAACGAGCTGACGCAGCGCCGCACCCGAGGCGAACCCGCCGAGGCCAAACGCGAGCAGCGGTGCAAGACCGCGAGCACCGATGATCAGCGGCACGACGATTGCCAGCGCGCCACCCCATGCAGGCCAGAACAAACGCTCGCGCAGCAGTTCGGTGCTGGCTTTGCGCCACGGCAACACCGGCGCAACGGCCATCAAGAACAGCAGCGAGATTCCGAACGGAATGGAGAGGCGCTCGAAGTACGGGGCGCCCACCTTGATGGTGCGGTTCTGTAGCGCCTCGACAATCAGCGGGAACAAGGTGCCCAGCAGCACCACGAACGCGAAGACGGTGAACACCACGTTGTTCGCCAAGAAGGCGCCTTCGCGAGACAGCGGTGAATCGATGGAGCCGGGTGATCGCAACCGGTCGCCGCGCCAGGCAATGAGCCCGAGCGACACCACCACAATGACCCCGAAGAACGAGAGTAAGTACGGGCCGATTGAGCCGTTACTGAACGCGTGCACGCTCTTGATTACACCCGAGCGGGTGAGGAACGTGCCCAAGATGGTGAGCGCGAACGTAGAGACCAACAACGTGAGGTTCCACACTCGCAACATGCCGCGGCGTTCTTGAACCAATACCGAGTGGATGTAGGCGGTTCCGGTGAGCCACGGCAACAGGCTGGCGTTCTCTACTGGGTCCCAGCCCCACACGCCGCTCCAGCCGAGCACCTCGTAGCTCCACCATCCGCCGAGGATGATGCCAATGGTGAGAAAGCCCCATGCGAACAATGCGAACCGACGGGTTTCGCTGAGCCACCGCTCGCCGACGCGGCCGGTGATGAGCGCCGCGATCGCAAATGCAAACGGCACGGTCATTCCCACGTATCCGAGATACAAGATGGGCGGGTGGAACAACACGAGGATGTGGTTCTGCAGCAGTGGGTTGGGGCCTGGTCCGCTGGTGACCCCAAGCGCGCCGCGTTGGAATGCATCGGCGGGACCAAGCGTGAGAACGAAGAAGAAGATGCACACGACGAACATCACCACGAGAGCCCATGCCACCAACGGATCGGCCAAGCGCTTCCGGAAGCGCTGAGCGATAACCACGGTGTACCCCACGAGCACCACGAGCCACAACAGAATGCTGCCCTCGAGCGCGCTCCAGATAGCGGTGATGTTGAACAAGAAAGGCGTGTCGGCGGACCCAACCTGCTGCACGTATTTCAGCGACCAGTCGCGTTGGATGAGCGCCCGCTCCATGACCACGAAGGCGCCAACACCCGCGGCGCAAACACCCCACGCGTAACGCTGCGTGCTGCGCAACAACTTGTGGTCGTTGGTACGAATTCCGTAGATGGTGGCGAGTGCGCCGAACGTGGCGCACACCAATCCGATGAGCAATATCGAGTGTCCGAGCGTGGCGTTGATGCCCGCGGCTACTTCGACTGCGAACACGCTGCCGCCTCTGCATCGGCCGTGGCGACGCGGGTCTTGTTCTTCTCGTCGTATTCGTTGCTGTGCTTCACTTCGACATCGTCGCCCTCGAACGTGCCGCTCTTCATCACGCCATGCACGACAACCGGGATGCACTGTTGAAACAAGCCACCCGGCTCACCCGAGTCATACACAACCGGCACCGTCACCTTGTTGAAGGTGAGGTTGAAGGTGGTAACACCGTTGTCGGTGGTGATGGAGCCCTTGTCGACAACGCCTTGGATGCGCAGGCGACGGCCAGCTTCGCAACCATCCTTGTGACCAACTTCGTCAACGTTGCAGTAGTAGTCGAGCGATTGGGTGAGGAACTTGCTGACGACCAAGATGCCTGCGAGTAGCACGAACAACAGCAGACCAATCGACAGCATCTTGCGGCGATTACGTGCCTTGGGGGCCGCCGCTTCACTGGCCGGACGAGGACTCAGGTCCACGGCTTGTCCTTGGCTGGCAGTTGCGCAGCGAGGCGACGCCCGCGCCGCACGATCGCGAATGCGAACGCGGCGACCGAGCCAAACGTGACGATGTACGTAGCGAGGATGAAGCCGAGGTCTTCCATTTAGAGATCACCTTCGTCGCGGCGCTGCTGCAGCGCATAATCGAGGCCCGTATTATCGATGGCGTCTTGCATCGCAAGAACTCGTTGCCGATGCATCATCAGCCACACGTAGAGCAATGTGAACGCAATCACCGAGATGAACAACGAGAACAGCATCAAGCCGTGCAAGTTCACGTTGGTGCGATCGGCCACGCTTGAATCTTGGTGTAGACCACGCCACAGCTTGACGCTGAAATGCACGAGCGGGATTTCGAGCACTGCCAGCAGAGCCACAACCGCGCTGCGACGGGCTCGCTGATGGTGGCTCCCGCCAAGCCCGCGCACCGCGAGGTAGCCCACATAGGTCACGAACATGAACGCCGTACTGGTAACCCGCGCATCCCACACCCAGAACTTGCCCCACGAGAGCCGGCCCCATAAGGACCCGGCCAACAGCGTGAGTGCCATAAACAACACGCCAATCTCGGCACTCGCGCCTGCAAAGCGGTCCCAAGCAAGCGAAGTGGTTCGCTTCCACAGATATGCCGCCGACGCCAAGGCCGTGAAAGCGAACGCCACGTACGCGACCCACACCGTGCCGACATGGATATAGAGAATGCGAACACTGTCGCTTTGCTGCACATCGGCAGGCGACAACAGCAGCCCGAACACACCAAGCGCGACCATGCCGACGATGGTGGCGAGCCCAATGAAACGGGTGAACACGGTTCCTGTGCCGGCGCGTGTGCCGGCCGCTGTGGCGGGAGTCTCGATGTCAGGGGTAGCCATGCTTCATTCCTCGATCAGGGGCCCGAACGCAAGTGTGCCGCCGACGCTGAACAACGCAACAAACACAGCAAGCAAACCAACCCATGGCCAACCATCTGCAACCGTTGCACCGCCGGTACCAAGCGCAGATTCCGTTGCGCGGGTGGCACCAATCAGCACCGGCGCCACCACCGGCAATAGGAGGAGTGGGAGCAAAGTCTCCCGTCCACGAACGCCGCCAGCAAGGCCACCGTAGAGCGTACCTACGAGGGCGAGGCCCACGGTCGCGGCAACGAATGTGACAAGTAACAGTACGAGGCCGCCGACGCGGAGTTCGGTGCTATAGAGCACCACTGCGCTGACGAGCAACACCAGCTCGAGCACTGCAAGCTGAACCGCTAGCGCCATTGCCTTGCCAAGAAAGATTCCGCTTGGGTCGACGCCAGCAGCGCGCAGGGCATCGGTGGCACCATCGGCGTTCTCGATAGCGAACGACCGCTGCACCAGAATCAGCAGGCTAAACAGCGTGGCGAGCCACACCAGGCCTGGCGCAACTCGGCTCACGACGGCATCGCTGTTGAGCGCAAAGGCAAACATCACCATCACGATGGCGGCAAACGGCAGCACCTGATTGGTCACTACGCGGCTACGCATCTCGACACGGAGGTCTTTCGCGGCGATGAGGCGGGCGACGCGAAACATCAGGCGACCTCGCCATTCGGCGTGCGAATCTGGCCGCCGACGACCTCGACCACTCTGGTAGCCAGTGCGCCAGCGCGCTCGAGTTCGTGACTCGCCACGATGATGGTTGCCCCAGCGGCGGCTGCGTCGCGCAAGGTGGCATCGAGTTCGTCGCGAGCGGCGGCGTCGAGGCCGGCGTGGGGTTCGTCAAGCAACCACAGTTCGGCGCGGCGGGCAATGAGACAGGCCAGCGCTGTGCGACGCTTTTGTCCAGCAGACAAGCGGCTGACTGCAACATCGCTGAGACGCTGCGCGAGACCCATGCGTTGCAACGCTGCTTGCACCTCGGGCTTGCTTGCGCCAACGGTTGCACCCCAAAAGCGCACGTTCTCGGCAACCGTGAGATCGGCATACAAGCCGTTGGCGTGGCCGAGTAGGCCAACCCGGCTGCGCACAGCTTCACGTTGTGTGCGCAAATCGCAACCCAGCAGCACGGCCTCGCCACGCGCCAGCGGCAACAGCCCAGCGCACAGGCGCAACAATGAGGTTTTGCCGGCACCGTTGGGACCCTGTAACAGCACAATCTCACCGCGGTTCACGGTGAGGTTGACCCCAGCCAGTACGGGAAACTGACCGAGGACTGCAACTGCGTTGGAAAGGTGCACGACGGGATCCATGAGGCACGGCCACGCTAGCGAGGTTGACCCCCGCCCGCCCAGCGCTATGACCTTTGTTCCGCCCGTGACGCCGCTATCGTCTCGCCCTGTGAGTGACGACGATCGCTACCGAACCGAAGCCACTCCGCGCCAGTGGCCGGTAGTTGAGACCAACTCACCTCCGCGCGATACGCCACGGCCCGCCCGAGTCCGCCCCAGTCGCTGGGATCGACCACCCGATCCGCACGACTGGCGTTGGGCCATCGGCCAACTCGGCAGGGCGCTCATCACAACTGGCTTGATGATGTTCGCCTTTGTTGGCTACCAACTGTGGGGCACCGGTATCCAAGAGGCTCGCTCGCAGGACCAGTTAGGCCAAGACTTCTCGGCAGCCATCAAAGATGTTGGCGCCACCACCACAACCACCACCGCTGTCGTTGACCCCAATGTGCCGGCTCCGCCAACCACGGTTGCTGGCCCTGCCGATCAGCCGTTTCCACACACCATCGCCGAGGGCGAGGTGGTTGCGGCGATCAAGATCCCAGCGATCAACCTCAGCAAATACGTGGTTGCGGGCGTAGGCGTTCACGATTTACGCAAGGGCGTGGGCCACTTCCCGAACACTCCCTTCCCTGGCCAATTAGGCAACGCTGCCATCGCCGGGCACCGCACTACCTATGGGCAGCCCTTCTACGACCTCAACAAACTGAAGCCCGGCGACGACGTTGGCATCACCACCATCTTGGGTGGCACCTACGTCTACGTGGTTACAGGCTCTGAAGAGGTCGGCAAGAACGACTACTACGTCATCACCGACTCCGATCCGAACAAGGCCACGCTCACGCTCATCACGTGCACGCCAGTGGGCACCTCAAGCCGCCGTCTCGTGATTCACGCCACTCTCGACCTGCTGCGGTCATCGACAGTAGGCAAGGCAGCGCTGTTCTACGGCCAGACCCCACCCGAAAGTTCGTCGCCCGAAGGCCTCTCCGGCGAACCCGCAATCACTACAACCACGGTTGCGGGAAGCGCTTCAACGCTGCCCACAGACTCGGCAACACCAGTTGCCACCACGGTGCCTGACGAAACGGCCACCTTCGCTGCGCCAACCGACGCCTTCAACCAAGGCTGGTTTGCCGACTCCAACGCGTACCTGCCGGTCATCCTCTGGGGGTTGGTGTTGCTCGGCGTAGCCATCGCGTCGTACCGACTCGCCAAGCGTCAGCGCAAGCTGTGGCTGGCGTTCGTGGCCGGAGCTGTGCCGTTCTTGGTGGTGTCGTATTTCTTCTTTGAGAACGTGAACCGACTGCTTCCAGCCGCCATCTAGGCAGCTCCCACGCTGCACGAGCGCAACAGTCGTTATCGGCCACGAAAGTTTGGTGGCCGTTTTTCTAAGAACGCAGTGCGACCCTCTTCGGCATCATGGCTTGCCCATGCGGCATCTCGGGCCTGCTCGAAGAGTTCGTCGAATGCCGGAAATGGCGCCGATTGCTCGAGGGCCAGCTTGTGGCTTGAGATGGTGAGCGGAGCAAGCGCAGCGAGCTCAGCTGCCCATGCGAGTGCATCGTCGAGGCCACCGATTCGGTGCACGGCACCAATGGTGTGTAACTGCTCAGTGCGATATGTCTGCGCTGCCAGCAACATGGCCCGCGCGATAGACCAGCCCATTTCGCGAGCCAGACGCTCGACGGTCCAATGGTCGACAACCAGCCCAAGCTTTGCCGCCGGGATTCCGAACACACTGCGCTCAGTTGCAACACGAAGGTCGCACGCAATCACCAGCTGTGTGCCAGCCCCAAGTGCTGGCCCATCGATGGCCGCAATCGTGGGAATGGGCATGTCTGTGAAGCCGCGAAGCGCCGCCACGAGCGCTTTCACGAACTCGCCATTTTCGACGCCACTGAGATCAGCACCCGCACAAAACGCTGGAGGG
>CANNMD010000105.1 GCA_947505655.1 Acidimicrobiaceae bacterium | reverse complement strand
GTCGGCCACGTATGAGATGCCGTCTTGATCGACGAACTCAAACCGTGCGCCGGTGCTGACCGCAGCATCCTGTTTCACATAGCGATCGAGCCAGGCGATGCTGGCGTCTGACACGCGAGCAACATCGCCCGCCTTTGTGAGGCAGATGCCGTGGCCGCCGCAGAACCACATCATTGCCGACGGCGCGCCGGAATCCTTGAGCAGCGCGTAGTTGCTGATTGCTTCGTCGAGCGAGAACAAGGTGTCAACTGTGCCTTGCACGATCAGTGTGGGAATCCTGATCTTGCTGATCAAATCGCCGGGGCCGCGGCTCGCAAACCAAGCCTTGTCTTCGTCGGACACAGTGCCGGTGTCCTTGCTCGATGTGTTGGCGTTAGTGATGTGCGGATCAACTTGGCGGCCGTTAGATACAAGCGTCAAGATGCCCGACCATCCGGTCTTGGCCGTGTCGGACTTGAACAAACTGGTGACCAACGAGTGCCAAGCAATCACCGGCACGATTGCGTCGACACGGCAGTCGATCGCTGCAGTGACCAACTGGATGCCGCCACCATACGAAGCGCCGATCATCCCCATCCGTGGGTCGCCCGCTTGATCGAGTTCTACTGCAGGTTGTTCGGCAACCCAATCGATGAGCCGGCCAACATCGAGCGCCTCGTGGTCCACATCATCGATGGTGATGGTGCCGGTGGACTTTCCGAAACCGCGAGGATCCCACGTGAGCACGTTGTAGCCAGCGGCGCGCAACGTGGCGATGTTCACTTGGCCGAGAATGCCGACAACATCGGGATTGGTGTCGCCACCCGAACCCCAGCCGGGTCCCATCAACACGGTTGGTGCCACCTCGCCGGCTGCGAGCGACGGCAGTGGGAACCAATGGGCGCGGATGATGGTGCCATCGAACGAGGTGATGTCGTAGTCGCTGGCCGCATCGACAACAGCGGTCGCTACGGGAGTGCCAGTGTCCTTCACCGAACAGGTGGCCGAAGCCTGCGTGTCGGCGGTAGCGGTATCTGTGGTGACTGAAGCCGGAGTCGATGGTGCAGTTGACGAGTTGGTGGTGTTCGAAGAACTGCATGCAGCCACGGTGAGCGCAGCCACGCACACCAAGGCCACCCGCATTTTGTTTGCATGGGCGCGGTTTGGGACAACTGCTGTCCCAAACCGCGCCCATGCGGACGTGGGGACGGCTGGGGATGGTGCGGAGGGGTGCGACCGGAAATGGGAGAGCAGCATGGGTGTCAAAGTATCAGGCTCGATATCGCGCCGTATCGAGGATCTATTGGGACTTCCGGCCCTAGTAGCCGCTCACTCAACGGGCGTACCGTCCAGATCAGATTCGAATCGCTCGAACTCATTCGACAAGCGACCTCTCGGTCGAGATATGGGGCCTATCGCCGTGTTGAGTTACCCAACCGACAGGATCCGCAATGTTGTGCTGGTCGGCCATAGCGGGTCCGGTAAGACCACGTTGGCAGAGGCTCTTTTGGTGAAGGCAGGAGCGATTGAGCGCGGTGGGCGCGTGGATGAAGGCACCAGTGTGCTCGACAATGAACCAGAGGAGATCCGTCGGCGACTCTCGCTCACGCTTTCGATGGCGCCGTTCGAATGGCAGGCCCCCGATGGGCTGACCTACAAGATCAATCTGATCGACACTCCCGGATATGCCGACTTCGTCGACGAGGTCGATGCTGCGCTCGATGTTGCCGACCTTGCCGTGGTCGTGGTGAGTGCCGTTGATGGCGTCGAGTTGCAGACCGAACTGCTGTGGCGCAAGGTTGCCGAACGGGGCATGCCGCGCATGATCTTCGTGAACAAGCAGGATCGTGAACGCGCCGATTTCGATGGCGCGCTCGCTCAGCTGCGAGCAGTGTTTGGCGCAGCGGTGCTGGCGCTCGAGCTTCCACTCGGAGAGGCCGCGGCCCTGCACGGGCTCGCCGATGTGCTCGCCGAAGAGGCGCTCGAATACTCACCGGGTAATCCGCGTCGCGTCGATGCGTTGCCGCAGGACATTGTCGACCGCGAGCACGACGCACACACGGCGCTCGTTGAGGACATCGTTGCTGGCGACGACGAGCAGCTGGGCCACTACCTCGCCGGCGATGAGATCAGTGTCGCTGATCTTGAGCGAACCCTTGCGCGCGAAGTTTGCGAGTGCAAAGCGTTCCCGCTGTTGGTCGGGTCGGCTGCCACCGGCGTTGGCGTTGATCGTCTTGCAGACTTCATCTGCGAGCTCGCCCCGTCGCCGCTCGATCGCGCAGTCGGCGTGATGGCGGCAGAGCAAATGGTTCCGGTTTCGGCAGATGCTTTGGGCTCGTCGTTGGCCTACGTATTCAAGACCGTCGCCGATCCGTTCGTGGGCCAGCTGTCGTTGTTCAAAGTGCTATCGGGAACGATCACTGCTGACGATCGCTTGGTGAACGGCCGAACCGGTGGCGACGAACGGTTGCGCACGCTGTTCACGTTGCGCGGCAAGGAGCAGGCGCCGATGGCAAAGCTTTCTGCGGGCGATATCGGCGGTGTGTCGAAGCTTGCCGACTCGCGTGCTGGCGACACATTGGCGCCGAAAGGTCTACCCGTGTCGATGCCCGTAAACGATCGCCTCGTGCCGCAGTTTGGTGTGGCGATCACGCCTCGCACCCAAGCCGACGATGACAAGCTTGGCTCTGCGTTGAACAAGTTGCTGGCCGAGGACCCGTCGTTGCGACTGGACCATGTCGCCGAAACGGGTCAGACGATTTTGCGTGGCTTTGGCGAAATGCACCTTGCTGTTGCCATCGAACGGCTCGCCCGCAAGTTCGGGGCACACGTAGATACGGGTGAGGTGCGCGTTGCCTATCGCGAAACGATTGCTGGTACCGCCGAAGCTGCGGGCAAAGTGAAGAAGCAGACCGGCGGCCACGGCCAGTACGCGGTAGCGAACCTACGCGTTGCGCCCTTGCTTCGTGGAGCCGGGTTTGAGTTCACCGATTCGATTGTGGGCGGAGCGTTGCCTCGAACGTATATCTCGGCGGTGCAAAAAGGTGTCGAGGAAGCGATGCTGCGCGGCGGCGTCTACGGCTTCCCCGTGGTCGACGTTCACGTCGATTGTTTCGACGGCAAGTTCCACTCGGTTGACTCAAGTGAAATGGCGTTTAGGTCGGCTGCTGCTCAGGGCCTCAAAGACGCGCTCACCGACGCTGGAGTGTCGGTGCTTGAACCAATCTCGCTGCTCACCGTGACCGTGCCCAGTTTGTTCGAGGGCGATGTGATGGCAGACATCGTTGCTCGCCGCGGACGTGTGCAGGGCACCGATCTGGGTCCATATGGACAGCATCTGATCCAGGCGCTGGTGCCGGCGAGTGAGTTGATGCGCTACGCAGTTGAGCTCCGCTCGATGACCGCAGGACGTGGGCAGTTCAGCGTTCAGCATGATCACTACGACACGCTTCCGGCTCACCTCGTGAAAAAGGCGGTCGAGGCGTCGCAGCGCGCGGCGGGCCATTTGTCGAAAGAGATGTCGACGAAGTGAGCCAAACCGTGTTGGCAGAGTAGAAAGGCTCTGCATGGATCTCTCGGTTACGGTCACACCTCTTTATCTCGGATCAATGATTGCTGAAGATCGCGCCCTCAAGAAGAGGGCTGCGGTTGAAGGTCCCTCGGCTGCCGACTATCTCAAAGCCGACACGCGGGCGAGCCTCGCGATGGGCTTCGGCAGCGTGATCGTTCCAATCACCGAATACCTTCTGCGCCCATTGATTCCCGGCAAGGGACGTTTTGGCCGTCTGCTCATCGGCACCGCCGTGTCAGCAGTTGTCGTGACCTCGGTTGCCGATCGCATCGTGAAGCAAGCGCCCGATACCGACCAGGGCCACCGACTGCGGCGGCGCGCTGGACAGGTAGCCAGCGTCGGCGGCGTTACCGCCATCGCTGCGGGTGGACTCGCCCTCGCCACGGGTACGGCCTATCTCACCAATGCCCAACGGCAATGGAGCAAGGGCAAACATCGCGACCTTGGCAGAGGCCCGCTTGCCTGGCTCACCGCGATGATCGGCTGGGATTTCATCTACTACTGGAACCATCGCTTCATGCATCAGATTCGTGTGATGTGGGCGATTCACGTAGTGCACCACTCCAGCGAGCATTACAACTTGTCTACCGCCCTTCGTCAGCCGGTGGCGAGCGCGTTTGGCGTGTGGGTGCCAGCAGGTTGGCTCGCCAGACTCGGCGTGCGGCCAACACTCATCGAGACGTCACGCGCGCTCAACTTGATCTACCAATTCTGGATTCACACCGATCTCGTGCGCACCTTGGGCCCCGCCGAAGAAGTGCTCAACACGCCGTCGCATCACCGTGCCCATCACGGCGTCAACAAGCGTTACCTCGATCGCAACCATGGCGGAATCCTCATCATTTGGGATCGGCTGTTTGGCACGTTTGCTCGCGAACGCGCCGATGACCCTGTGGTGTACGGCCTGACCAAGAACATCGACACCTACAACGTGGTCACAATCGCCACACACGAATACCGCGACATTGTGCGCGACGTCGCCAACTCAACGAACTGGAAAGACCGTCTGTCGTTCGTATTCCGCGGCCCAGGTTGGGCGTACTCGAGGCACGAGGCACAGCGATACAGCGAAGTAGCCCCCATCGAATTCGACACTGCGAACTTGGAGCCCATGTGACCACTGAAGCCAACAACGAGGCAGCGCAGCGCCCGCTTCGATTCGCCATCATCGGCGCCGGTATGTCGGGCATTCTCAGCGCTATCAAGCTTTCCGAGGCTGGCTTCAACGATTACACGGTCTACGAAAAGGCCGAACGCCTTGGCGGAACGTGGCGAGAGAACACCTATCCGGGCATCGCTTGCGATGTGCCGTCACACCTCTATAGCTACTCGTTTGAGCCCAACCCCGAGTGGAGTCACCGCTTTGCTCCGGGTGCCGAAATTCAGGCCTACTTCGAGGGTGTCGCGCAGAGGCACGCAGTCCCTGAGCGCATCGTGTTTGGCACCGCAATAGCTCAGGCCGAGTTCGTGAATGGCCGATGGAACCTCACCACTACCGACGGGCGCACCGACACCGTCGACGTGATCATTGCGGCTACCGGCGTGCTGCACCATCCCAACATTCCGCATCTCGATGGCATCGAGTCGTTCGCTGGGGCATCGTTTCACAGCGCGCGCTGGGATCACAGCGTGCCGCTTGATGGCCGTCGCGTCGGCGTGATTGGTACGGGTTCTACGGCGGTGCAGATCGTTGCAGCGCTTGTCGATCGGGTCAGCGCGATCACCATGTTTCAGCGCACGCCGCAGTGGATTGGTCCACAGGAAAACCCCGCCTTCACCGAAGCCGAGATCGAGCAATTCAAGGCGCATCCCGAGATCATCACGATGATGCGCGACGAAATCTCGCGCGGCTTCGCCGACCGGTTCTCGAATGCTGTGATCAATGCCGATTCGCCTGAGATGCAACTCATTGAGGCGGTGTGTAAGGCGCACCTCGAAGACAGCGTGCACGACCCGGTGCTGCGCGAAAAGCTGCGGCCCGACTATCGCGCTGCGTGTAAGCGCCTCGTCATTTCTGGCGACTTTTATTCTGCGATCCAAAAGCCCAACGCCGAACTGGTCACCGAAGGTATCCAGTGCATCGAGCCAGGCGGCGTGCGCACTGTCGACGGGCAACTGCACGAACTCGATGTGCTCGTGTTGGCAACCGGTTTCCGAGTCGATCGCTTTATGCGCCCGATGGACGTGATCGGCCGCGACGGCCTAGTGCTCGACGACGTGTGGGCTCACGGTCCAGTGGCGATGCTGTCGATCTCGGTGCCCGACTTCCCGAACCTGTTCATGCTCAACGGCCCCAACGGTCCGGTGGGCAACTTCTCGCTGATCGAGGTGGCCGAACTGCAGATTGCCTACGTGCTCGAACTCGTCGAAGAGATTCGCGCCGGACGTTGCACGCAGATCAGCGCAGGCCGCGAGGCCACGGCCGCGTTCGATGCTGCGCGTAAAGAAGCCGCCAAGACCACGGTGTGGGCCACCGGCTGTCGCAGTTGGTATCTCGACGCCGATGGCATTCCTGCCACTTGGCCGTGGACCTTCGATCACTTCCGTCACGAGATGGCGGCACCGAAGCTCGACGACTACGAACGCATCTAGTTCGCGCTCACCACGAGTACGCCTCGGGTGCCGAGCCACCTGGGCCAGGGAAGATCGCATTGATCGCAGCGAGTGCATCGGCATCGAGTGAGATGTCGAGCGCCCGAAGCGATGCGCCATCAAGCTGCTCGCTGGTGCGTGGCCCGATAATCGGACACGTGACACCAGGCTGATGCAACAACCACGCCAGCGCAACAGCGGCCGGCTGCTCGCCGAGTTGTCCGCACAGCGCTTCCCACTTCTCGAGCTGCGGGCCAATCTTGGCAATGCGCTTGAGGGCTTGCGGCGATTGGCGTCGGGCGGTGTCTTCGTTGCCCAACACGCCGCCCAACAGGCCACCCGACAATGGACTCCATGGGATGACTCCGACGCCGTATTCAATACATGCCGGCAGCACTTCAAGTTCGATCGTGCGCACCAACAAGTTGTAGTGACTCTGCTCGCTGATGAGGCCGAGGAATCCGCGGCGACTCGCAGCTTCGTTCGCTCGGGCAATGTGCCAACCAGCGAAGTTGCTGCTGCCCACGTAGATGATCTTGCCCTGCTGGGTGAGCGTCTCCATCGCTTGCCAGATTTCGTCCCACGGCGCGGTGCGATCCACGTGGTGCATCTGGAAGAGATCGATGTGATCGGTTTGCAGGCGACGCAGGCTGGCGTCGCACGCGGCGCGAATGTGCCGAGCCGAGAGGCGGCCGTCGTTGGGCCAATCAGTCATTGGTCCGTAGAGCTTGGTGGCAAGCACAACCTTCTCGCGCCGATCGCCGCCGAGTGCGAACCAGTTTCCAACGATTTCTTCGGTGGCGCCAACGCCGAGGTGTCCGCCGTAACGATTGGCGGTGTCGAAGAAGTTGATGCCCAACTCGAGCGCACGATCCATGATGGTGTGCGAGTCGGCCTCCGAGGTTTGCGGCCCGAAGTTCATCGTGCCGAGGCACAGTTCGCTGACCTGTAGTGCTGTCCTGCCGAGTCGTCGATAACGCATGACGCATTATGACCCGCCGCCGAACGCGCGCCGCCACATAAATTGTCATCGACGATGACAAATACTAGATTTGCGCCAACAACTTCGATGGGCAGCGAGCCATCGACTCAACGACTTCAGAGGACACCATGACGAACACTCCCGACGCCGGTTCATCACAGCGCCATGCCGCCGTTCGCTACGGCCAGGTCGATACCGAGTACGCAATTCGTTTGGCCACCACACCGGCCGACGAAGACGGTCCGGTCTACATGGTCAACCTGATGAAGTACCGCGAGAAGGCCGACTACACCGACGGCACCGAGCTCAACATCAGCGGCCGCGAAGCCGACGACCTCTATGCCCCGATCGGCCCGTTGGCAGCCATTGGTGCGTCGATGGTGTTCCTCGCCGAAGTCGATACGCAGTTGCTCGGCGATGCCCCGATGTGGGATCGCATTGCCGTCGTGCGCTACCCAACAGGTCGCTCATTCATCGACATGCAGTCACGCACCGACTTCAAAGAGAAGCACGTTCACAAGGAAGCCGGCATGGCCGAAACCATTGTGATGGGCTGCACCCCAATCGATGTGCCAAAGCCAACAGAGCAGCCGTCATGGGCCGATGTTCCGCATCCGGCCACCGAAGACGATGGTCCTGTCGTGGTCATGCACGTCATCAAGTATGTCGATGGCGGCTTGACCGACATGGTGGCGTACCAAAACGCTGCGGGCGCCGTTGCGGTGCCGCACGGTGCGCGCATCAACGGTTGGTACGACGTGCAGGGAACCATTATGGGCGACGGCCGCCAATGGGATCAGGTGCGGTTCAACGCATTCCCAAGCAAGGCTGCGTTCATGGCAGTGGTTGCCGATCCGGATCGATTGGCTGCTCAGAAGGATCATCGCGAGCCCTCAATTGCCGACACCTACGCGCTCATCCTGCGGCCATCGATCAACCGTCTCGAGAAGTCAACGAACTGGTAATTGATGCCGAGCTAGCGATCTGGTCACTCGGATATGCAAGGCTCAGAGCGGGTTCGCCTCGTTGATGTCGCGAACCAATCGATCATCAGGGGGATCCATGAGCCACTTCACGCGGCCCGCATTCGTATTCGCTGTAGCGCTCTTGGGTGTCTCGTCGTGTTCATCGTCGGGCTCAAGCGGCGGCGACACCGCGGCGTCCGCCACGGTTGCATCAACCTCGGCTGCTACTGACGCACCCACCACAACCGTGGCGCGGCCCGCCTTCAAACCCGACGCTGTCGGCGCAGCCACGGTCACGGGTCCCATTACTGGCGGCAAGGGTGGCATCGTCATGGGAATCGGCGGGCTCGATCTTGCGTCGGTTGGCTACACCCAAGAAGAGTTCTTCTTGTCGGGTGACGCTGCGTCGTATTCGTCGGCTGCGCCGTTAAGCAGCGACGGCAACTGGACGATTACCGAAGGCACGCCAGCGCCGTTTACAACTCGCATCGTTGT
>CANNMD010000104.1 GCA_947505655.1 Acidimicrobiaceae bacterium | reverse complement strand
TCATCAAGGTCGGCGCCGCAACCGAGGTTGAGCTCAAAGAGAAGAAGCACCGCATCGAAGATGCTGTGTCTGCAACTCGTGCAGCCATCGAAGAAGGCGTTGTTGCCGGTGGCGGTGTGGCTCTGGTTCGTACCCGTGCCGCAGTTGCCAAGGTTGTTGCGTCGCTCGAGGGCGACGAGGCCACTGGTGCAAAGATCGTCTGGGAGTCGCTCATCGCGCCGCTCAGCACGATCGCTGACAACGCTGGCCTGCAGGGCGCAGTCGTCGTGCAGCAGGTTGAGTCAGCCGAAGGCAACATGGGTCTCAACGCCGCTACTGGCGAGATGACCGACCTTGTCAAGGCCGGCATTATCGACCCAGCCAAGGTGACCCGCGCTGCATTGCAGAACGCTGCGTCAATCGCAGCGCTCGTCTTGACCACCGAATGTCTCGTGGCCGACAAGCCAGAGAAGAAGTTCGCTATGCCAGGCGGCGGCGCCGGCGGCATGGGCGGCATGGGCGGCATGGGCGGCATGGGCGGCATGATGTAACCACTTCGGTGGGAAGTGATTTGGGTTTCGTCGACAACTGTTGACGGAGTCCCCCCAACGAAAACGGCCCCGAGCTTCGGCTTGGGGCCGTTTGCGTTGGCGCTCACAACCGCAACGAGTCACCGGTAGCTTGTGACCCATGGCTGAATCAGGCAAGAGGCCGTTCTGGGCACATCAGGGCGCGGAGTATCTGATCGGCATTGTGTTCGTGGCTCAGGGCATACAGAGCACCACGCCGATGGTGCCTACGCTGTTGGGCGGCTTGGTGGTGCTGAATACCGCCACGGCCAAGGGGCCACTTGCTGCATTTCAGGTGTTTAGCCGCCGGGTTCACCGTGTGCTCGATGCCGTGCTGGTGCTGTTGACGGTGCTGTGCGCTGTGCAGAACACGGTCTCAATTGAAGCCGGCACGCGGATCTTGATGGGCCTGCTGGCCTTTGCATTGGGGTTCATTTGGTTGCTCAGCGACTTCACCGAAAAGGTGAAGGTGCCCAAGTCGACGGCCAGGGCCGCGGGCACTCCCCGAGTGACCCGCCCAGCAACGCCAGACGACGGCAGCTTGGCTTCTACCGTTGGTCGCTCGGCTGGCCGACTCGTAGGCAATGGAGTGAAGGCGTATCGCAAACGCAAGGGATGACACGACTCTGTTCGGCGCTTGCGGCCGTAGTCTTGTAACCATGTCGTTCGAACGTCCAGTAGCCGATCTCGCCAAACTTGTTCTTGCATGGCAGGAGTTTGAAAGCGGCGATCAAGCGCCCGGTCGGGTGCTCGCCGATCTCAAGAAGGCCGGTTTGCCCGAGGTGCTCAAGCAGCTCGTCGAATCAGGCTGGATCCCTTCGCCAACGGCGTAGCCGTAGTCGGGCGATTGGCACACCTGATGACGCTCGAGAGTTCTCGTCGCGGCGGCAGTCAGGTGATCCCTCGCCCCCGAGCGTGGAGACTTGGCAGCGTTGCTGTCTGGAATGTGGCTGAACCACTCGACGCTGAGTCGGCTGTACGTGCAGTAGAGAACAGCGGTCTTGGCAGCGAGGCAGAGACGCCAATGTTTGCCGGTGCCAGGCCGTCGGCGGTACTGGTGGTGTTGGCCGATGGCCCCCACGGCGTCGAGGTGTTGCTCACCAAGCGAGCGCAGCATCTGCGCAACCACGCGGGCGAAATCAGTTTTCCGGGAGGGCGCCTTGAGCCTGGTGAGACACCGATGCAGGCTGCCGTGCGCGAGGCTCACGAAGAAGTGGCCCTGCCCCCGCACGCTGTGAACGTGCGGGGACAGCTCAGTTCGCTCTCGACCGTGGTGAGCCGCAGTCACATCGTGCCGCTGGTGGCTCATCTTGGCTCACGCCCCACCTTGCGGGCAGACGTAACCGAGGTCGATCGCATTTTGTGGGTGCCGCTGCATGAACTCGCCGACCGCAACACGTATCGCGAAGAGTGGTGGGGAACCGCGCCGCTTGACCGTCGAATGGATTTCTTCGAGCTCGAAGGTGAAACGGTCTGGGGTGCCACCGGGCGTATCTTGCACGAGTTGCTTGGCGTTGTTTACGGACCTGCGACGAGCCGCACCGCTCCGTAAAACGTGTAGGCCCAGGCGTAACACGATGGGCGATCGAAGATGAATCGTGAGGCGCAGTGAGCCTTGGTGTCGTCGAGAAACTGCAGATCGATTCGTTTGCGCGACGTGCTATTCCAGAACTGCCCGCCACCGCCGTAGCGACGCTCGAGTAGATGTGTATTGCGATACGCAAAGTCGTGTCGCCGGCACGACTCAGTGAAGTTGAACGACCTGCCGGTGTTGCCGACCAACGGGGCCGAGCACAGGTCGGTGCTCCAATCGAACCACGTGTCGCCAGCAGTGCCCTGCAGGCCGACCCGACTCCGAGCCGCGTTCGTGAACTGACTGGGTGTCATGTTGAACACGAGATGCTGCACATAGGCCGAGTCGTTGACGGCGTTATTGCCAACGGCGAGCGCTGTGTGAGTGGAGGGAACGGCAGCCAACAAACTCGTGACTGCGACGAGGACACGGGCGAAACGCCGCATGATGCCCCCTTGGGTACGCACCGGACGGATCCGGTGGGGTTACTGATTCGGCTTACGCCGAGATGCAGATTCAAGCAGCGTGAACCGACGCGCGCAACCTCGCGACCCGACGCAAACGGTACGTGCTACTGAGCGAGCGATTGAAGCAATTGCCAGCCAGCGAATACATGGCTCTCGGTGGTGAGTCGTGATCCCACCGAGATTCGCAGGGTGCTTTGGCTGTTCAGCACGGTGCGCGTGAACAGCGCTTTGCCGGTGAGGTTGGCGCGCTCGATGAGCGAGTCGGTGGCCTCGTTGCCCTCGCGCAAACGGATGCAGAGCAGGTTCAGCGGATGCGGTGCCACGACCTCGAAGCGGTGATCGGCCTCGACCCATCCGGCGAGCAATTCGGTGAGACGAACGTGCTCGCGGATCATTGCTTGAATCGACTCGATGCCGTCGCAACGAATGGTGAACCACAACTTCAGCGATCTGAAGCGGCGCCCCAGTGGAACCTGCCAGTCGCGATAGTCGATGACCGCACCCGACTCGGCCGCCTTTGAACGAAGGTACTCGGGCAAGATGCTGAGCGCGCCCAGCAGGGCAGCTCGATCAGCGGTCCAGAACAGATCGCAATCGAAGTTGACGCCCATCCACTTGTGAGGGTTGGTGCAGTAACTGTCTGCGAGCTCGAGCCCGCTGTTCACCCAGCGATACTCGGGGGCCAATGCTGCGATTCCACTCATCGCCGCATCGACGTGAAGCCACACGTTGTTGGCGTTGCACACTGTCGCTATTTCAGCTGTGGGATCGAACGCGGTGGAGCTGGTGGTGCCATGCGTGGCGCAGACGAAGAACGGTGTGAGGCCGGCATCGATGTCGGCAGCCATCATGCGCGCGAGTTCGTCGACGCGCATCGCGAAATTCTCATCGACCGGAACCATACGCATTCGGTCGAGACCAATTCCGGCGATTCGCAAACCCTTCTCGATGCTGCTGTGCGCCTGAGTAGTTGCATATGCAACAAGTGACGACGTGTCGCCGTCGAGGTTCACGTGGCCGTTCGTAGCGCGCCAGCGCGCTGCGAGGATGGCTGCGAGCGTGGCCTCTGACGCGGACCCGTGGATGACGCCGCCGCCTGTTGTCGAGTCGCTGCGAAAGCGCTGTGGAAGGCCCAGTAGTTCTTGCATCCAGTCGAGCATGAGGGTCTCTACCTCGGTGCAAGCGGGGCTTGTGATCCAGCTCATACCTTGAACGCTGAGGCCCGCTGATGCGAGCTCACCAAGAATCGACGAGTACGACGCGTTGGCCGGAAAGTATGCGAAGAAGCTGGGGTGCTGCCAATGCGTGATGCCCGGCAGAATCACGGCATCTAGGTCGCGCAGCACTGCATCGAACGGCTCAATGGCGGTGGGCGGGTGCGCTGGAAGGGCCGCGCGAACATCGCCTGGCTGTAGCTCTGGATCGATCACGGGGAAGGCCTCGATGCCCTCGATGTAGTCGGTGATCCAATCGATGAGCGCATAACCGTTCTGACGAAATTCTTCGGGTGTCACAGACACATACGGTAACCGTGGCCCTGCCGCGCTGATGCACGCTGGCGTACCCTTGGCGCATGTCGTCAGCACATATCGATCCAGATCGTTTTGTCGTGCACACCGCAGAGCCCCGAGGGTTTCGTCAAGCCTTCGTACGCGAGGGAGTTGGTGGGGTGCCGTTGGTGTGCGTGCACGGTTGGCCCGAGACGATGCGAATCTTTTGGAAGGTGATTCAGCCGCTCGCCGATGCTGGGTTCGAAGTCATCGTTCCCGACTTGCGCGGGTTTGGTCAGAGCGCTGTGAGCGCCGATGGTTTCAACGATGTGGCCTCGCATGCACGTGATCTGTACGCGTTAGTGCACGATCACCTTGGGCATGAATCGGTGGTGTTGTTGGGCGGCGATCTCGGCGGCCCGGTGATTCAAGATCTCGCGCTGCGCTATCCCGAATGGGTCGACCGAATGGTGCTGTTCAACTCGCCGCTGCCGTTTCTGAAACAGGAGATGTCCGGCATCGAAGGAACCCGGGCACCGCGTGAGGCCGCCGACTACTTCATTCGTCAAGGCACCGACCCCGACGGACTTGCCGCCGAACTGTCCACCGCCGAGCAACGCCAGCGATACATCGCCACATTTTACACCAGTCGCTTCTGGGCCCACCCTGGGGCCTTCGCTGGTGCGGGCGAGGTGGATTTCCACACGGAACCATTTGCCAACGCTGAGTCGCTCAGGGCGAGTTTTGGTGGTTACGAGAGTGCGTTCTCGGCCAACGCGCGCAGCGAAGCATCGATGATTGGTCGGAACGATCGAACCCGCACGCTGATCATGCACGGCACCAGCGATCACGTGATCTATCCGGCGTTTGATCGCATGGCAGCGGCCGTGTTCGCTGATCACGTTGGACCTTTTCTGCTTCGCGACTGCGGCCATTTTGTGCCGTGGGAAGCAGCCCACGCGTTAGTGAGCGGCACGGTTGCCTTTTGCGGCGATCGCCTTGCGGCGGGTTAGTTGCTAGGGCTTGGTGGGATCGACTGCTGAATCGCGGGCTCTGACGCCGCGAGTGACGCGCCAGAAGATAAAGCCGAGGCCGAACGCCATCAACGCAAACGTGACGTACTGCAGCGCTCCGCCTCGTGCGCCGGGGGTGGTTGGCTGAAAGCCGCAGTCGGGCAGGTTGACCGAGTTGCCAAGGCACTCGGAGATGTCTCGCTTGGTGTTGAGAAACTCGTTGTCGATCGAGGTGGCAGTGACCGCTGTGTCGGTGGTGACGCCCGAGTCGGGGGGACCCACCGCAAGCGCCGGCGCCGGAGCAAGCACGGCGAGAACTGTCAGGGTGAGAAGAAACCATCGACGCATGGATCCATCGTCGCGCGTAATGGGTGTGTTCGCCCAGCGGGGGCTAGATTCGGGTTCTTGACCGACCGTATCGAAACCGTCCTTGTCGTTGACTTTGGTGCCCAGTACGCGCAACTCATTGCGCGCCGCGTGCGTGAGCTCAACGTGTATAGCGAAATAGTGCCCCACCGAATTACTGCCGAAGAAGTCATCCGTCGTCAGCCCGCTGCGATCATTTTGTCGGGAGGCCCCAAGAGCGTTCACGTCGATGGCGCCCCATCACTGGATCCGGCTATTTACGAACTCGGTATCCCGATCTTGGGCATCTGTTACGGAGCGCAGCTCATTGCGCAACAGCTCGAGGGCGGCGAGGTTGGCCGAGGCATGCGCGGCGAATACGGGCGCGCGCAGCTCACCGTGACCAACACGGCCACGCAGTTGCTGGCCGATCTACCTGTTCAGCAAGACGTGTGGATGAGCCATTTCGATGCGGTGGTTACTCCGCCCACCGGTTTCATCGCCACGGCGTCTACACCTGACGCACCAGTGGCTGCGCTCGAATGCGCAGAGCGCCGCATCTGGGGTGTGCAGTTCCACCCAGAGGTGGTGCACTCGCCGTTTGGCATGCAGGTGCTGCGCCGGTTCCTGCACGATCTGGCCGGCTGCAAACCAAGCTGGACCATGACCTCGGTCATCGACGATCAGATCGCTGCCGTGCGCGCCAAGGTGGGCGAGCACCGCGTGATCTGCGGTCTCTCGGGCGGAGTTGACTCTGCTGTTGCAGCGGCCCTGGTGCATCGTGCCATTGGCTCACAGCTCACCTGCGTGTACGTAGACACCGGCCTGATGCGTCAGGGCGAAAGCGATCAGGTCGTCGAAACGTTTCGACGCAACATGGGCATCGAACTCATTCATGTCGATGCCGGGCAACGCTTCTTCGAGCGCCTTGCAGGAGTCACCGATCCAGAGCTGAAGCGCAAGGCCATTGGCGAACTGTTCGTGCGCATCTTCGAAGAGAACACTGGCGGCCTGACCGACGCTCTGTTCTTGGTGCAGGGAACGTTGTACCCCGATGTCATCGAGAGTGGTGGCAGCGACGGCACCGCTTCGGTCATCAAGAGCCATCACAATGTTGGCGGTCTGCCCGATGACATGACCTTGAAGTTGGTCGAACCGTTACGCAGCTTGTTCAAAGACGAAGTGCGTCGCCTCGGATCAGAGCTTGGGCTACCCGACGAGATCGTGTGGCGCCAGCCGTTTCCAGGTCCGGGCCTTGGTGTTCGCATCATTGGCGAGGTCACCACAGAGCGCGTGGCGGTGTTGCAAGAGGCCGACGCCATCGTTCGCGAAGAGATCCGCCTTGCCGGCCTCGAACGCGAAATCTGGCAAGCGTTTGCAGTGTTGGCCGACATTCGCTCGGTCGGTGTAATGGGCGACGAACGCACCTACGAGAACCCAATCATCATTCGCGCGGTCACCAGTGACGACGCAATGACCGCCGATTGGGCGCGACTTCCGTACGACTTGCTTGAGCGGATGGCCAGTCGCATCATCAACGAGGTCAAGGGCATCAACCGAGTTGTCTACGACATCACCTCGAAGCCACCGGGCACCATCGAGTGGGAATAGCGGCCATCGCGGCCGCTGTGCCAGAGGTCCGTCGCTCCGTTTCGCAACATAACCGTAATATTTGGTAGATTCCTGTTTGTCATGCGTGCGCCTCGGACCATTCGATTCTGTCTCGGAATCGCCATTGCTTTGTTCGGGGGAGCCGTCTCGATTGAGCCCGTAGCCGCCGATGGCATCAGCAATCAGCAGGCCGAGGTGAAGCGGGTGCTCGCCGAGATCGATGCGCTCGAGCAAAAAGAGGGCCATTTCGCCGAGCTCGGTGCGCAGGCCCTCGACCTCAAGTCGCAACTTGATGCCGAGATCGTGGTGGCGCAGGGCAAGATCGCCTCACAGCAAGCCGAACTCAATGTGCTTGGCGGTCAACTCTCGAATGTGGCCGTACAAAAAGTGATGGGCGGCGGCAGCGGGGCATTGGGGCCGCTGTTTACCGATCCGGCCGCCATCGACGAGGGGCTGCAACGCGATCATCTTGCTCGGGTAGCGGTGAACGCTGGCGCAGCCACCACCGACGATTTCGAAGCTCTGTTGCGAGCGCTCGACAAAGAGCAGCGGTCGCTCACGAAGAAACAAACCAAAGCCACCGATCTCGCGGCGAACGCCGAAGTCAACCGCAAGGCTGCCGACAAGGCTGGCCGCGAGGCCGCCACTCGTCTCGCCAAGGCCAAGGTGAAACTCGGTTCGCTCATCACTCAAGAGCGTCAGCGCCAAGAAGCGGCAGCAAAGCGTCAGTTTCAGCAGAAACTTCAGCAACAGCAAGCCGCTGCGGCCGCCCGTAAGGGATCGGGCAAGAGTGGCAGTGGCGCCTTTGGCGGCGGGGCCTCTCTTGGCGGTGGCGGTGGCGGCGGTGGCTCGTATGTTGCGGTGTCGGGACAGGCTGGCGCGGCCATCAGAGCCGCGCAGAGCCAACTTGGCGTTCCGTATCGGTTCGCCTCATCAACGCCCGGCGTTGCGTTCGATTGTTCGGGTCTCACCGCATGGGCGTGGGGAACGGCCGGGGTTTCGCTACCACATCAATCTCGAAATCAGTACTCGTCAGTGCCGCATGTGCCGGCAAGCGAAGCGCAGCCTGGTGATCTGATTTTCTATTACTCGCCGATCAGCCATGTGGGTATTTATCTCGGTGGCGGGATGATGATTCATAGCCCGCAAACCGGAACCTCGGTGAGCTACACCCAGGTGCGTTGGAACAAAGTGGTCGGCGTCGGTCGACCGGGCTAGTTCCTTGTGGCGCCCGCACGATACGGTCGCAGCGTGCAGGGATTCAATGTCGCCAACATCACCGAATGGTTGCTCGCCAACATCGACAATGTCGTCGCGCCGTTCTCGGTAGAGCTCATTGCGGGTGGCCGCTCGAACCTCACCTTCTTGGTCACTGATGGTGCTGGTCGAAAGCTGGTGCTGCGTCGCCCACCGCTTGGTCATGTGTTGGCCACAGCTCACGACATGGCACGTGAATACCGCATCATCGCTGCCGTTGGCAAGACCACGGTCCCCGTGCCGCCAGCGCTCGGATTGTGCACCGACCTCGAGGTCAACGACGCGCCGTTTTACGTGATGGGTTATGTCGATGGCGTTGTG